>JAEWNY010000068.1 GCA_023461075.1 Pseudomonadota bacterium | reverse complement strand
AAGTTCCACCGAGGCTTCGCGCGCCTGCAGGGTCGGCCGGGTGGCGATCTGGGTGCGATACCAGCGCGCTTCGCGGCCATCGATGGTGCTGGATTCGGCGCGCAGGCTGCGCACCGGCTCGAACGGCGACTCGCGGCTCAACATCACGCTGAACACCTGCGCGCCATCCGCATTGATCGCCTTGCAGAACAGCAGGTCCGGGTGGCGGACCTCGTCCTAGTGCAGGCTGCTGTCGGCCGGCAGGCGTGGGCACCGGGCTTCCTGCGCGAAGACCGGCACGGCGACCAACGACGCCAGCACCAAGCAGGACGCCAGAACCTTCGAAAACCGCATCTCCATCGTTCCTCCCCGAACGAGCCCCATGCACCATCCCTAGCGCCGTTGCTGCACCGCGTCAACCGCAGGACGGCGATAGCGTGACGGATATCACCGTGAATGCGTCAAGGAACGGCGCTGATCGCCAGCGTGGCGGCGGGCGGCTGTCGCCAGTCCAGCGCCTTCAGGCGCACGTTCCATGCGCCCAGTCGTGCGGCATTGGGCGCGCGTTGCTGGTTGCCCGGATCGCTGTTGAGCGTGGCCGTGACCGCCGCAGCGGAGGCGGGAGTCCAGCGCAATTCGATGTCGGCATCGCCGGCGCGGATGCAGGTCACCTCCGGCCGGCAGCGCGAATCGGCGACCACACGCACGTAGGCGAGCGTGCTGTGGTCGGGCAGGGTGATGGAATCACCGACCTCAAGATGCTGCTCGCCGGGTACTGCGGCGGCACGGCCCGCACCGGGAGCCTGGCAGGCGGCGAGCATCGTGCAGGCAAAAAGGATCAAGGACATCCGACGCATCGACATTCCTCCGGAGCGGATTGACGGGATTCAGCCAGCCTTGTCCGGAGGCAGGCGTGAAGGGGCGATGGTGATGTCGCCGCGGCGGGAGGCCAGGCGGTCGGCCAGTCGCGTTGGCTCCGGCAATCGATAACTCGTGGTGAAGCGCATCACCAGCTCCGCGCAGGACGCCATCGAAACCCGATGGCCGGGCGAGACGAACAAGGGCAGGCAGCCGACTTTGCTGCGCAGCACCCAGCCTATCTGCTCGCCGGGCGTACCGCCGCCGCGATTGGGCGCCCGTAACGGGGTGAACGCCCCGCGCATGTCGTGCAGCGCTGCGAACTCGCCGACCAGTTTCTTCTTGGCGACACCGATCGCCGGCAGGCCGGTGACGACGCCGAAATGCGCGGCGATCCCGAGACGGCGTGGATGCGCGATGCCGTGGCCGTCGATGAAGGCGAGATCGGGCTGCGCGGGCAGGCCGTGCAGTGCCTCCAGCAGCGCCGGCAACTCGCGGAACGACAGCAGGCCGGGGATGTAAGGCATCGCCGTCGGTAGCCGCGCGACATGCATCGCGATCGGTTGCAGGCTTTCCGCATCGAGCAGTATCGCCGCGGCGCGAGTGGTGGCGCCGCTGTCTTCGAAGCCGACATCGAATCCGGCAATCGTGCGTAGCGGCTTGGCGAAACCGTCGCGCAACTTCACCTGCGACCCCAGCTCCGTTTGCAACGCACGCGCCGCGGCGACATCGCCATTCCATGGGCGCAGGACGGGATGCGATGCGGGGACCATGCGATGCAGTGTAGATGGCCGGGTGGAGGATCGCGAAACAGGAAACCCGCCTTGCGGCGGGTTCCCGGTGTTGGTGGAGCCAGGGAGGATCGAACTCCCGACCTCGTCATTGCGAACGACGCGCTCTCCCAGCTGAGCTATGGCCCCGTCTAGCGGAGAGGCGCAGTTTAATCGCCCGCGGCGGTGGATGCCAGCCCGTCGACCGGCACGTTGCGACCTTGCACCATCGCCGCCGCCGATACATCGCCGGTGACGTTGCCGAGCGTGGCGAACACGTCGGGGATGGTGTCCACCGCCAGCAGCAGGCCGAAGGGCTCGATCGGCAGGCCGAGCGCCTGACTGACCGGCATATTGGTGGCCATGAAGCTGACCTGGCCGGGCAGGCCGACCGAGCCCAGGCTGACCACCACCGCCAGCACGACGGCGGTCGCCCATTGCAGCGGGCCGATCTCGATGCCGTAGGCCCAGGCGATGAAGGCGGCCACGCCGATGTACTGTATCGGGCTGGTCAGGCGGAACAGCGAGACCGCCATCGGCAGCACCAGCGAGGCGATCGGCAGCGGGATGCCCAGCTTGCGCTGCGCCACCTGCAGCATCGCCGGCAGCGAGGCGAGCGAAGACTGCGTGCTCATCGCCACCGCCTGCGCGGGGAAGATGGAGTTGGCGAAGTGGCCGAGCGGGCGCCCGGTCCAGATCCGCACCAGCGGATAGAGCATCGCGGTGGCGATCAGGTAGAGCACGCACAACATGCCGATGTAGATGCCGAGCGCGCTCAAGGTCGATGCGCCGGCCTGCGCGGTCACCGCCAGCACCAGCGCGAACACGCCGATCGGCGCGACCGCCAGCACCCAGCGCACGATCACGATCATCACATCGCAGATCGCCTGCACCATTTCCAGCAGGCGCTCGTGGCGGTGCGCTTCGATCCGGGTCAGCGCGAAACCGAAGAACAGCGAGAACACCACCAGTGGCAGCATCGCGCTGGCGGCCGCGGCGGCGATCGCATTGCTCGGGATGATCCCGGTCAGCCAGTCCGCGGCCTTGGGCGCGGTGGCTTCGGTGGCGGTGCCGGCGGTTCCCTTGAGGGCCTCCATCAACTCCTGGCTGTGCGGCATCCATGACAGGAACAATGGCGCGGCGATCGCGGCGAAGGTTGCCGCCAGGGTCAACACCACCAGGAAGATGATGATGGCGCGTTTGGCAGTTCGGCCGGAGGCGGCGGCATCGCGCGCATTGGACACGCCGAGCACCACCAATGTCGCGACCAGCGGCACCACGGTCATCTGCAGGGCATTGAGCCATAGCTTGCCGATCGGTTGCGCGACCGCGGCCACCCGCGTGCCGAGTTCGGGCGAGAACCATGCGAGGAACAGCCCGATGATCGCGGCGGCGGCGAGCGCCAGCATCACCCGCGTGGTGGCGGAAAAGGGAATTCGCATGGACGGTCTCAGTGGAAGGTGGTACGGGCGGGCAACTGCCAGTCGCGTTGCTTGCTTTCGTATTCGGCCTCGGTCAGCTGCACGAAGACCGGGTGCGCCTGCGGCTCCAGCCATGCCAGCGTCTCGCGCATTGCAGGCTCAGCCATCGCCGTGCAGCCGGCGGTGGTCTTGTCCGGGTTGCCCCAGAGATGGGCGAAGATGCAGCTACCGCCGCGCTCGACGTTCTGGTCATTGTGGCGGATGACAAAGCCGATCTTGTAGCGCTGATCGCCGTTGTCATGGATGTCCAGACGCATCGGTTCGGTGGAACCCTTGACCGCCGCCTCGCCGACTTCGCGGCTGTCGACGATGCGGTTGTAGAGCGGCGAGCCGGGCACATCCATGCACCAATTCGTCGCCTGCATCTGCCGGTAGTCGAGTCGGGTGTCTACCCGTTCCGGATAACCGAAGGCGATGCCGATCCCGAACACGCCGGCCGGGCTCTTGCCGTCGCCTTCTTGCTTGGGTGCCGGGCCGCCGTCCTGCGGCATCGGGTGCAGGCCAGTGCCCCAGGCGATGCCGGTGCGGCCCAGCATCACCGGTGTCGCGGCGCCGACCTGTCGCCATGTGCGCCCGTTGCGTTCGAAGCGCCGCATCGTGCCGCGTACGGCATCCCAATCCTGGCTGGTGACCACGATCATCTGGTCGGCGTTGGACCAGGCATTCGGCGTGGCAGGGGCGACCGTGTTGGCTTGAATGCCGACCGCCGTCGTCGGCGCGGTCGCGCAGGCCGCCAGCAGCAGCGGCGCGGCGATGAGCGCGAGGGTTCGATGTCGCATCGTCATGTCCGTGTTCATGGCGAGAGTATCTCCTGCATCCGCTCCAGATTGGTATTGACTGCTTCCAGCCTTTGCTTGCGGGCATCGCAGAGCAGGACGAAGATCAGGTCGAGCAACTGCTGCAGGGCCGCCTGGTAGAGCAGGGGCGCGATGTGCGGGCGGTCATCGTGCGCGGATACCAACAGCGCCAGGTCGGCCTGCGCACGCAGCGGATTGGGCGAATGCCGGGTCACGCTGATCACGTGGCCGATCCGCGGCTGGAAGTCCTGCAGCATGCGGGTGAGCATCGGTTGCTGGCCTTGCTCGGAGAACACCAGCAACACATCGCGCTCGCCCGCGCCGGACAGGCCCGCCGCCATCAGCGCAGGATCGAAATGGTGCACGGCGAGGATGCCGAGCAGGGAGAGTTTCATCGCGAAGGCGCGCGCCGGGATGCCATCCTCGCCCAGGCCGATCACGAACACCGCGTTGGCGCGATGGATGGCGCGGGCGATCGCGTCGATGTTTTCCGGCGGGTTGAGCAGCCGGGTTTCCTCCTCGGCCTCGGATTTGCGTCGCCACAGGTCGTCGGCAACCTGCGCGTGGGGATGCATCGGCGCGGGCGCGGCTTGCTCCTCATGGCGGCCGTTGCCATTGCCGTTGCCGCCCTCGCGCGCGAGGGCTTCGCCGATCGAGAACTTGAGGTCGGGATAACCCTTGAACCCCAACTTCTGCGAGAACTTGACGATCGACGACTGGCTGATGCCGAGCGCATCGGCCAGCTGCTGCGAGGAGTAGTCGCGCAGGAAATGCGCGTTGTCGACGATGTAGTCGGCGATCCGCCGCTCCATCGCCGACATCCGGTCACGCTCGGCGCGGATGCGCAAGAGCGGCATGGCTCAGCGGCCCGGCACCGGTTGCAGGCCGGGCACTTCGCGCACGCCGAAGCCTGGGGCATCGCCCAGGGTGATCTCGGCCTCGTTGAACACGGTGGCGCCGATGACCGGATCGCTGACGCACAAGGAAGGCCCGTCCAGGTCGATCTTGGTGATTACCTGCGACTTGGCGGCGGCCAGGTGCGCGGCGGCGGCGACGCTGACCGACGACTCCAGCATGCAGCCCATCATGCAGTCGATGCCGTGGATGCCGGCGATGTCGGCGATCTGGATGGCGCGCGACAGGCCGCCGGTCTTCATCAGCTTGATGTTGATGATGTCGGCAGCGCGCAGGCGGATCAGTTCGATGACTTCGCTCGGGCCGAACACGGACTCGTCGGCCATCACCGGCGTGTGCACGCGCTCGGTAACGAACTTCAGGCCCGAGATGTCGCTGGCCTTGACCGGTTGCTCGACCAGTTCGAGGTGCACGCCTGCGTCCTCCAATTGCTGCAGCGCGAATACCGCCTGTTTCGCGGTCCAGCCCTGGTTGGCGTCGAGGCGGAGCAGGGCGCGGCCCTCGACCGCTGCGTGGATCGCGCGCACGCGCTCGATGTCCACGCCGATGTCCTTGCCGACCTTGATCTTCAGCGCCGAGAAGCCGCGTTCGACCGCACTGATCGAATCGGCGACCATCTTGTCGATGTAGTCCACGCTGATGGTGATGTCGGTGCTGACCACCGGATCGCCGCCGCCCAGCAACTGGTAGGTGGGTGCGCCGTGCAGCTGGCCGAACAGGTCGTACAGCGCGATCTCCACCGCCGCCTTGGCGCTAGTGTTGCGCTCCAGAGCCGATTGCACCATCGCGACGTTGCGATTGAGCTCGGCGATGTCGCGGCCGACGAGGCGGGGCGCGATGTAGTGGCGGATCGCATCGACGATCGAACCATGGGTATCGCCGGTGATGACCGCGGTCGCCGGTGCGCCGCCCCAGCCGGTGGCGCCGTCATCGGTGCGTATCTGCACGATGACGTCCTCGACATGATCCACGCTGCGCAGCGCGGTCTTGAACGGCGTCTTCAACGGCACATTGAGGATGCCGAGCTCGATGGAGGTGATCTTCATCTGTGATTTCCCCGATTTTCCCCAGCCGCGTTCAGCGGCGCATGCGCTGGATGCTGTAGACCTTGTCGATGTAGAGCGAATCGCCGTCCGACTTGATCGGCTCCAGCGGCGTCACCGAAACGGCATTGAGCGGATAGCGCTGTACCTGCCCCGATACATCGGCATAGCGCACCCCGGGCGTATCGTGGATGACATAGGTGAGTCCATCCTCGTGGCCGATCACCATCATCACGTGGCCGGGGATGTAGACCAGGTCGCCCGGTTGCAGCGTCTTCATCAGCGCGAGGCGTTCATCGCGTGACATCGAGGCCGGCACTTCCAGGGTATTGAAGGCCGGGCTCTTGCCCTGGTCGCTGGTGTTGCGCGGCATCTGCAAACCGAAGCCGGCATACACCTCGGACACGAATCCGCTGCAGTCGCGGGCATCGTAGCTATGGCCCCAGCCATAGCGCTCACCGAGAAACTTGAAACTCTGCGTCAGCACGTTGCGCGTGTTCAGCGGCAGATATTCGCTGGCGACATCGGAAGATTTCGGAAGCAGGGCCGGCGAGAATTGCAGCCGGCCTTCGTCATCGCGGATCGGCAGTTGCACGACCCAGGCCCCGGCCGGCAGTTGGCCGTTGACCTGCCGATCTTCCGGCCAATCGGCGAGCAGCGGCACGCGCGTGCCCATGTCCAGGCCCAGCCGCGAGAGCTGCGGCTGTTCGGGCGTGTAGACGGTTTCGGCACGCGCGCCGGTCACCACCAGCCAAGGTTGCTTGTCCGCGTAACCGAAGACATCCGCGGTGGTTCCGATGGCAAGGTGGTCGCGGCGCATCCACGCCGCATAGCGCTGGGTCAGGACGAACACCCAGTCGCGGTCGCGGCTTTCGTGCAGCACCAGCGCAGGCGTGCCGGGGAAGACCGCGCTTTCCTGGAAGCGGTCGATGTCGGTGTCTCCGGCGCGATTGAATACGCGCGTGGCAGTCGGGAAGCTGCGCAGGTCGGCACGCTGCGTCACCAGCGCGTGCCGGACCTTGACGTTCGCCGGCAGGGCATCGATCGCGGCGTCGCGCAACCAGCCCTGCAGCGTGGTCGCCGTAACCTCGCGTCCCCGCACGTCATAACGCTTGCTGGTCGGCAACTTGGAGAGTCTTTCGATCATTCCCCGCACCTCACCGCCGGGCAGCGTGGCGGCGACAGCCCGCAGGTCGTGGACGCTGGGGTCTTCGACGATGAGGCGAGCGTTTTGCTCCGCGATCGCCGCCTCGTCCAGCAAGGTCGCGTTGGCGGCATCCGCGCGGGCGATCCAGTGCGTGGCCGTTTGCTGGCCGCTGGAAACGTAAGGAATGATCGGCTGGGAGGCTGACTGGGAGTCTGAAACGTGTTGCGGTGCGGCAGATTCCGGCGAACGAGGCGCGGTCGCACAGCCTGCCACCCAACACGCGGCGAACAAGAAAAACGGCAGGAAACCATGGGTTTTTGCAGAGCGCGTCACGATCGGGCGTCCAGCTGGGAATAGGTATTTATTTTTATAGCACGGCTTGACGGAATAATTTATTGACCGACCGAAAACTGCGTGCTACACAGATCGCGCAGTGCGGAGGAAGGGGGTGCGCCAGTGCAGATCAACGCCGGTTGGAATTCGTCGGGCCGTTTGCCCAGCGACCGCGGTAGCGACCTGACGAGCCTTCGCATGCACCACATTCCAACTTGTCGACGATCGCGCAGCGAATCCTGCGTCGCGGCGGCGGCCTACATTTGAGTCAACCGGAGGGAAGCGCAATGGCAGTGAAGGTCGGTCAATTCAGGCGTTCGGCGCTGGCGGCGATGGTGGGCGCATGCCTGCTGTCGATGTCCGCGGGGCAGGTGATGGCGCAGAGCGTGACCGGTGCGATCGCGGGTCGTGCCGAACCGGGCGCCCAGATCACCATCACCAATCCCTCCACCGGTTTCAGCCGCACCATCGTGGCCGGGTCCGATGGCAGCTACCGCATCGGCCAGCTCCCGGTCGGCGACTACCGCGTGGAATCAGCGGGACGTACCCTCGATGCGAATGTCTCGCTGGGTGGAACCACCACGGTCAATCTGGCGGCGGGTGCCGATGGCGGATCGTTGGACACGGTGCAGGTGATTGGCAATCGGGTGATCAACCGCGTGGATGTGCGCTCGACCGAATCGGCGACCAACATCAATCGCGAAGAGCTCTCCCGCATGCCCGTGGACCAGAGCATCGGCGCGGTCGCCTTGCTGGCGCCCGGTGTCGTGTCCTCCGGTGCCACCTTCGGCGGTCTCACGTTCGGAGGCTCATCGGTGGCGGAGAACGTGGTCTACATCAACGGCCTGAACGTCACCGATCCGTATCGGCGTCAGGGCTTCTCCTCGGTCCCGTTCGGCTTCTACGAGGAGTTCCAGGTCAAGACGGGTGGCTATTCCGCCGAGTTCGGTCGCAGCACCGGCGGCGTCATCAACGCGGTGACCCGGCGCGGTACCAACCAGTTCCAAGCCGGTGCCGAGTTGACGATCGAGCCCAAGGAGTGGGCATCGAACCGTCGGGACCGGTTCCACAGCGACGGCACCCTGGACGAACGTGACCGCACGAGCCGTGACAAAGGATCCTTCTACAAGGCGAACGTTTGGGCATCCGGTGCAATCGTGCAGGACCGCCTGTTCTTCTTCGGCATGTTCGAGAAACGCGACAGCAACCCTAGGGACATCGACTCCACCGAAGCCTGGTATACCGACAGCAACAACAACTTCTGGGGCGCCAAGCTCGATTGGCGGATCAACGACAACCACCTCCTGGAATTGCTGGCGTTCTCCGACAAGGCGGAATCGGATACCGAGAACTACGAATACGACTGGGACAGCGCGGCGCGCGGGGCGAAGCTGGGCGAGAGCTATAGCGGGTCCGGCGGCGACAACTGGTCACTGACCTACACCGGTCATTTCACAGACAACTTCGTGGCCAAGGCGATGTACGGCGTGAACGAGCGGAGCGCCACAGCTGGCAGCCCCTCCGCCGCGGAATGCAGCATCGTCGGTCGCAATGCCACGTACACGACGGTGTTCGGGCCGCGCACCCGGCAGGAGGGCTGCCACCCGAGCAACGGCAGCGTCAGCAATCGATACGACGAGCGTCAAGCGGCCCGCCTCGACTTCGAATGGACCCTGGGCAATCACCTGCTCCGGTTCGGCATGGACCGCGAGATCATGGATTCGAACAGTGAGCGTTTCTATCCGGGCGATGGCTCCAGCTACACGGTGTTCGGGGTCATACGGAATGCCACGACGCCGAACCCGCAGCTTCCCAACGGCACGATCATCCCTCCCAGCGTCAACGCCTACATCGACGCCCGCCGCTACATCACCGGCGCACCAGTCTCGACAGAGGCGCAGGCGATCTACATCGAGGATGTCTGGAGCGTCACTCCTAACCTGTTGCTGAGCCTGGGCCTTCGAGCCGACAAGTTCGAGAACACCTTGGCCTCCGGCGCGACGTTCGCCAAGGCCGATTTCAGCGACATGATCTCGCCGCGCCTGGGTTTCAGCTGGGACATGACGGGCGATGGCAGCATGAAGCTGTTCGGCAACGCCGGGCGTTACTACACGCCGCTGACCAACAAGCTGACCGATTATTTCGGTGGCGGCACGACCGACGAACACACCTATTACGTGCTCAATGGCTGGAGCGAGCGAACGGATCCGGTGACCGGCGCCACCTACCTGTTCCCGAACGTCGGCGCCCAGTTAGGCCCGGTCAACACCGACGGCAACGCGCCGGCGCCGACCGATTTGCGCACGGCGGTTGCGCGGGATCTGAAGCAGGTGTTCCTGGACGAATACATCCTGGGATTCCAGCAGGCGCTCAATTCGACATGGTCCTGGGGCGTCAATGCCACCTACCGCCGGATGACGCGTGCAGTCGAGGATGTGCGCATCAACCATGTCGAGGGTTGCCCGTGGTATTCGGGTGACTGGCCGATCATGAACCCAGGCGAGTCCACCACGCTGTGGTGCCCGAACACCAACGACTGGGTGACATTCGACAGTTCGAAGGATGGCTATGTCGCCACTGGCAGCGGCATTGTCATGGGCTACAAGAAGCCGCGGCGTACGTACAAGGGCATGGAGTTCCAGCTCGACCGCGCCTGGGACGGCAAGTGGGCGTTCAACGTCAGCTACCTGTGGTCCAAGTCCTACGGCAACATCGAAGGGCCGGTGAATTCGGACACCGGCTACAACGACACCAACCTGGTTCAGTACTACGACCATCCGGCGGTCAACGAGCGCTACGGCCCGACCTTCAACGACTACCGCCATCAGATCAAGATGCGCGGAGCCTACAAGCTCAACGACATGTGGAGTTTCGGCGGTACTCTGACGATGCACTCTGGTGGCCCCATCACCGCGTTCGGCGTGCGCTGGCCCAACGACAACCGCAGCGCCGGCGGCCCAGGAGAATTCAGCGGCGGCGGCTCGGGCTGGCTCTGCGTGGCCAACTGCAACAGCATCAATCGCGAGCTGGTATACACCCCCAAGGGCGCTTTCGGGCGGATGCCCTGGGTCACCGACCTCGGTGCCAGCGTGACGTGGACCCTCCCGTCTGACGCGATCGACCTGAAGGCACGGTTCTCGGTCTACAACCTGCTGAATCGGCAGACGGCGATCAACGTGCATTCGCGCTACGAAAGCACTCCCGGCAATAAGATGCCGTATTTCGGCGAGCCTACAGTCTGGCAATCGCCGCGCTACATGCAGCTCGTCGTCACCTGGAAGTACTGATCCCGGTTCAAGCTTGGGCGGCCCGGAAACGGGCCGCTTTTTTTCGAGACCTGAGCGCGGAGTCCGGTTAGCCATGCATCCATTAGCGAGTTTCTGCACGGTTGTGGTGATTCTTGCCCTTTGCGGCGAACAGCAGGCGGTGGCTCAAACCCGCGCATCGCCTGCCAGTGAGGCGGCAGTGCTTGACCGCGAGGTCGATGCCGCGATCGCACGCTACAAGCTTCCCGGTCTCGCGGTCGGCGTGGTGCGCGACGGCCAGGTCATCTATCGCGGCACCCGCGGCGAAACCGATATCGGCAGCGGCCATCGCATCGACAGCCGGTCGGTGTTCAAGATCGCCTCCAACAGCAAGGCGATGACCGGCGCGCTGCTGGGCCGCCTGGTCGACCAGGGCAAACTGAAATGGGATGATCCGGTGATACGGCACCTGCCAGACTTCCGCATGCACGAAGACTGGGTGACGCGCGAGATGCAGGTACGCGACCTGCTGATCCACAACAGCGGCTTGCCGGCGGGTGCAGGCGACCTGATGCTCTGGCCCGAGCCCAACCACTTCACCCGCGCCGACGTGCTGCACGGCATGCGTTACCTCAAGCCGAAGTGGAGCTTCCGCTCGCGTTATGCCTACGACAACACGCTCTACATCGTCGCGGGCGAAGTCGCCGCGAAGGCGGGCGGTGCCTCGTATGAAACACTCATGCAGCGCGAGGTGTTCGCGCCGCTGGGGCTGGATCGCTGCCGCGTCGGCGAGTTCCGTCGCGACGAATTGGACAACATCGCCCAGCCACACCGCGAGCGCGATGGCCGTTTCAGCGTGGTCAATCGTGATGGCGATGTCGTTCCGGTCAGCACGATGGCCGCGGCCGGTGGCGTGCGCTGCAGCCTTGACGACATGCTGACGTGGGCTTCGATGTGGCTTGATCCGCAGCATGTCGGCGTTCAGGCCGACGGCAAACCGTGGTTGTCGGACGCGCAGCGAGACGCGGCGTGGACTGCGCAGCAGCCGATGCCGCTGTCGGCGCGGATGAAGCGCTGGGACGGCAGCCATTTCAGCGCCTACGGCTATGGCTGGCGGCTGTCCGACATCGACGGTACCCAGCGCGTCGCGCATACCGGCACGCTGTCCGGCATGTACTCGGCAATGACGCTTTTGCCGCAGAAGAACGTCGGCATCGTGGTGCTGATCAATGGCGATGCCGACGAGGCGCGCACCGTGCTGATGCAGGCGCTGACCAAGCATTTCACCCGCCCGCAAGAGAACCCCGGCGTCGAAGGCTATGCGCGGCTGCTGGAAGACGAGCGCAAGGCCTCGGCGACGAAGGCCGCGTCGCGCATCCCAAATACATCGGACCGCAAGGCGGCGAGTGCAGCCGAATTGCGCGGGAAGCTGGCACGGTGGCGCGATCCATGGTTTGGCGAGGTGTCGATCTGCCCCGACCTCAAGGGCGCGGTGCGGTTTGCCGCAGTCAAGTCGCCGCGCATGAAAGGGCGGGTGATGGCAAGCCGCCACGGCTGGCTGGTGGAATGGGATGACGGCGCCTTGAGCGAGGCGTGGCTGCATTTCGCGCCGCATGCGGAAAGATCCGATCGCCTGACCATGGCCAAGCTCGACCCCGATGGCGACTTCAGCGATGACTTCGAGGACCTGGCCTTCGACCGCATCGGTGATTGTCCGGTGCGCTGAGCCTCAAGCGCTCAAGCAAGGATCGATGCGAAGCGCGGCGCCAGCAGGTCGCGGCGCCACCCGTGTAGCGCATCCGGCCACTCGCCGCTCTCCAGCAACGACTCCAGCCAGCGCCGTGAAGCAAGCACGCCTTCGGGGATATGGTGTTCGGCAGCGACATCGGCCACCGCCTGTTGCAGTTTCTTCAACCGCGTCTTGTCGATGTCGCCATCGCGTCGGACCGGCGGCATGATCGCCTCGTCATCAAGCGGCGTCTGCAGGGCGCTCCACAATTCCCGCGCCAGTTTGCGCGGCGATTTCGGAGTGGCATCCAGCAGTTCGCGCAGGGCGTCGAAGTCGGTCGGTGGCCGCTGCGCCAGTTGCAGGGCCAGCACGGGCTCGATCACCCAGTTCTTCGGCAGGTCGCGCGCGCGGGCGGTGTGCTCGCGCCAGCGCATCAGCCGCAGCAATCGCGCCTGGGATGCGGCATCGAAATCCTGCGCTGCGCGCATGCCGACGTGCGGCCAGCGGTCGAGGCGGTCATCGGCGGCGTTGCGCAGCGTGCGTTCGGCATCGTCCTGCAACCAGTCGCCGCGACCTGTCGCGGCCAGTTTGCCGGCCAGCAACTCATGCAGGCGATGGAGGTAGCGCACGTCATCGGCCGCATATTCGCATTGCGATGCGCTCAGCGGCCGGCGCAGCCAGTCCGAGCGTTGTTCGCCTTTCTCCAGCGCAATCTCGAGTGCTTCGGCCACCAGCTTCTGGTAACCCAGCCCCGCGCCCATGCCGCACAAGGCGGCCGCGGCCTGGGTATCGAACAGCGGGGCCGGCAGCGCGTGGCAGGTGTGCCCGAAGGCCACCAGATCCTCGCTCGGGCTGTGCATGATCTTCAATACCGACTCGTCGTGCAGCAGTTCGGCCAGCGCCTCCGGCATGCCGGGCACGGTGGCATCGACCAGCAGGATGCGCTCGCCGAGCGCTATCTGCACCAGCGCCAGGATCGGCCACCAGGTGCGTTCGCGGACGAATTCGGTGTCGATGCCGACGCGATCGTGCACATCGCGCAGCGCCTCGCGCAGGTCTTCGGGTCGGTCGATCCAGAGTGGCGTCACGTCGTTCGGCTGTCGGAAAGGCCGCTAACGATACCCTAGGCGGATGCGACGCCCGTGCCTGCGCCCGATTTCGATCCTCCTCATCAGCCTGCTCGTGGCCTGTGGGCGCGAGGAGTCGGCACCCGTGCCGGATGCCAGCGTGGCCGAAACGCGCCTGCGCCGCGGGCTGGTCAGCATCAGCGAGGACGAGCGGCCGATCTATGCGCTCGATTGGCAGGTCCCGGTGGTCGAGGTCGATGACGACGGGATCATCGAAGCACGCCGTCGGGCCGCCGAAGCGCTGGAGCAGGGACGACTTTACGAGGATGCCGATTCGGCGATTCCGATCTACCTGGCGATCCTGCGCGAGCAGCCGCTTGATGAAGCGACGATGGATGGATTGTCGAAGGCCGCCGATGCGCTGTTCGTGCTTGGCAGTGAGGTGCTGGAAGGCGATGCAAGCGACGGCGTCGACATCGCGCGGGCGCACGCGATCGCCGCGGTCGCGCGTTCGATCGCGCCGGAGGATCCGCGCACCCTCGACTACCTGACCCGCGTCGACGCGGCCGATCGCCTGCAGGCGCTGCTGCTGCACGGCGAGGAACAGGTGGCCGCCGGCAACCTGGGCGAAAGCGGCATCGGTGCGATCACCGCCTTCCGTGAAGTGCTGCGCAATCGCCCGCTGGACGTGCGCGCGGCACGCGGCCTGGCGTCGGTCGAGCTGCGGATGCTGGCGCGGGCCTCTGAGGCCGCGCGCGAGGATGATTTCGAGCAGGCCGAAGCATGGCTCGCACACGCCACGCGGCTGGGCCGTGCCGATGCCACCCAGGTCGCCGAGGCGAAACGGCGCATCGACCTGCGACGCGAGGCGCGCAGCGCGCGGCTGTATGCCGACGTCCTGCGGCGGCTCGAGGCGCCTGGCGAATTCGGCGCGCTGCGCGAGGCAGCGGAGACCATCGATCGATTGCAGGAGATTGCCACGCAGGGCGACGTGCGCGTCGGCGCCGCGCGCCAGCGACTCGAGCTCGCGACGCGCTACGGCGTTCACCGGCCGGGCCAGCGCTTCAGCGACGCGATTGCGGACGGAGGACGCGGTCCGGAGATGGTCGTCGTGCCGCACGGCGCCTTCCTCATGGGTGCGCCGCAGGACGAGCGCGATTCCAGCAAGGCCGAACGGCCGCAGCACCAGGTGACCTTCGCGCGTGGCTTCGCGATGGCGCGGACCGAAGCGACCGTGTCCGAGTTCGGTCGTTTCATCGCCGCGACCGGCTATCGCACCCGCGCCGAGCGTCGCGGCTACTCGGTGGTCTATGCCGAACGCAGCGGCAACTTCGTGCTGCGCAACGACATCACCTGGCAGCACGACTATGCCGGTCGCCCGGCCGCCGGCGACCTGCCGGTGCTGCACGTGGATGTGCGCGATGCGGAGGCCTATGCCGAGTGGCTGTCGGAGAAGACCGGCCAGCGCTATCGGCTGCCGCACGAGGCCGAGTTCGAATACGCCTTGCGCGCAGGCGGGCAGACCCGATTCCCGTGGGGCGATGGCGAGCCGCCGCGTGGATCGGGCAACCTCACCGGCAGCCTCGATCGTTCGCCTTCGGGCCGGCGCTGGGGCAACGCGTTCCAGGGTTATCGCGACGGGTTCTGGGGTCCGGCACCGGTCCGGCGCGATGCCGCCAACCGCTTCGGACTGCACGGCATGGCAGGCAACGTGGGCGAGTGGATGATGGACTGCTGGCATCAGGGTTATCGCCGCGCGCCGGCCGATGGCGGCGCCTGGTTCAACCCCGGTTGCCGCAGCCGGGTGGTGCGTGGCGGCACCTGGTCGAGTGCACCGGCACAGGCGCGCTCAGCCTGGCGAATGGCGCAGGCCCACGACATCACCAATGCACGCACCGGATTCCGCATGGTCCGCGATCTTTGACCGTGAACGCCAGGCCGCAGCGATGGGCGATGGCCGGCGAAGCGTGTAGGGTGGCGTTCAGCCGCTCCGGCCCGGCTTTCACGAGCCCATCGGGCCGGGCGGTTTTCAATGACGGGGTGCCGCCGCCGATGCCCGGTGGCTTGCGAAGGAGATCCAAGCGATGCGTCAAAATCCGAACCAGGGTACCTACGGCGGACAACCGCGCCGTCGCGGTTTCAATCCGCGGCTGCTGATCCTTGCGGCGTTCGCTGCATATGGCCTTTACTACTATTTTTCCAACCGCACCGTCGATCCGTACACGGGCGAGAAGGTGCTGATCGACAAGAACATCGATGCCGAGCAGGAAGAGGCACTGGGTCTGCAGGCGTTCGAACAAGTGCTGCAGCAGGAGCAGCCGGTCGATCCCAACTCGCAGATATCCCAGCAGATCCGCACCATCGCCGCGCGGCTGGTCGACAAGGTCGATGAAGTCGAGGGTGCCTTGGCGGCCGAGCGTGGCCTCAAGCCCGGCAACTTCGCCAAGGATTTCGACTGGCAGGTGGTGGTGCTGAACTCGCAGCAGGCCAACGCCTTCGCCCTGCCGGGCGGCAAGATGGCGGTCTACACCGGCCTGGTGCCGATCGCGCAGAACGCCGATGGCATGGCCGTGGTGATGGGTCACGAGATCGCCCACGCGCTGATGCGCCATGGCGCACAGCGCATGAGCCGCGGGAAACTCGAGCAGGTGGCGCAGATGGGCGCGGCGGTCGGCGGCGTCGATCCCGGCATCCAGCAGGCGGTGTTCAGCGCCTATGGCGTGACCTCGCAATTGCCGTATGCGCGCGGACACGAATCGCAGGCCGATGAAGTGGGCCTGATGCTGATGGCGGCCGCCTGCTTCAACCCGGCCGAGGCGGTGCCGCTGTGGCAACGCATGTCGCAGATGGCCGGTGGCAACTCCGGCCCGGAGTTCGCATCGACCCATCCCAGCCCGGAAAGCCGCATCCAGCATCTGCAGTCGCTGATCCCCAAGGCCGAGGAATACAAGCAGCGCTTCTGCACCGATCCGAATGCGACCGCATCGTCCGGCAACAGTTTCTGAGGCGAAAGGCTTCGGGGAACGAGAACGGGCCGAAAGGCCCGTTTTTTCATCCCGCAACGTGATCGGTCACAGGCCTTTCAGCAGCGATCCCAGCACCAGCATCGTGAATGCCGTGGTCATCATCCAGAATGCGTACGGCGCGGTGGGGGCGAAGTAACCCAGCTTTCCGGCCAGCGCCAGCAGGCCAATCAGCAGGGCAAGGAACCAGGTGGCGAAGGCCGGAGGCGTGAGTTTCATCGGGAAATCCGTCTGGGGTTCGGTGGTCAGAAGCCAATGAACAGCCCGCCGTTGACCGGCAGGTTGGCGCCCGTGATGAAACCGGCGTCCTTTGCGCAGAGAAAGGCGACCGCGCGGGCGATCTCTGCGGGCTGGCCGAGTCGGCCGACCGGCACCTTCTCGACGATCTGCGCACGCACGTCATCGTTCATCGCCATCACCAGCGGGGTCTCGCAATAGCCGGGCGAGACGGAGTTCACCGTCACGCCCTTGCGCGCGACTTCGCGGGCCAAGGCCATGGTGAAGCCGTGCATGCCGGCCTTGGCCGCGGAATAATTGGTCTGGCCGAACTGCCCGGTCTGGCCGTTGACCGAGCTGATGTTGACGATGCGCCCGAAGCCGCGCTCGCTCATTCCGTCGATGACGTGGCGGGTCAGGTTGAACACGCCATCCAGATTGACGCTCATCACCGCGTCCCACTGCGACTTGTCCATCTTGCGCAGGGTGGTGTCGCGGGTGATGCCGGCTGCGTTGACGAGGATGTCGATGCCGCCATGTTCGGCCTGCATCGCTTCGGCAAAGCTGCGGCAGGCATCGAAATCGGTGACGTCGAGTGGCACAAAGCGTGCATCGGAACCGGCGAGCGCCCCATCGAAGGCGGCGATGCGTTCGGTGTTGCCCCCCAGGTCCACGGCGACGACGCGGTTGCCGGCAGCGGCGAGCGATTGGCAGATCGCGGTGCCAAGGCCGCCCAGTCCGCCGGTGACCACGGCCAGCCGGCGTTGCGTGTTTTCAGCGGAGATCATCTCAGCGCTTGCCGCCGGGCTTGTCGTTGCCGTTGTCGCCGGGCTTGGCATTGGCGGCCTGGCCGGCCATGAACTTCTGGAACTGCGTCCACGCCTCCAAGTTGCGCTCCGCCATCTGGTTCATCATCGTCCACGGCGTTTGCCCCAGCATGCCGCCGAGCTGCTGGCGGAACTGGTTCTGTTGCTCCAGGAACAGCTGCATCGAGCGCTCCAGGTAGTTGCCCATGAACCCCTGCATCGAATCGCCGTAGAAACGGATGATCTGGCTGAGCAACTGGGTGGACAGCACCGGCTCGCCGCCCTGTTCCTGCTCGGCGATGATCTGCAGCAGCACTTGTCGGGTCAGGTCCTCGCCGCTCTTGGCATCGCGCACCTCGAAATTCTCCCCATCGAGGATCAACTGCCTCACTTCCTCGACCGTGATGTAGCTGGAAATCTCGGTGTCGTAGAGACGGCGGTTCGGGTATTTCTTGATGATGCGCGTGGCCATTCGATGGCGGACCCCTGTGGAATCCTTGCAGGATGACGCAGCGCAGCAGGGTGCGCAACTCCCGGAAAAATCGCGTCACACATGAATGGGGCCCGCTTTTGCCGGGCCCTGTTCGATGTCCGGTGCTGGACCGGGTGTCACCAGCCCATGTGGTGGCCGCCGTTGATATCGAGGTTGGAGCCGGTGATCCATCCGGCCTGGTCGCCGGCCAGGAAGCCGACGCCGTAGGCGATTTCCTCCGGCGTGCCGAGCCGGCCGGTGGGGATGTCGGCGACGATCTTGGCGCGCACTTCCTCGGGTACCGCCATCACCATGTCGGTGGCGATGTAGCCGGGCGAGATGGTGTTGACGGTGATCCCGTTGCGGGCGTTCTCGCGCGCCAGCGAAATGGTGAAGCCGTGCATGCCGGCCTTGGCCGCGGCGTAATTGGCCTGGCCGTACTGGCCCTTGAGCCCGTTGATGGAGCTGATCTGGATGATGCGGCCCCACTTGCGGTCACGCATGCCCTCGATCACCGGGCGGGTGACGTTGAAGCAGGAATTGAGGTTGGTGTTGATGACATCGCACCACTGGTCTTCCTTCATCTTGTGGAAGGTGCCGTCGCGGGTGATGCCGGCGTTGTTGACCAGGATCTCGACCGGGCCGAGTTTTTCCTCGACCTCCTTCACCATCTTCCCGGCATCGTCGGCGAAGGTGACATCACCCTTGACCAGCAGGATGTCGTAGCCATCGGCCTTCATCTTCTCGCCCCAGGCCCTGGCCTTCTCCTCGCTGCGGTAATTAGTGGCGACCTTGTGTCCCATGTCGGCGAGCTGCTTGATGATGGCCGTGCCGATGCCGCCGGTGCCGCCGGTGACGAATGCAACGCGTGAAGTCATGGAAGGTCGCCTCGTGTGATGTCGGTCCCGATTCTAGGCGGGGTCCTCGGAAATCCCGTTGTGCATTGCGGCGACGGCGCGTGGCGTGCGCGGGATGCGGCCCATGGCGAAGGCGGCGACGGCGCGTCGCAGAAAAGCGTCTGCACTTGTCGCGCCTGTCACCGCTGAGGCTTCCTGTCCCAGCGTGGTCCAGGCTGCGTGCAAGGCGGATAGGGGGTCGGCTGGATCGACCGGCATCGCGGCCAGCGACTTCGACAATTTGCGGCCTTCGCCATCGAGCACCAGCGGCAGGTGCAGGTAGCGCGGCATCGGCAGGCCGAGCAAGCTCTGCAGATAAACCTGCCGTGGCGTGGAGTCCAGCAGGTCGGCACCGCGCACGACATCGGTGATGCTCTGGGCGGCGTCATCCACCACAACGGCCAACTGGTAGGCCCAGCAACCATCGGCACGGCGCAGCACGAAGTCGCCGACCTCGCGATCCAATGCCTGTTCAATGACGCCGTGGATGTTGTCCGCCGCCGACACCGTCGTCGCATCGGGCACGCGCAGGCGGATCGCCGGGATTTGGCGGCTGCGCCCGGTGACGCAGGCGCGGTGGATGCCGCCTCCGTTGTCGAGGTCGCTGCGGCTGCAGTGGCATTCGAAGGCCAGTCCGCGCGACAGCAACTCATCCAGCGCGGCTTGGTACAGCGGGCCGCGATCAGACTGGCGCAGCACTTCTCCATCCCAATCCAGCCCGAAGCGTTGCAGTGCGAAGAGTTGCAGATCGGCCGCGCCGGGCACTTCGCGGGTCCGGTCCACATCTTCTATCCGTACGTACCACTCGCCGCCCGCCGCGCGTGCATGCAGCCAGCTGCCCAGCGCCGCCACCAGCGAGCCGAAATGCAGCGGCCCGGTCGGCGATGGCGCGAAGCGGCCGCGGTAACCGGGGCGGGGCGGGGGGGACGTCATCACCTTGCATTCAAGCATGGCGGGCCATATTTTCACCTGAGTCCACCCAACAAGACGGTCCGTCCGCCATGTTCAAGCGCATCACCCTGTTCCTCGCCACCAACCTCGCCGTGCTGGTCCTGCTCGGCATCATCATGAACGTCGTGCTGCCGATGTTCGGCATCCAGCTCGGCAACAACGGCAGCCTGCTGGTATTCGCGGCCCTGTTCGGCTTCGGCGGCTCCTTCATTTCGCTGATGTTGTCGAAGTGGATGGCCAAGCGCAGCACCGGCGCCATGGTCATCGAGCAGCCGCGCAACGAGGTCGAGCAGTGGCTGGTCGCCACCGTGCAGCGCCAGGCGCAGCAAGCCGGCATCGGCATGCCCGAGGTCGCGATCTACGATGCACCCGAGATCAACGCCTTCGCCACCGGCGCCAACCGCAACAACGCGCTGGTCGCCGTCTCCACCGGCCTGCTGCGCGGCATGGACCGCGACCAGGCCGAGGCGGTGCTGGCGCATGAGGTCAGCCACGTCGCCAATGGCGACATGGTCACGATGGCCTTGGTGCAGGGCGTGCTGAACACCTTCGTGATCGTGCTTTCGCGCCTGGTCGGCCGGGTCATCGACGGTTATCTCTCGGGCGGCCGCAGCGAAGGCGCGGGCATCGGCTACTACGCCAGCGTCTTCGTGCTGGACATGGTGTTCGGCTTGTTCGCCAGCATGATCGCGATGTGGTTCTCGCGTCATCGCGAGTTCCGTGCCGATGCCGGCAGCGCCACGCTGTCCGGTCGCGAAAAGATGATCTCGGCGCTGGAGCGCCTCAAGCAGAACCATGGCGAGAACACCCTGCCCAAGCAGGTGGCCGCGTTCGGCATCAGCGGCGCGGTCGGTCACGGCTTGAAGAAGCTCCTGATGAGCCACCCGCCGCTGGACGAGCGTATCCATGCCCTGCGCAACGCAAGCCTGGGCAGCGACAAGGTGCGTCAGGGCGTGGTGGTCTGACGCCGTCCCCGATGAAGAAAAAGGCCGGGCATTCCCGGCCTTTTTCTTGATGCGCGCCACCGTGGGTCAGTAGGCGGCCGCCATTCCCTCGGAAACCGGGGCGATGAAGTCGCCCTGCATGTACTCGACGCCGGAGGTGAACAGGGCGGTCATCGTGCCGGCGTCGTGCACGCCACGCGCGATGCAGGCGATCTGCTGGCTGCGTGCCTGCTGCACGATCTCCTGCACCCGGTCGCGATGCTCCTGCGACTGGTTGAAGTCGGTGATGAAGTCTTCGTTGAGCTTGAGGAAAGAGGGCTTGAGGTGGCCGAGCAACTGCAGCGAATTCAAGCCCACGCCGAAATGCTCGATGCAGAAGTGTGCGCCCAGTGTGCGCAGGGCTTCGTTCAGCCGCTGGGCCTGGCGCAGGTTGGTGAAGACCTTGGATTCCGGCAGTTGCAGCACCAGTGATGCGGCACTCGTCCCGGTTTCGGCCAGCAGTGCGGCAATGTCATCGACCAGTCGCTCGTCATCGAGCGATTGCTGCGAAACCTTGACCATGACTTTCGCCGGTTGGCCGCCCGCCGGCAGCCGCGCCACGTCCTGCAAGGCGCGGCGCAGCGCCCAGCGATCGATGTCGCCGGCCAGCCCGTGTTCCTCGGCCATCGGCACGAACTGGGCGGGGCTGATCAGGTTGCCGTCGCTGCCGACCATCCGCAGCATCGATTCGTGGAACTGCTCGGATTCGTCCTGCAGGTTGGCGATCGGCTGGTACTGCAGGCGCAGGGCGTCGCCGGCGATGGCATCGCGGATGTGCCTGACCCAGGTCAGGATGCGCTCTTCCTCGGCCCGCTCGGTGGCGCTGGGATCGAAGATGTCCAGCCGGTTCCCGCCCATGCCGGCGGCGTTGTGCAGGCTTTCTGTCGCCTTGGTCAGCACCCTGGCCAATTGGGCGATGCGTTCTCCGATCTGCACGCCGCCGACGCTCACTGTCGCGCTCAGCGTGGCGGTGGCCGTCTCCAGCAGTTTTCCATCGAATGCTGCACGCAGGCGTTCAGCGGCGGCCTCGGTGACGGCATAGGGGCTGTCGCGCAGCAGCAGGGCGTAGGTCGTTTCGCCGATGCGCGCCAGCGGCGCTTCTTCTCCGAAGGTGTCCCGCAGCCGGCGGGCAATCGCGGCCGCGAGTTCGTCGACGTTGTCCAGCCCGACCTGCTGTTCGAGTTGCGCCATCTGGTCAGGCTCGGCCAATAACAGGGCGTGTTGCTTCGCGCTGGCAGCGACATCGCCCACCAGTTGTTCCAGCTGCTGCAGGAAGGTCTGGCGATTGAGCAGGCCGGTGACCATGTCGCGACGGCGCAGTTCTTCGACCTCGGCGGCCAGCGCGGGATCTGCCTCCTGACGGCGGATCACCACCTGGATGCACGGTTCTCCCTCGTACTTGGCCTGGGTGAATTCCATCACCGCCGGGAAGTCGTTGCCCTCGGCATCGCGCGCGGTCAGCTCATGGCGCGGCGGCGGCGCCTCGCCCCTGGACAATCCCTTGAGCAGCTGCTTGAAGTCGGCCACGTGCGCTGGCGCGACCATGTCCAGCAGCGACATGCCCTCGATCTCCTCGAAATCCCCGTAGCCGAACATCTCGAGATAGGCGCCGTTGGCGCGGATGTGCATGCCTTCGTGGACGTAGGCGATCGGGTCGCGCGACGATTCGATCAACGCATCGCAGCGGCGTTCGGTCTCGCGGATCTGTGCTTCCAGCCGGCGCAGGCCGCGGCGGGCCTCGAGGTCGGAGAACTCGCGCACGACCACCTCCTGCAGGTGGCCGAACTCCCCGCGCAGCACGATGCCGCGTGCACCGGCTCCGGACAGGGTGACCAGCAACGCATCGTCGATGTGGTCCACCTGCACCACCACCGGCAGATCGCGGCCGTTGGCATGGGCCTTCTGCATGACCTGCTCGTCAGCGAAGCCGATCGCGGGCGAGGCAGCCAGCACCAGGTCATACGGATGCGCGGCCAAATGCTGGTCGATTTCGTCCAAGTCGGCGGCACGCGCCGGGCGGATCGCGAGCCCGGCATTGCGCAGGTTGCTGACGATGGCCTCGGCTTCCTCGGCGTCGTCGTTCACGATCAACATGCGGATGGGGGCGTCAACGCCTGCAAGCATTCGGAACTCCGTGGGACAGGGCATCGCTCGCGCGAGCGAGCCGGGGGCTGATGCAGGCGGCCACTATATCGAAGCCATGCGGGCTTTTGGACAATGCCCGCATCCGCTCACAGCGGTCGCTTGCCGGTGTCGCCGGCCACTTCGCGCACCAGTTTCGGCACCAGATAACCGGACAGGCGTGACATCAGCCCGCGATGCAGTTCGAGCGCGAGTGCATCGTCCACCTCGAAATGCGCGGCACCCTGCACGCGGTCGAGCTGGTGCAGGTAATAGGGCAGGACGCCGGCGGCGAAACTGCGCTCGGAAAGATCAGCCAGCGCATCGACCGAATCATTGACCCCGCGCAGCAGCACCGCCTGGTTGAGCAGGGTTGCACCGGCGTCGCGCAAGCAGGCGATCGCCGCATCGACCTCATCATCGAATTCGTTGGCATGGTTGGCGTGGATGACGATCGCGACCGGCCATGGCAGCGCGGCCAGCCAAGCGGTGAATTCGGCGTCGATGCGCGCCGGCAACACCACCGGCAGACGGGTATGGATGCGCAGCCGCCTGAGGTGCGGGATAGCGACCAGTTGCGCGGTCAGCTCGGCCAGTTTGGACGTGGACAGCGAGAGCGGATCGCCACCGGAGAGAATGACCTCGTCGATGCCGGGATCGGCTGCAATCGCGGCGATTGCGTCCATCCACTGGCCACGTGCTGCGGTTTCATCCGCATAGGGGAAGTGCCGGCGGAAGCAGTAGCGGCAATTCACCGCGCAACTGCCGGTGGCGATCAACAGCGCGCGGCCACGATATTTGCGGATGACGCCGTCGGCGGCCTTGGCCGCGGCATCGCCCACCGCATCCAGCGCGAAGCCTGGGACGATGCGGTCTTCGTCATCAAGCGGAAGGACCTGGCGCAACAGTGGATCGGCGTCATCGCCATGGCGCATGCGGGAGATGAAGGCGCGCGGCACGCGCAGCGGAAATTGCGCCATCGCGGCGGGCGAGAGGCGGGCGGCCAGCGTCTCCAGGCCGAGCATCGCCAGCAATTCGGCCGGGTCGCGCACGGCATCGCGCCATTGCGCCTGCCAGCCCACGGGCTGCAGCGGAAGGGGGGCAACGGGTATCATGTCGCACCATTTTAAGTCTGATCGCCGCTCCGCGCGGCCCGAAGGAGTGCAGCCATGGCCACGCTGGGCATGAACGACGTCAAGAACGGCCAGAAGATCCTGGTCAACAACGATCCCTGCGTCATCACCGACACCGAATACGTGAAGCCCGGCAAGGGCCAGGCTTTCACCCGCGTGAAGTACCGCAACATCAAGTCCGGCCGCGTGGTCGAGTTGACGATGAAGGCGACCGACTCTCTGGAAGTGGCCGACGTGGTCGATACCGACATGCAGTACCTCTATGCCGATGGCGAGTACTGGCACTTCATGAACCCGGAGAGCTTCGAGCAGGTGCAGGCCGACAAGGCCGGCATGGGCGGTGCCGAGAAATGGCTGAAGGGCGAGGAAGACTGCGTGGTCACGCTGTGGAACGGCGTGCCGATCGCGGTGCAGCCGCCGAACTTCGTCGAACTCAGGATCACCGAGACCGATCCGGGGGTGAAGGGCGATACCGCAGGCACCGGCGGCAAGCCGGCCACGCTGGAAACCGGCGCAGTGGTGCGCGTGCCGCTGTTCGTGGCGCAGGAAGAAGTGATCAAGGTCGACACCCGCAGCGGCGAGTACGTCAGCCGGGTGAAGTGAGCAGGTTCTCCAAGCGCTACTCGACGCGAAGGCCGCCCCGTGCGGCCTTCTTCGTTTCGCTTGCAGGCCGCGTTTCATGGTGCGGCAACGGCATTGAGGCAAAATGACGCGATGAACGAAGCTGCATCCTCCATCGCCTGCGACCTGCTGATCGAAGCCGGCCACGTCATCCCGGTGGTGCCGCATGGCGAGGTCCTGGATGAACATGCCATCGCGATCGACAAGGGCGTGATCCTCGAAGTGCTGCCGATCGCCGATGCGCGCGCTAAATACGCGCCGTGCGAAACCGTGACCAAGCCGCACTCGGCGCTGATCCCCGGCTTGGTCAACGCCCACACCCACAACCCGATGACCCTGATGCGCGGCGTTGCCGATGACCTGCCGCTCAAGGTCTGGCTGCAGCAGCACATCTGGCCGATCGAGGCCGCGGTGATCGGCCCGGATTTCGTCGCCGATGGTTGCACGCTGGCCATTGCCGAGATGCTGCGCGGCGGCACCACCTGCGCCAACGAGAACTACTTCTTCCCCGACGTGCAGGCCGCGACCTACAAGCGCCACGGCTTCCGCGCGCGGGTCGGCCTGCCGGTGATCGACTTCCCGACCGCATGGGCCAAGAGCGACGACGAATATTTCGATCGCGCCGGCGAGGTGCACGATGCCTGGCGCGATGATGCGCTGATCCGCACCGCCTTCGCGCCGCATGCGCCGTACACGGTCAACGACGAGAATTTCGAGCGAGTGCGCATGCTGGCCGACCAGCTCGACATCCCGGTCCACCTGCACCTGCACGAAACCGCGCAGGAAGTGCAGCAATCGATCGACGAGCACGGCCTGCGCCCGATCGCACGTCTCGACCGGCTCGGTCTGATCAACGACCGACTGATCGCCGTGCACATGACCCAGTTGACCGACGCCGAGATCCACCTCTGCGCCGAACGCGGCGTCAGCGTGGTGCATTGCCCGGAGTCGAACCTCAAGCTGGCCTCCGGTTTCTGCCCGGCCTGCGCGCTGCTGAAGGCGGGCGTCAACCTCGCCATCGGCACCGACGGCGCGGCCAGCAACAACGACCTCGACATGATCGGCGAAACCAAGACCGCCGCGCAGCTGGCCAAGGCCGTGGCGCAGGATGCAGCCGCGTTCTCCGCCGCCGAAGCGCTGCGTGCGGCGACCCTCGGCGGCGCGAAGGCGATGGGGATGGACGATGTCGTCGGCTCGCTCGAAGCGGGCAAGCAGGCCGACATCGCCTGCATCTCGTTCGACAGCATCGATGGCCAGCCGATGTTCGAGGCGATCTCGCAGATCGTCTATGCCACGGGCCGCCACCAGGTCAGCGATGTCTGGATCGCCGGCAAGCGCAAGCTGCGGGATCGGCAGTTGGTGGACATGGAAGAAGCCGCCATCATCGCCAATGCGCGGCAATGGCGCGAGCGCATCGCACGAATCGAGGTGAAACGATGAACACGAATGCAAACGTCCGACAAGCCGAGTTGCACAAGTTCGGCGCTTTGGCGAACAGGTGGTGGGACGAGAACGGCCCGCAGAAGGCGCTGCATGCATTGAACCCGGTCCGCCTGCGCTATGTAGCTGACCGTGTGCCGCTGGAAGGCGCGAAGCTGCTGGATGTCGGCTGCGGTGCCGGCCTGTTGTCGGAGGCACTGGCGGGCGAGGGCGCACGCGTCACCGCGATCGACCTGGCCCCGGAACTGATCGACGTGGCGAAACTGCACCAGCTCGAAGCCGGCCATGCCATCGACTATCGCCTGCAATCGGTGGAAGACCTCGCCGCCGAAATCCCCGGGGGATTCGACGCGATCACCTGCATGGAGATGCTCGAGCACGTGCCCGACCCCGGCAGCGTGATCGAGGCCTGCGCGCGCCTGCTCAAGCCCGGCGGCCGGCTGTTCCTGTCCACGCTCAATCGCACGCCGGCGGCGTTCGCGCTGGCGATCGTCGGCGCGGAATACGTGGCGCGATTGCTGCCGAAAGGCACGCACCAGTACCGCGACTTCATCAAACCCTCCGAACTTGGTGCTTGGCTGCGAGCGGCCGAGCTGCAGCTCGAAGACGTCAGCGGGCTGATGTACGAGCCGTGGCGGAACGCCGCGCGGCTGACAACGCGAACCGAGGTCAACTACCTGGCCTGCGCCCGCAAGCCGGCGTGAGCACACGCACGCGCCTACCCGAGGTGGTGCTGTTCGACCTCGACGGCACCCTGCTCGACAGCGCACCGGACATGCTCGCCACGGTCAACGTGATGCGTGCGCGTCGCGATGTCGCGCCGATGACGCTGGCGCAGATCCGACCGTTCGTCTCGCGGGGCGCCCGCGCGATGGCCTCCGCCGCGTTCCCGGAATGGACCGGCGATGAGGTGATCGATGCGGTGCCGGAATTCCTGGCGGTCTATGCCGATGAGCTGGGCCGGCATTGCGCGCCGTTCGCGGGCATCGAGGCTCTGCTCGCCGCCATCGAAAACCAGGACGGGCGCTGGGGCATCGTCACCAACAAGCCGGAGGGCCTGGCGCGCGACCTGCTGCCGATGCTCGGCTGGGACGTGCGCTGCGCGGTGCTGGTCGGCGGCGACACTTTGGCCGAACGCAAGCCGCATCCGTTGCCGTTGCTGCATTCGGCCGAGGCGCTCGGCATCGCGCCATCACGCTGCGCCTACGTGGGTGATGACCGCCGCGACATCGAATCCGCGCGCGCCGCCGGCATGCCCTCGATCGCCGCGCTCTGGGGCTATCGCATGGACGATGATGATCCGGCCGCGTGGCAGGCGGACGTCATGATCGACGTGCCTGCCGATCTGCTCGATCCGGCGCGTTGGCCATGAGGACTGCCATGAACGAGGAAGCCTCGACCTTCATCGGGAAGTTCAGACAGCGGTGGCCGGAATGGGGCATCGCGCAGGTGTTCGTGCCGCAGGCGCAGCGTGAACCGGCCGAAGCCTGGTTCGCCCTGCTGCAGGAATGGACCGACGCCGCAGTCACCGAAGAACCGGCACCTGGCCTCGCCAAGCTGGCCTGGTGGCAGGAGGAGTTGCGCGGCTGGGCGAAAGGGGCACGCCGGCATCCGCTGGGCCTGGCATTGATGAAGCACGACATCGACTGGAATGCGCTGGCCGATGCCTTGCCCGCGCTGATGCGACGTGGCGAGGGCTTCGACCTGACCGCGCTGGATCGTTTTGCCTGCGCGCTGGACATCGCCGAGCGTCGGCTGTTCGACGAGGACCGCGATGCCTGCGCCAGGATCAGCCACGCCCTGCGCGATGCGTTGGGGCTGCCGAATGAAATCATCGACGCCGGTGATGCCACCCGCCCGCGCCGGATCCTTGCCACGATCGCCGCCGCGCGCCGTGATCGGCAGCCACTCTCGCCTTGGCGGACGTTGCGTTCCAGTTGGCGCGCGGCCCGCGCCGGCACGGACGGCTAAAATGACCGGCCCGGTGCCACCTCCCGTTTCATGATGCTGATGACTGCCCATCGCCCACTGCCCGATGTCGCCTTCGAGCCTGCGGCGCTTGCGCGCGCGCTCGACTGGGTCGGGATGGAAGGCATCGCGCTGCCGATCCGCCTCAACGATCGCGGCCTGCAGGCGGCGGCAAAGGTCGATGTCGGCGTCAACCTTCGCGATCCCGAACGTCGCGGCATCCACATGTCGCGGCTTTACCTGCAACTGCAGCAGATGCTGCCGCAGTCGCGGCTGGATGCGCTGGCGCTGGATGCCTTGCTGGCGGGCCTGATCGAGTCGCAGCAGGGCGCGTCCGACCGCGTGCAACTGTTGATTCGTTACGACCACCTGCTGGAGCGTCCGGCGCTGGTCAGCGCCAATCGCGGCTGGAAGAACTATCCGGTCGCGCTGCGCAGCGAGCACGACGCCGCAGGCACGCGCCACTTGCTCTCGCTGCAGGTGGAATATTCCAGCACCTGTCCGGCTTCGGCGGCGTTGTCGCGCGAGTTGAATGCGGATGCATTTGCGCGCCAATTCGGGCACGGTGATGTCGATGCCGACGCGGTCCGCGACTGGCTGGCCTCGCGCGAGGGCATGGCCGCGACGCCACATGCCCAGCGCAGCATCGCCGATGTCGAAGTGGAATTGGCCGCTGGCTTCGAGCGCTTGCCAGTGCTGGCGCTGGTCGATGCGCTGGAGCAGGCGCTTGCCACCCCGGTGCAGACCGCGGTCAAGCGCGAGGACGAACAGGCCTTCGCCCGTGCCAATGCGGAAAACCTGATGTTCTGCGAGGATGCCGCGCGCCGGGTTGCCGCCGCCCTGTCCGCACTGCCGTGGGTGCGCGCATGGTCGGCGCGGGTCGCGCACCTGGAAAGCCTGCACGCGCATGACGCGGTTGCCCGCGTGGCCGGCCGCAATGGCCAGGGCGAGTCCGACTGGGCCGACGCGCCGCAAGCAGGCAGCGAAGACTAGACAGGTTTCTCTTCGCTCGGCGCATCGCTTTTGACCCACTTGCTGTCGGCGAGCGAGGCCGGTGGAATCGAGGCGATGAGGTCCGCCGGGCCTTCGACATCCCGGATGTCCACGCAACAGCCGCAGCCGGATTTCTCCGAGGCGTGGACCAGCCGTGCACGATGCCGCTCCAGTACTTTCAGAACGCCCTCGGCGCTGCCGGGCTGATCGAACTCCGTGATCAAGGCCGCACGCATCGCGTTCACTTCGCTGCTTCCAGCACCCGCAGGGGATCGATGCGGGTATCGAACCGCGCCTCCGGCCAGCGCACCGGAAACGCGTGCGCCGCAGCGCGCGGTGCCGATGCATGGTTCGCGCTTACTTCGCCCCGTCCAGCACCAGCAGCGGATCGATGCGGGTATCGAACCACGTCATTCCCCAATGCAGGTGCGGCCCGGTCGAGCGGCCGGTGGAGCCGACGGCGCCGACCACGTCGCCCTGTTTGACGACATCGCCCACCTTCACGTCCAGCCTGGACATGTGCAGGAAGTTGCTGCTGATACCGTGTCCGTGGTCGATCATCACCGTCCCGCCGGTCAGGTAGAAATCCTTTTCGGCAAGGGTGATGCGGCCACCGGCCGGAGCCCGGATCGGCGTGCCCTGCGCGGCGGCGATGTCCATGCCCGAATGCGGCGACTTAGGTGTGCCGTTGAACACGCGCTGGTTGCCGAAGCGGCCACTGATGCGCCCCTTGACCGGCCAGATGAAGGCCTGCGCGAAGTCGGAGTTGGCACTGTCGTCGCGACGCGCGGCGACGATTCGTCCGTTCTCGCGGGCGATGCGCTGGGCGATCGCAGGCGGCGGATTGACCGTGGCCGGCGGCACGCCATTGATGCGCTGGATCGGCCAGTCGCGCGCGGTGATGCGGATGTGGCTGGTTTGCGCGGCTGCCCCGGGTGGCTGGATACGCACCGTGACCGGGCCCTTCTCGTCGCGGCCGATGCCGAACACGAAGCGGCCCTGCGCATCCACGCTCAACTTGCGGCCACTCACCCGCACGTCGGCGTTCGGTACGCTGTGGCCGATGACCATCGCGCCCTGCGAGGCTTGCGCGGGCAGGTTGGCGATGCGTGCCGCCTGTGCGTGCGCGGTCGCAGCGGCCAGCAACAGGCAGGCGGTGAGCAGGGTGGGGCGAAGCGGCATCCACATCTTCATCAAGGCCATTCTTATCGGGAAAACTCCAGTCGCTTGCCCTGAGCTTGCCCGAGTACCCGTGAACCGTCCCACACCTGCCGGCCATTGACCCAGGTGCCGGCGATCCGCGACTTGAAGGCATGGCCTTCGAATGGCGACCAGCCGCACTTCGACAATATCTCTTCGCGCTGCACCGTGTGCGGGCGGTCTTCCACCATCACCAGGTCGGCGAAGTAGCCTTCGCGCAGGAAGCCGCGTTCGGCGACATCGAACAACTGCGCCGGCGCATGGGCGAATTTCTGCACGACTTGCGCGCGGGTGAGGCGCGCTTCGTGCACATGCTCAAGCGCCACCTGCAGCGCGTACTGCACCAGCGGCAGTCCGCTCGGCGCCTGGGCGTAGGGTTGCTGCTTTTCCTCCCAGGCATGCGGCGCGTGGTCGGTGGCGAGCACGTCGATCACGTCCTCGGCCAGTGCCGCGACCAATGCGGCGCGATCGCTTTCTTCCTTGATCGCCGGGTTGCACTTGATCAGATTGCCGAGGCGCGCGTAGTCGGCGCGGGCGAAGTGCAGAAAGTGCACGCAGGTTTCGGCGGTGATGCGCTTGCGGCTGCCATCGGCGCGGATCATCGGGCCGCGTTCGAACAGGTCGAGTTCGTCGGCGGTGGAGATGTGCAGCACATGCAGGCGGGTGTCGTGGCGGCGCGCCAGTTCCACCGCCAGTCGGCTGGATTTGAGACAGGCCTCGCGGCTGCGGATGTCCGGATGATGCTCGGCCGAAAGCGCATCGCCGTATTGCGCCAGGTGCGCGGCGAAGTTCGCGTCGATCATTGGCGTGTCTTCGCAATGGGTGATGATCGGCACCGGCGTGTCGCGGAAAATCGCATCCAGCGTGTCCGGGTCGTCGACCAGCATGTTGCCGGTGGACGCGCCCATGAAAACCTTGATGCCCGGCGCGGCTTTCGGGTCCAGCGCGCGGATCGCCTCGAGGTTGTCGTTGCTGGCCCCGTGGTAGAAGCCGTAGTTGCCGAACGCGCGGCCCGCCGCCAGCGCGTACTTGGACTCCAAGACGGCGCTGTCAAGGGTCGGCGGGTTGGTATTGGGCATGTCCATGAAGCTGGTGATGCCGCCGGCCACCGCTGCCGCCGATTCGCTGGCGATGTCGCCCTTGTGGGTCAGGCCGGGTTCGCGGAAATGCACCTGGTCATCGATCATGCCCGGCAGCAGCCAGCGGCCTTCGGCATCGACCACGGTCTCGCCGGGTTTGGCGGCCAGCGATTCGCCGATCAGCGCGATGCGTTCGCCCTCGATGCGCAGGTCGGCCTCGAATTCGCGACCCTCGTTGACGATCCGGGCATTGGTGATCAGGGTCGATGTCATCTCGATGTGGGCTCAGGTGCGTGGCGGCACGGGGTCGTGGCCGCCGGGATGGAGGGGATGGCAGCGGCCGATGCGCCGGGCCGCCAGCCAGCTGCCGCGCAGCGGCCCGAAGCGCTCGATTGCACCCATCGCGTACTCCGAACAGGTCGGGGTGAAGCGGCAGCGCTGGCCGAGCAGTGGGCTGATCCAGCGCTTGTAGCCGCGCAGGCCGGCAATGAGGAGGCGGGAAATCACAGGGCTTGGACGCGGAAATGCGCGATAATGCCGCGCTTGCCGGGGGTTGGCCCCTAGGCTATAACAGCCCGCTTCCCCGGCTCAAGGGATACAAGGAAACCATTCGTGGCAGTCAAGAAAACCGCTAAGAAGACCGCAGCCAAGGCCGCGAAGCCCGCAACCAAGACTGCGGCCAAGTCCGCAAAGCCGGCGGCAAAGAAAGCGAGCCCGGCCAAGAAGGCAGCGCCAGCCAAGAAAGCTGCCAAGCCCGCCGCCAAGGCCCCGGCTGCCAAGTCCGCCACGAAGACGCCTGCCAAGAAGGCTGCATCGGCGAAGAAAGTCGTCGCCAACGCGGCTGTCGCCAAGTCTGCTGCGTCCGCGAAGAAGGCCGCGCCGGCAAAGAAGCCGGCCGCGCCGGTGAAAAAGGCCGCGGCGAGCAAGCCGGCGGCGGCGCCGGCCAAGAAGCCCGCGGCCAGCAAAAAGACCACGGCTGCCAAGCCAGCCGCGAAGGCGGCGCCAGCCGCTGTTGCGAAGAAATCTGCACCAACCAAGGTGGCCACCCCGGCCAAGCGGGCAAAGGCGGAAGCGGCGCCTGCTGCCCCGGTCAAGCCCGCAGCCGCGCCGCCCAGGCCGAGGCCGGTCGGCAAGGTGGCGCATGCCGTCACCTCCACGCCCAAGGCCGCCGCGCCGAAGACCAAGGCCAAACCGGTCAATTACAAGGTCGACGAGGCCACCGGTCGCCCGATCCTGGCGACCGGCTACAAGCCGAAGGCGGACGAGGAGTACATGAATCCGCTGCAGCTGGAGTATTTCCGGCAGAAGCTCATCACCCGCCGCGAGGAACTGGTCGAGGAATCCAAGCAGACCATCGAGAACCTCAAGGACGAAGTCCGCGACATCGGCGACGAGGCCGAGCGCGCCAGCCGCGAGACCGAGAATGCGCTGGAACTGCGTACGCGCGACCGCTATCGCAAATTGATCAACAAGATCGAGAGCATCATCAAGCGGGTGGACGAGGGCGATTACGGCTACTGCGTGGATACCGGCGAGGAGATCGGCCTGGATCGGCTGGAGGCGCGTCCGCAAGCCGAGCGCACCATCGACGCACAGGAACGCTGGGAGATCCGCCAGAAGCAGCAGGGCGATTGATCGCGCCCTTAGCGCGTGTACGCATCACGAACGCCGGGTTGTCCCGGCGTTTTTCGTTGCGTGGCGGATGTTGCGCCATTCGCGGATGTTCGACGAGGTTGGCTGTTGCGGCGGTGGATGATCGACAGAAAATCCGCGCGCGACGACGCACGCCGCGTGCCGGACGGGCGCGCCAAGGCCCAAGCCTCACCCCATCGTCATTGCAGATCGCGCAGGTCCAGCCGGCGCAGCTTGGGTGCCAGTTTCGCGGTGCTGGCCGCCACCGCCATCGTCACGCAGCCGCCCAGCACTACCGCCGGTACCAGGCCGAGCAGGCGCGCCATCGAGCCGGCGTAGAACGCGCCGAGTTCGTTCGACGAGCCGATGAACAGGCTGTTGATCGATGACACCCGCCCGCGCATTTCGTCGGGCGTGGCCAGTTGCAGGATGGTCGAGCGGGTCACCACCGAGACGCCATCGCAGATGCCGGAGAGGAAGAGGAACAGCAGCGACATCCACAACACCTCGGACAGCCCGAAGCCGATCATGCACAGGCCGAAGCCGGCCACTGCCCACAGCAGCATGCGTCCGGCGTTCTTTTGCAACGGTCGCCGCGCCAACCACAGCGCGACCATCACCGAGCCCAGCGCCGGTGCACCGCGCAGCAGGCCGAGGGCTTCCGGGCCGGCATGCAGGATCTCCTTGATGAAGGCGGGTGCCAGCGAAATCGCGCCGCCGAACAGCACCGCGAACATGTCCAGCGCCAGCGCGCCGAGCACGATCTGGCGGCCGAACACGAAGCGCAGGCCCTGCGCGATGCTGGCGAAGATCGGCCCTTGTTGCAGCTGTTTCGGCGGCTCGGTTACGTGCATCATCGCAAGACCCAGCACGGCGAAGCCGGCGAACACGCTGGCCACCGCGTAGGCGGTCCCGGCATCCGTCCAGCCGACCAGCGCCCCGCCGAGCGCCGGCCCCAGCACCAATCCGCTCTGGAAGATCACGCTGCCCAAGCTGGCCCCGCGCACGAACTGCTCGCGCCTGAGCACGCGTGCAAACAGGGCGTTGTAGATCGGCCCGAAGAACGCGCGCGCGCAGCCGCCGAGCGCGATCGCCGCGTAGATCGGCCAGACCGCGTGTACGGCCGCGCCGCTGCGGGTGATGGCGAACAGCAGCAGGGCGGTGAGGCCGAGCACGCTGGAGGCGACCATGCCCAGCTTGCGCCGCGGCAGGGTATCGACCAGGTAGCCGGCAAATGGCGCCACGCAGAAGAACGGCAGCACTTCGGCCAGCCCGATCAGGCCCAGCGAGAACGGATTGCGGGTGATTTCGTAGACCTGCCAGCCGACCGCGACCGCGACGGTCTGGTAACAGAGCATGGTGGCGATGCGATAGAGCATCAGCCAGCGGAAGCCGGGGTTCTGCAGCAGGGCGCGCACGCCTTCGGCCGGCAACGGCACCGGCGGCGGTGGGGGCGGCAGGTCGCCCGGTGAACGCGGTCGCGCCATCGACGCGGATCAGGTGGCCGCGTGCGCGGCTTTCTCACGGATGAAGGCGAGCAGGGCGGCCAGCCCATTGCTGCGGGTCGGCGACAGGTGCTTGGCGAGGCCGATCGCGGCGATGTAATCGGCTTCGGTGGCGAGGATCTCGCTCGCCGGCCTGCCGGAGTACACGCGCAGCGCCAGGTAGATCAGGCCCGAGACGATCGCCGAATCGCTGATCGCGCGGAAATCCAGGCCTTTCGCATCGCCGGCCGCCACGATCCAGACGTTCGACTGGCAGCCGTGCAGGCGGGTGTCTTCGGTCTTCAGTTCCGCCGGCAGGTCAGGCAGCTTGCGGCCGAGGTCGATCAGGTACTGGTAGCGCTCCGACCAGTCGGAGAACAGCGCGAATTCCTCGGCGATCGCGGCCTGGGCTTCGGCGGCGGTGGCTTCGAGCGGGAAGGGGGAATCAGACACGTGGCTTCTCATGATTGATCTTGGCCATCCATGGCGGGAGCGTTCTGTTTCGGATCGACCGACCCGGCCACCCATGGCCCGGCGTTCGGACGTGCCTGGATCGATGCTTGTCGCATCGACTAGGCACGTTTTCTCACCCACCTCACCCCTTGCGGCGTGTCTTCCAGCACGATGCCCTCGGCGGCCAGCGCATCGCGGATCGCATCGGCACGGGCGAAATCGCGCGCTTTTTTTGCGGCGATGCGCTCATCGACCAATTGCTGGATGCGCGCATCGTCATCACCGGAGGTCCCGCGCGCGAACCAATCGGCTGGCGACTGTTGCAGCAGGCCGAGCGCCTTGCCGGCGCCGAGCAGCGCAGCCTTGGCATCGCGCCGCGCATTGCCCTCGGCCTTGCGCGCCTCGCCGGCCAGCCGGGCGATTTCGGCCAACACCTGCGGCGTGTTGAGATCGTCGTCCAGCATCGCTTCGACGCTGTCGGAAATCAGCGCTTCGGCATCGACATCGCCCAAGTCGCGCAAGGTGCCGTACAAGCGGTCAAGCGTGCGCACCGATTGCTCGATCAACCCATCGCTCCATTCCAGCGGCTGGCGGTAATGCGCGGAGAGCAGGGCGTAGCGCAACGCCTCGGGCGGATGCGTACGCACCAGGTCGTGCACGCGCTCGATGTTGCCGAGCGACTTCGACATCTTGGCCCCGCCGAAATTCAGCATGCCGTTGTGCAGCCAGAACCGTGCGAACACTTGGCCGCCGTGCGCGCATTCGCTCTGCGCGATCTCGTTCTCGTGGTGCGGGAACTGCAAGTCGATGCCGCCGGCATGGATGTCGATGGTCTCGCCCAGGTGGGCCGCCGCCATCGCCGAGCACTCGATGTGCCAGCCCGGGCGGCCACGCCCCCACGGAGAATCCCAGCCCGGCAGCGCGTCGGTCGAGGGCTTCCACAGCACGAAATCACCGGCATCGCGCTTGTACGGGGCGACATCGATGCGGGCACCGGCCAGCATCTCCTCCGGATCGCGGCGCGAGAGCTTGCCGTAGTCGCCGAAACTCGCGACCGAGAACAGCACGTGGCCTTCGGCGGCGTAGGCGTGGCCATCGGCGATCAGGCGCTCGCACATCGCGATGATCTCGGCGATGTGGTCGGTGGCGGCCGGCTCGATGTCGGGCGCGAACTCGCCATCCACGCCCAGCATTGCCATGTCTTCGCGGTAGGCGGCGGCGTATTTGTCGGTGACGGTGGAGATCGGCGTGCCGGCCTCGCGCGCCGCCGCGTTGATCTTGTCGTCGATGTCGGTGATGTTGCGGGCGTAACGCAGGCCCCCGAAGCGCCGGCGCAGCAGCGCCGCCAGCACCCCGAACAACACCGGGCCGCGCGCGTTGCCGATGTGCACGTAGTTGTAGACGGTCGGGCCGCAGACGTACATGGTCGGCCCGGCGGGATCTTGCGGCTGGAAAGGCTCGACGCGCCGGCTCAGCGTGTTGTAGAGATGCAGGGACATGCGAATCCTCGTGGGGATGTGGATTCTACCGGGCGGGGCGCGGTGGGGCTTGGTTCAGCGAGGCGTCGGGAAGGCCTGCCTACACTGCGGGCCTTTCCTTTTTGCCGTTCGAGCCCGCTTCCGACGTGCGCCGCGAATCCTTGCCACCGATCCTGATCGCCTCCGTGCTTGCCATCGTGCCGCCTGCCCTCCGGGCCGGGGACACGGTCGTGCCCGCCGAACAAGTGCGCTACGACTACGCCCAGGTGCTGCGCGTGGAGCCGGTGGAGCAGGTGGTGACCGTATCCGGCAATGAGCGTCGCTGCAACGACAACGGCCAGTGCCGGGAGGTGCGTGTGCCGCGCGAACTGCGGCGGACCATCGGCTACGACGTCGATTACACGTGGCGCGGCACGAAATACCGTTCAAGGCTGGCCCAGGACCCGGGCCGTCGCTTGCGCATCCGGGTCGGGGTGACGCCAGTGATCGGCACCCAGGTCAAGCCGTGACGCTTGTCGCACCGGCTGGCGCGTGCGACCATGCGCGCCTCATGCAGCACCTGCCCGCCCACGCCGCCGTCTCGCACCAGTCCGCCGCCTGGATGGCCGCAGGCATGACTTCGCGTGCGCGCCGACTGTGCGAGCACTGAGCGCCGGTCCGGTCTGCATCCCTGCATGATTCCCAGAACCCGGCCCTCGCGCCGGGTTTCGTCTTTTTCGCCCGCCACCATGTGAATCGAATGAAGCACTTCCTCAACACCCAAGACTGGAGCCGCGCCGAGATCGACGCGGTGCTGCGCGATGCCGCCAATTACAAGGAACACAAGTTCGGCGATGCGCTCAAGGACAAGGGCGTCGCGCTGGTGTTGTTCAATTCATCCCTGCGCACGCGAACCAGCTTCGAGCTGGGCACCTTCCAGCTCGGCGGCCATGCGGTGGTGCTGCAGCCAGGCAAGGATGCCTGGCCGATCGAATTCGATCTCGGCACGGTGATGGACGGAGAGGCGGAGGAGCACATCGCCGAAGTCGCGCGGGTGCTGAGCCGTTACGTCGACCTGATCGGCGTGCGCGCCTTCCCCAAGTTCGTCGACTGGTCGGTCGACCGCGAGGACCGCGTTCTCAATGGTTTCGCCAAATATTCGACCGTGCCGGTGATCAACATGGAGACGATCACCCATCCCTGCCAGGAACTCGCGCATGCGCTGGCCCTGCAGGAGCACTTCGGCAGCGAGGATCTGCGCGGGAAAAAGTACGTACTGACCTGGACCTACCACCCGAAGGCATTGAACACCGCGGTCGCCAATTCCGCGCTCACCATCGCCACCCGCATGGGCATGGACGTGACCCTGCTGTGCCCGAGCGAGCAATACGTGCTCGACGAGCGCTACATGGATTGGGCGCAGCAGAACGTGGCGGAAAATGGCGGCTCGCTGACCGTCAGCCACGACATCGACAGCGCCTACCAGGATGCCGATGTCGTCTACGCCAAGAGCTGGGGCGCATTGCCTTACTTCGGCAACTGGGAGCAGGAAAAGCCGATACGCGACAAGTTCAAGCACTTCATCGTCGATGAAGCCAAGATGGCGATGACCAACAACGGCGTTTTTTCGCACTGCCTGCCGCTGCGCCGAAACGTCAAGGCCACCGATGCGGTGATGGACTCGCCCAACTGCATCACCATCAACGAAGCCGAGAACCGGCTGCATGTGCAGAAAGCGGTGATGGCCCACCTCATCCAACAGAGCGATTGAACAAGGAATGCCGATGAACGACAGCAAGAACAGCCGCGACATCGTGCTCGCCTTCTCCGGCGGGCTGGACACCTCGTTCTGCGTGCCCTACCTGCAAGAGCAGGGCTGGACCGTGCACACGGTGTTTGCCGATACCGGTGGCGTCGATGCCGAGGAGCGCGCCTTCATCGAAGACCGCGCCAGGGAGCTGGGCGTCGCCTCGCACGTGACCGTGGATGGCGGCCCGGCGATCTGGGAAGGCTTCGTCAAGCCGTTCGTCTGGGCGGGCGAGGCCTACCAGGGCCAGTACCCGTTGCTGGTGTCCGACCGCTATCTCATCGTCGATGCCGCGCTGGCGCGCGCGCATGCGCTGGGCACCAATGCCATCGCGCATGGCTGCACCGGCATGGGCAACGACCAGGTGCGCTTCGACCTGGCGGTCAAGGCGAGCGGCGATTACCGCATCGTTGCGCCGATCCGCGAAATCCAGAAGGCACACACCCAGACCCGCGCCTACGAGCAGGCATATCTGGAGGAGCGCGGCTTCGGCGTACGCGCCAAGCAACAGCAATACACGATCAACGAGAATCTGCTCGGCGTGACCCTGTCCGGCGGCGAAATCGACGAATGGAAGGCCCCGGGCGAGGGCGCGCGTGGCTGGTGCAAGCCGCGCGGCGAGTGGCCGGCGGACGCACTGCGGGTGACGCTGAAGTTCATCGAAGGCGAAGCGGTGTCGGTCGACGGCGAGGCGCTGGAAGGCGCGGCCGTGCTGGCGAAACTCAACGAGTTGTTCGCCGCCTACGGCGTCGGCCGCGGCATGTACACCGGCGACACCACCATCGGCCTGAAGGGCCGCATCGTGTACGAAGCGCCCGGCCTCATCGCCCTGCTCACCGCACACCGCGCGCTGGAGGAAGCGGTGCTGACCAAGCAGCAGAATCGCTTCAAGCCCGAAGTCGCGCGCAAGTGGGTGGAGCTGGTCTACGAAGGCTTCTTCCACGACCCGCTCAAGGCCGACCTGGAGGCTTTCCTGAAATCCAGCCAGCGAAAGGTCAACGGCGAGGTGGTGCTGGAAACCGGCGGCGCGCGTGTGGACGCGGTGGAAGTGCGCTCGCCGCACGTGCTGAACGCCAAGGGCGCGACCTATGCGCAGTCCGCCGACTGGGGCGTCGAGGAGGCCGAGGGCTTCATCAAGCTGTTCGGCATGAGCAGCACGCTGTGGGCGGAAGTGAATTCCGAATCCTGATGCGCGACCTGATCCTGCAGCACCTGGCGCAACTGGTGTCGGTCGACACCCGCAACCCGCCGCGCGCGATCGCGGCGGCGGGTGGCATCTTCGGCTACCTGCGTTCGCAGCTCGAAGGTTTCGGTGTCGAGGTGATCGACCACGGCGATGGCGCGGTGTCGCTGCTCGCCGTGCGTGGCCGGCCGCGCCTGCTGTTCAACGTCCACCTGGACACGGTGCCCGATTCGCCGGGATGGAGCGCGGATCCCTTCACGTTGCGAATAGTGGGTGATCGTGCAATCGGCCTCGGCGCCTGCGACATCAAGGGTGCTGCGGCCGGCTTGCTCACGGTGGCACAGAGCACTCCGGGTGATGCGGCTTTCCTGTTCTCCAGCGACGAGGAAGCCAACGACCCGCGTTGCATCGCTGCCTTCCTTGCGCGCGACCACGGCTTCAAGGATGTCGTCGTCGCCGAGCCGACCCGCTGCGAGGCGGTGCTGGCCCATCGCGGTATCAGTGCGGTGCGGATGCAGTTCCGCGGCACTGCCGGCCACGCCAGCGCGGCGCTTTCACCAGATGCGAGCGCCCTGCACCAGTCGATGCGCTGGGGCGTGCGTGCGCTTGATCATGTCGAGGCGCATGCCGCGCAGGCATTCGACGGGCTCAAGGGCCTGCGCTTCAACATCGGCAAGGTGGAAGGCGGGATCAAGGCCAACGTGATCGCGCCGAGTGCCGAGCTGCGCTTCGGCTTCCGCCCGCTGCCGTCGCAGTCGATGGACGAGTTGCATGGGCAGTTCCGCGGTTTCGCCAACACGGATGCCGAGTACGAAGAGACATTCCGTGGCCCGTCGTTGCCGGCGGGTGATGCGAGCGACGCCGAGAACCGCCGCCGCGACGCCCAGGCGCTGGCCGAATCCTTGCAGCTCCCGATCGGCGATGCGGTCGATTTCTGGACCGAAGCCTCGCTGTTCTCCGCGGCCGGCATGAACGCGATCGTCTACGGCCCCGGCGACATCGCCCAGGCGCACACGGCCGACGAATGGGTGGCGATCGAACAGCTCGAACGCTACGCCGCCTCCATCCAATGCATCCTCGCGAACCCGACGCAATGAACTTGCAAGTCCACGATCCGCAAACCCGCATGACCATCCTGCGGCTACTGTCCTCGATGGCCAGCACCAAGGAGATCAACCAGTACATCAAGCGCTATTCGGAGCTGGAAGCCGCGCGATTCGCGGTGGTGAAGGTCGGCGGCGCGGTGCTGCGCGACGACCTGGATGCGCTGACTTCCTCGCTGGCCTTCCTGCAGGATGTCGGCCTGACTCCGATCGTCATCCACGGCGCGGGCCCGCAACTGGACGCGGCGATCGCCGAAGCCGGCATCGACAAGCAGACCGTCGATGGCCTGCGGGTGACGCGCAGCGACACGCTGGCGATCGTGCGACGGGTGATGCAGGCGCAGAACCTCGCTCTGGTCGAAGCCTTGCAGGCCGCCGATGCGCGCGCGACCTCGATCGTCTCCGGCGTGTTCGAGGCGCGGCTCAAGGACGAGGCGGTGTACGGGCTGGTCGGCGATGTCGAGCGCGTCGACCTTGCACCGATCCGCGCTAGCCTGAAATCCGGGTCGATCCCGGTGATCGCCTCGCTTGGCGAAACTGCCGGCGGACAGATCGTCAACATCAATGCGGATTTCGCCGCCAATGCGCTGGTGCGCGAGTTGCAGCCGGACAAGATCGTGTTCCTCACCGGCACCGGCGGCCTGCTCGACGAGCGCGGCAAGGTGATCGATTCGCTCAACCTGTCCACCGACTACGCGCGATTGATGCAGGCCGATTGGGTCAACGGCGGCATGCGCGTCAAGCTAGAGCAGATTAGGGAATTGCTCGACAACGTGCCGCTCTCGTCCTCGGTTTCGATCACCCGCCCGGCGGAGCTGGCCAAGGAGCTGTTCACCCACAAGGGCTCGGGCACCCTGGTGCGGCGCGGCGAGCGCGTGCTGCGCGGCGAAGCGTGGAGCGATTTCGACCTCGGGCGCCTGCGTGGCCTGATCGATTCCGCCTTCGGCCGCAAGTTGCTGCCGGATTATTTCGAACGCACCAACCTTTTGAAGGCGTGGGTAAGCGAGAACTATCGCGCCGCGGTGATCCTCACCGGCGATGGCCCGCAACCGTACCTCGACAAGTTCGCCGTGCTCGACGACGCGCAGGGCGAAGGTCTGGGCCGCGCGGTCTGGGAATTGATGCGCGCCGAAACGCCAGCCCTGTACTGGCGCTCGCGCCGCTACAACCCGGTCAATCTTTTCTACGATGCCGAGGCCGACGGCAGCGTCCGCCGCCAGCCGTGGAAGACGTATTGGTACGGGCTGGAGGATTTCGACGCGATCCGCGCCTGCGTGGAAGATGCGCTCGCCAGGCCCGCGACGCTTGAGGAGGCCGCATGACGCACCGTCGTATCGGCTTGGTAGGCGCGCGCGGCTACGTCGGCGAGGAATTGATCCGGCTGGTGATGGCGCATCCGGGTTTCGACTTGGGATTCGTGTCTTCGCGTGAGCGTGATGGCGAGCGCGTGGCCGAGCACATCGCCGGCTTCGATGGCGATCTGCGCTATCGCAACATCGCGCATGAAGCCTTGGCCGGTGAGGATGTCGATGCCTACGTGCTGGCACTGCCGAACGGCAAAGCCGCGGCCTGCGTCGCCAACATCGATACGCGCGGCGATGCGCCGGTAATCCTCGATCTCTCCGCCGATTATCGTTTCGATGACGACTGGCAGTACGGCCTGCCGGAATTCAGCCGCAGGCAATACACGGGCCAGCGCCACATCAGCAATCCAGGCTGCTACGCCAGCGCGATGCAGTTCGCCCTCGCGCCGCTGCGTTCGCGACTGGCCGGACCGGTGCAATGCTTCGGTGTCTCCGGCTGGTCCGGTGCCGGCACCACGCCGAGCGACAAGAACAATCCCGAGCTGCTGCGCGACAACCTGATGCCGTACGCGCTCACCGGCCACCTGCACGAGCGGGAAGTCACCCGTCACTGCGCCGCGGTGGAGTTCATGCCGCATGTCGCGCCGCATTTCCGTGGCCTGTCGATCACCGCCAACCTGCATATGGATCGAGCCGTTTCCCGCGATGCCGTAGTCGATGCCTACCGGCATTTCTACGCGGGGGAGCCGCTGGTCGTGGTGCGCGACGAAGTTCCGTGGACATCGGGTGTAGCCGGACAGCACCATGCCGAAGTCGGCGGCTTCACGGTATCGGATGATGGTCGAAGGGTGGTGGTAGTCAGCGTGCTCGACAACCTGCTCAAAGGCGCGGCCACCCAGGCGATGCAGAATCTCAATCTTGCGTTCGGTTTCGACGAGTTCGCCGGCATCCCGATGGAGGGCAGGGCATGAGCAAGCTGCTGTGGCAGAAGGAAGGCGTCGCGGTCGATGCCGACATCCAGCGCTTCCTGGCCGGCGATGACGTGATCCTCGACCGCGAGTTCATCGCTTACGACATCCGGGCCAGCCGTGCGCACGCGCAGGGCCTGCAACGGATCGGGCTGCTGGCCGATTCCGAGTTGCAGGCGCTGGAACGCGAACTCGACACGCTGGCCGAGGATGTGGACAATGGCGATTTCGTGCTCGACGAACGCTTCGAGGACATGCACTCGGCGATCGAAGACCGCCTGACCGAGCGCCTTGGCGACATCGGCAAGAAGATCCACGCGGGGCGCAGCCGCAACGACCAGGTGCTGGTGGCGACCAGGCTGTGGTTGAGGGCGCGGCTCGACGAGTTGGCGAAGATCTCGCGCGACATCGCCGATGTCGCCCTGCAGCGCGCGGAGGCTGAAGCCGGTATCGCCATGCCCGGCTATACGCACCTGCAGCGCGCGGTGGTGTCGAGCGCGGGCATGTGGTGGGCGGGCTGGGCGGAAGCCTTCATCGACAATGCGCTGCGCGCGCACGCCACCCGCGATTGGGTCGATGCCAATCCGCTCGGCACTGCCGCCGGCTACGGCGTCAACTTGCCGCTGGACCGCGACCACACCACGCAGGCGCTCGGGTTTGCGCGGATGCAGGTCTCACCGCTGTACGCTCAGCTCTCGCGTGGCAAGTTCGAACTGGCCGCATTGGAGGCTCTCGGCAGCGGGATGCTCGACCTGCGCCGCATCGCTTGGGACCTGTCATTGTTCACCAGTGCCGAATTCGGCTTCGTCAGCCTGCCCGCGCAATACACCACCGGCAGCTCGATCATGCCGAACAAGCGCAATCCGGATGTCATCGAACTGATGCGCGCGGCGTATGCCAGCGTGGCTGCGTCCAAGATCGAGATCGAGCAGTTGCTCTCGCTGCCTTCGGGCTATCACCGCGACCTGCAATTCGGCAAGGGCGGCCTGGTGCACGGCTTCGCGCGCGGGCTGGGGGCGCTGCGGCTGTTGCCCGCGCTGCTGCTTGCACTGGAATGGAAGCCCGAGGCCATGCGCGCCGCACTGGAGCCGTCGATGTATGCCACCGATCTCGCGGTCGATCTGGCGCGCCAAGGCCTGCCGTTCCGCGATGCGTATCGAGAGGCTGCCAATCCTGATCGCTGGGCAGGAGGCGATCCGGCGGCCAGTCTGGCGGCGCGGACATCGCCGGGTGGGGCCGGCGATTCACGGCTCGGATTGTTGCGGGAAAGGCTGCAGGCGCTGGACACCTCCTCCAGCGATTGATGAATCGCCCCGGGTTTCGTAGGCACCTACAAGCCTGATTGCTTCGCCTGCCGTTCGAACTCTACCGGAGAGACGCCTCCATTGGATCCGTGCCGGCGCTTGGGGCTGTAGAACATCTCGATTTAATCGAACACATCACTGCGTGCCGCCTCCCGGGTCAGATAGATCTTCCGCCTGATCCGCTTTCGCTTCAGCAGTTGGAAGAAGCTTTCCGCCACAGGAGATGTCTAGTGAATCCGGGGCGATTCAGCTTACGGGTCTTCGACCCGATGTCCGCTTTGGGTCGTTAGCGCCTAATGATCTGGATCGGTTGTCTGCGTCGAACAGATGCAGTAACGCACCTGGTTACAGCACCATCCGCGACATCACCACTGCTACGACACACCAAGGCAGCACGACCAGTATCGGCTTGCGCATGAAGCCGCACAGCACCAGCCCCACCGCGACGATGAGAACGTCCTGCCATCCGTTGACGCCATCCATCCAGAGCGGCCGATACAACGTCGATAGCAGCAGCCCTACCACGGCTGCACTGACGCCCGCCGCGGCGGATCGGATTCGGGGCTGTCGATGCAACGCCGTCCATAGCGGGAGAGCTGCGACCAGAATCAGGAAACCCGGCAGAAAGATGCAGATTGTTGCAATCGCGCTGCCCAGCAGCGGAGACGAGCCGCTGGGGATGGCGGCACCGAGGTAGCTTGCGAGGGCGAACATCGGCCCGGGCATGGCTTGGGCCGCGCCATAGCCAGCAAGGAACTGGTCGGCGCTGATCAAGCCACTGTCTACCAGACGCGCGTCGAGCAAGGGCAGCACCACATGCCCGCCACCGAATACCAAAGCACCGGCCTGGTAGTGCGCGGCGGCTACGGTTCCGAACGATATCCCGCCACCGCGCGGCAGTAGCGACCAGGCAAGTCCGACCAGGAACAGCGCGGCAGATGCAATCGCGATTGGTTTCGGTACCGTCGTATCCATAGACCGCGAATCTCCCGCTGATGCGCACCGGCACAGCAACAGTCCGAGGATTGCACCCACCGAAATCGCCGCCAGCTGCCCAGCGATGCCGGGCCATGCCAGCGTCATGGACGCCGTCAGCAATCCAATCCCGATCCTGGGCAGGTCCGGCGTCAGGCTGCGCGCCATGCCCCACAGGCCGTGTGCGACCACGACCACCGCCACCAGCTTCAAGCCATGCACCACCGAGAGCCCGGCCTCGGTCGCCCCGAAGGCCGGGAGGTAGAGGGCGATGCACGCCATCGCAAGCGCCGATGGCAGGGTGAAGCCGACGAACGCACCCAAGGCGCCCTTCCAACCCGCACGCCGCAATCCAAGCGCAAACCCGAGCTGGCTGCTTGCAGGGCCAGGCAGGAACTGGCAGAGCGCAACGAGCCGCGCAAACTCGGCGTCTTCCAGCCACTGGCGCCTGGCGACCAGCTCGTCCCGGAAGTAAGCGAGATGGGCGATGGGTCCGCCGAACGAGGTCAGGCCGAGCCTCAGGAAGACCAGGAAGACATCCCACGCTTTCGCTGACATCGTGGTTTCGGCGGCGGGTGAGTTGTGCATGGGGAAACGGAGTTTCGCAGCGGATTCTGACAGTGGTCTTCGTCGGCCGACGCGCGCGCACATCCGCTCAGCTTGATCGCCACCAATTATTACGTATATTCTGGAAATATGGAAACAACTATTGCCCTGAAGGTTTTGGCAGCACTCGGCCACCCATCGCGCCTGGCCGCCTTCCGTTGCCTCGTGCAAAGCGGTCCCGATGGCCAGTCGGTCGGCGAACTACGCGACCAACTCGACCTCCCGCCCGCCACCCTGACCGCGCACCTCAACGTGTTGCGCGCCGCGGGACTTGTGGAAGACGAGCGCGAGGGCAGGGTCATTCGCGTCCGTGCGGGATATGCGCAGATGAACGCCTTGCTGGCCTTTCTTACCGAAAACTGCTGCGCGGGTGCCGTCGATTGTGGCCCGGTCACAGCCTGTGCACCAAGGAAACCCCGAGCCAAGCGATGAACCGCTTCCACGTCCATCTCAACGTCGCCGACCTCGCCGCCGGCATCCGCTTCTACAACGAACTGTTCGGCGCCGAGCCCAGCGTGCTCAAGCACGATTACGCCAAATGGATGCTGGAGGATCCGCGGATCAACTTCGCGATCTCGAGCACCGGCCGCGTACCCGGCATCGACCACCTTGGCCTGCAGGTGGACAGCAGCGAGGAACTCGCCGCGCTAGGCCAGCGCCTACAGGCGGCGGGTGGGACCGTGGTGTCGGAAGAGGCGACGGTTTGCTGCTATGCGCGCTCGGACAAAGCCTGGACCGAAGATCCGCAGGGCACGCGCTGGGAGACCTTCCACATCATCGGCGACGCCACCACCTACCACGCGATCGGTGACGCCTGCGCCACCCACGGCGCGACCTGCACTCCGGAGCCGCGCGCGATGAAGCCGAACGTCGCGCTCGGCTCGTCCTGTTGTGCCCCGCAATCCGGCTGCTGCTGATCCCACGACCTTTCCCGGAACCCGACCATGAGCCACCCGCCCTTCAACATCCTGTTCCTGTGCACCGGCAACAGCGCACGCAGCATCCTCGCCGAAGGCCTGATGAACCATCTCGCCGAAGGCCGCTTCAAGGCGTACAGCGCTGGCAGCCAGCCGATGGGGCGGGTCAACCCACTGGCGATCGACACCTTGCATGCCCTCGGCTGCGACACCAAGGGCATGTCCAGCAAGAGTTGGGACGTGTTCGCCGGCGCCGATGCGCCGCAGATGGATTTCATCATCACCGTCTGCGACAGCGCCGCCGGCGAAGCCTGTCCGTACTGGCCCGGCGCGCCGATGACCGCACACTGGGGCTTCCCGGACCCCTCGCATGTCGAGGGCGATGACGAGGCTCGCCGCGCGGCGTTCGCGAAGACCGCGCAGGCGATCACCCAACGCCTGCGGCTGTTCCTGTCGCTGCCGATGGACAAGCTGGACAAGCTCTCGCTGCAGCACCAGCTGCACCACATCGGGACCAAGTGATGCCGCTGCATCGCAAGCTCCTCGCCGAGGCGCTCGGCACGTTGTTGCTGCTCGCCACCGTGGTCGGCTCCGGAATCATGGGCGTGGCCCTGTCGGACGGCAACGACGGCATCGCCCTGCTCGCGAATGCCGCCGCGACCGCCGGCATCCTCTACGTGCTGATCGTGGTGCTCGGCCCGATCTCCGGTGCGCATTTCAATCCGGCAGTCACCTTGGCGATGCGGTTGCGCGGCGAGTTGTCGACCGAGCATGCGATGGCCTACGTCGCAGTGCAGATCATCGCTGCGATCGCTGGCGTTCTGCTGGCGCACGCGATGTTCGAGCAGCCGCTGTTGCAACCCGGCACGCATGTACGCACCGGAGGCGCCCAATGGCTGAGCGAAGGCGTGGCCACTATCGGCCTGCTGCTCACCATCCTGCTCGGTCTGCGCCATCGCCCTAATGCGATCCCCGCGCTGGTGGCGAGCTACATCTTCGCGGCGTACTGGTTCACCGCGAGCACTTCATTCGCCAATCCCGCGGTGACCGTCGCGCGCTCTCTGACACAGAGCTTCGCCGGCATTCGGCCTGAAGACATTTACGGCTTCGTCGTGGCCCAGCTCCTGGGAGCATTGGCAGCAAGTGCCGTCTCGTCAATCCTGATGGGTCGAACGAGCGAAGTTCCACCGCAAGCGTCTGCTTAAGGTCGTTTAAGGTCTCTCGGTCGGAAGCGGGCAGCATGCAATCCGTTGCGAGATGACGTCCCAGTTCTACGCATAGGCGGCCAGCATCGCCGCGTAGATCGCGCCCACGGTGGCTTGGGCCTCGGCAGTCTCCTGTAGATCGTTCATCACCTCGAACTGGACGGCAGCGAGCCGTTGCGGTCGAGTTTCATGGATGGATGCTCCGTGTGGAATGGACTGGCTGGCGCCGTTTCAGTGTCGTCACTTCGATGCCTTCGCGGTCTCTTCCCGCGCCGCCTCGGCACGCGAGCCGGCTTCCGCACCGACTTCGCTGCGCAGCACGCGCACAGCCGCCTGCAACTGCGCTTCGGTCAGGCCCACGTTGCGGCTGATGCGCATGTGCGCGCCCAATTGCGATTCCGCGCCGGGCAGCATCGCGATGGCACCCACCGTGGCCAGTTCGCGCTCGGGCCAACCCAGGTTGTCGCGCGCGAAGATCGGTCCGAACAAGTGTTCCTTCAGATAGCGATCGATCTGCGGCGAGAACTCGAACAACGGCCCCTTGACCGGCGCACCCGACAGTTTGGTCTGGTTGGCGGTACCGGTTTCCAGCATCTTTTCCGGCGGCGGCAACGCGGATGGCTCCTTGCCCTGTGGATCATCGACGCCGCGCGCCTTGCGCGCGTCCAACACCTTCATCAACTGGCCCAGTCCGTTGAGGCTGCGCGGAAAGCCGACATAGGCATACAACTGGCCCTGGATTTCCTTGATCTCGTTGATGGTCAGGCCGGCATCCAGTCCGGCATTCAGGGCCGCATCCAGCTTCGGCATGTCGCCCGATGCGGTGAATGCGGCAATCGGCAGGATCGCCTGCTGGCGTTCGGTGAGGGTTTGCGATGGCATCGTTCGGTGCTCCGGGGTCGGGTTTACGCGTGGGGTCTGCGCCGTGGCGATGGCCGGCGCGAACGCCAGCACGCAGTTGGCCATGGCGATCATCAAGGGATGTGCACGCATATCAGTCCGCCTCCACCGCGCTGTATTGCGCATCGGTCACCGGCTCCAGCCACTCCACATTCTTGCCTTCAGCGAAGCTCGCCACACTGATGTGCGTCATCGCCGTGTTCGGTGCCGCGCCATGCCAGTGCTTGACACCGGGCGGGCACCAGATCACATCACCGGGTCGGATCACCTGCACCGGACCGCCCCAGGATTGTGTGCGGCCGACACCCGCGGTCACCACCAGGTGCTGCCCGCTCGGATGGGTATGCCAATTCGAACGTGCACCTGGCTCGAAGGTCACGTAGGCGGCGCCGGCATCGGTGGCATCGTTGCGGCCGAACAGGGGCTCCACCCGTGCGCGACCGGTGAAATTCTGTGCCGGACCGGCCACCGCATCCTGCGTGCCGGCGCGGGTGATGGTCTGTTGTTGAGCCTGATCCTGCGCGTGCACGGCCGAGGTGGCCAGCAGCGCGGACAACGCAAGGACGAGGGATCGGGTCATTCTCTGTTCTCCTGTTGGATCGAATCCGCGCCCCCTATCGGAGCGACTCCAGGCCCGGCGCAGTCAACACCAGGCGGCGATGCGTCGATGAAGCGAATCAGCCTGGCCGGCACGCCGCCGACGATGGCGTTGTCGGGCACGTCTTTCGTCACCACCGCATTGGCGGCGACCACCGCGTTCTGGCCGATGGTCACGCCCGGCATGACCGACACCGCCGCACCGAGCCACGCGCCGCGCTTGATCACGATCGGTGCGCAGTACGTGGATCGCCGCCGCGCGGGATCGAGCGGATGGTTGATGGTGATGAGATTCACCTTCGGTCCGATCAGCACGTCGTCTTCGATGGTGATGCCGCCGCGATCCATGAATTCGCAGCAGTGGTTGACGAAGACATCGCGGCCGACGCGGATGTTGCGGCCGAAATCGGTATAAAACGGCGGCAGCAAATGGAAGGTCGGATCGACCTCGACGCCAGTCAGCCGCGAAAACAGCGCACGCACCGCATCGGCATCCCGATAGCCGCTGTTCAATTCGGCGGTGAGGCTCTGCGCCTGCTCGATAAAGGCGGCGATCTTCGGATACTCCGGGTCGTCGAGCGCAATCACTTCACCGGCCAATTCACGGGCAAAAATGTCGCGTGCCGGCTGTGCGGCTGCGCTCATCTAAGGTTGGCTTCGAAGAACTGCTCGAGTTTGTCGAACGGAATCTTGTCCATCCGGTCGTACAGGTCGACGTGGTCGGCGTCCGGCACGATCATCAGCTCCCGGGGCTCCTTCGCTGCCTTGTAGACGTCCTCCGAGTAGTAGCGCGAATGCGCATCGGCGCCGGCGATCAGCAGCACCGGTCGCGGCGCGATCATCTCGATGTTGGCTGCCAGCGGGAAGGCGAAGAACATCTGCGGCGTGGTCGCGGTCCACGCGGTGTTGGAGTTGATCGAACGCGGGTGGTAGCCGCGCGGCGTGCGGTAGTAATCGAAGAAGGCCGCCAGCACGGGATCGGGATTTGCCGGCAGGGTTTCCGGAAGCACGCGGTCCCCCTCCTGCAGGTTGCCCTGTGCATCGAATGGCACTTCGTGCAGGCCCAACGCCGGTTTGCCTTTCCCGGCATCCACCCAACGCTGCTGGCTGAGGTAATCAATGATTTTCTGCCGTTGCTCCGGGGTATAGCTGTCCTTGTGCCCTCGGCTCATGCTGCGCGACATGTCGTACATCGACGCCGTTGCGACCGCCTTGATGCGCGAATCGCTGCTCGCCGCGGTCAATGCCATTCCGCTCAGACCACAGATGCCGATGGCCCCGATGCGCTCTCGATCGACGAAGTCCTGCAGCCCGAGGTGATCGACCGCGGCGCTGTAGTCTTCGGTGAACAGTTCCGGCGAACCCAGGTTGCGGGTCTCGCCGCCGCTTTCGCCGGTATGGGACGGATCGAACGCAAGCGCGACGAATCCGCGCTGCGCCATTTCCTGTGCATACAAACCGGAAGACTGTTCCTTGACCGCACCGAACGGACCACTCACCACCAATGCCGGCAGCTTTGCAGCGGCGGCTTTTTTCGGCCGATACAGGTCGGCGGCGATCTCGATGCCTTAGCGGTTGCGGAAACGTACGTGCTCGCGGGTGACTTCGGAGGACAGGGTGAAGGTGTAGCCGTCGGCGTTCCTGGACATGGCTTGACTCCTGGAGGGTTGGGTATCGCGCGGCGCGGTCATCGCGTTGCGCGCCGCGTCGTCGGGGGCAGGTTGCTGGGCATGGGCGGGGCCGGCGAGCGCGGCAAGCGCCACGGATACGGCCAGGGCAAGGACTTTCACCAGGGTCTCCTTGGTACTCATGCTGGCGGCACAGGGCCAGCGATTGCGTGGGCGGCGGTGCCGCGCGGGAAAAGGCTGCCGGGACACTGTCGCAACGCCGGCGTGCAGACAGTGTGCGCCGCGCCCACGCCTGCGACTAGACACGCATCAGCGGACACGCTTATTAGAATTTCTAATCAATACACGTGACAGACTGCATGCATGGCCCGGACTAATCTCAACGACCTGCTCGCCTTTGTCACCGTCGCGCGCGAGGGCAGCTTCACCCGCGCCGCCGCGCAGCTCGGCGTCACCCAGTCGGCGATCAGCCAGACCGTCAGCGCGCTGGAGGCGCGGCTGGACATCCGCCTGCTCACCCGCACCA
>JAEWNY010000067.1 GCA_023461075.1 Pseudomonadota bacterium | reverse complement strand
CGGCATCGACCTCGTCCATTCGCGCCAGCAGGCGGGCGGTGATCGGCATCGCGCTCAATGGAACAGGGGCAGCTTGAACAGCGCGTACAGCAGCAGGCCCGCCAGCCCGCCGATCAGGGTGCCGTTCAAGCGGATGAACTGGAGGTCGCGACCGACCGAGACCTCGATCTCGCGGACCATCTCGGTGGTGTCCCAGCCATCCACCGTCTGGCGGATGTAGCCCGGCGCCACCTTGCGCAGCTGGTCGGACAGGTGCTCGGCGGCGATGCGCAACTGCGCATTGGTCGCGGCCTGCCAAGCCGCGTCTTCGCGCAAGCGGCGGCCGAAGCGTTCTGCGTACTCGCGGAAGTGGGCGAGGGTGGTGGAGTCCTCGCGCGCCAGATCGGCGTGCAACCACTGCCGCAGCCGCGCCCAAAGGTCGCGCGCGTAATCCTGCACGATCGGGCTATCCACCAGCTCGCGTTTCCAGCCATCCACCTTGGCCTGGAAGTCCGGATCGTGCTCCAGCCGCTCCAGCAGGCGCTGCGCTTCGGCGGCGTAGCGCAGGCGCACCGGGTGCTCGGGTTCGGCCAGGATCGCCTGCACTTCGTCCACCAGTGCATTCGCCAGCTTCTGCGAAAGCGCCTCGCCCAGCGCATCGGTGTAGTCGAGCTTGTCGGTCAGCCAGGTCAGCTTGGGGAACTCACGCCGCGCCATCGTCACCAGTTTGTCGGTGATGAAGCCGCGCACCTCGGGCTTGTCCAGCCAGCCGCCGATCTGCTCCAGCCCGGCGTTGAGCACGCGCTGGTGATGCTGCCCAGCGGTCAGCGCACGGGTCAGCCGCGCAGCGGTACCGGCCGCGTTCCAGCCGAGCAATTGCCGATGGACGAGGCCCAGCACCTCGCGTTCCATTACCGGCGAATCCAGCGCCTTCAATGATTCCGCGGCCCAGCCCTGCAACTGGCGTGAGAGCGCTTCCAGACGCTCCGCCTGGCCGAGGAACTCGCCGAGGTGGCGTGCCGGGTTCCAGGCATCGATGCGCGCGAGCAGTTGCTCGCGGGCCAGGAAGTTGTTGACGAGGAAGTCGCCGAGCGCGTCGGCCAGGCGCGCCTTGTTGCGCGGGATGATCGCGGTATGCGGGATCGGCAGGCCCAGCGGATGGCGGAACAGCGCCACCACCGCGAACCAGTCGGCGAGGGCGCCGATCGTGGCAGCCTCGGCGAAGGCGCCGACCCAACCCCAGACCCCCTGTCGCCCGTTGACGTGGGCGATGACCAGCAGGACGACCGCGCCGAGCAGGAAGCCCAGCGCAATGGCTTTCATCCGTTGCAGGCGGTGTCCGCGGTCAAGGTCATTCATCGCCGCATAGGTTGCCGGCTTGCGGGTTCAGCCGGCGTCATCGTCCCTCGAAGCTCAGCCCTGCCAAGTTCAGCCCTGAGATTCCAGCCAACGCTCGGCGTCCAGCGCAGCCATGCAGCCGAAACCGGCGCTGGTGATCGCCTGCCGGTAATGCTGGTCGGCGACATCGCCCGCGGCGAACACGCCGGGCGTCGAGGTCATGGTCGCGTTGCCGGCCAAGCCTGACTGGATGTTGAGGTAGCCGTTGGCCATCGACAGCTGGCCGTCGAAGATCTGCGTGTTCGGGTGGTGGCCGATGGCGACGAACATGCCATGCACGGCGATGTCCTGCGTCGAGTCATCCAGCATCGACTTCAGGCGCAGGCCGGTCACGCCGGCTTCGTCGCCCAGCACTTCATCGACGGTGTGATGCCATACCGGCACGATCTTGCCCGCTTCCACTTTCGCGAACAGCTTGTCCTGCATGATCTTCTCGGCGCGAAGCGTGTCGCGGCGATGGACGAGATAGACCTTGCTGGCGAGGTTGGACAGGTACAACGCTTCTTCGACCGCGGTGTTGCCGCCGCCGATCACCGCGACATCCTGGCCCTTGTAGAAGAAGCCGTCGCAGGTGGCGCAGGCGGACACGCCGCGGCCCTTGAACGCGTCCTCCGATGGCAGGCCGAGGTATTTGGCGGTCGCGCCGGTGGCGATGATCAGCGCATCGGCGGTGTATTCGCCGGCATCGCCCTTCAACCGGAACGGACGCTGCGAAACGTCTGCAGTGTGGATCTGGTCGATGACCACTTCGGTATCGAATCGCTCGGCATGCGCCTGCATCCGCTCCATCAGCGCCGGCCCCATCAGGCCGTGCGCATCGCCCGGCCAGTTGTCGACCTCGGTGGTCGTCATCAGCTGGCCGCCGATCGCCATGCCGGTCACCACGACCGGTTTCAGGTTGGCACGCGCCGCGTAGACGGCGGCGGTCCAACCGGCGGGGCCGGAACCCAGGATCAACAGGCGGCAATGTTTCGGGGTGCTCATGGCTATACTTTCGTGATGTCGGTGCGAAGCCGGACATTCTAGGTGACGCGCCATCCGCGCGGGCCTTCGATGACGGTTTCGCCCATCGATTCCTTCGATCCCGGCGATCGATCCCAACCATTGCGGAGCTGCAAGCCATGCGTATCGGCGTACCCAAGGAAACCAAGACCCTCGAAGGGCGCGTCGCGCTCGTGCCGGCCGCCGCCGGCGACCTGGTCAAGCGTGGCCACGAGGTCTGGATCGAGAAGGACGCCGGCATCAAGTCCGGCTTCAAGGATGCGCAGTACGAGGCGCTCGGCGTGAAGATCGCGCCGGATGCCGCGGCGCTGTACGAAAAGGGCGAGATGATCGTCAAGGTCAAGGAGCCGATCGCCGGCGACCTGGCGCACCTGCGCAAGGATCACCTGCTGTTCTGCTACCTGCATCTGGCCGCCGAGCCGAAGCTGACCCGTGAACTGCTCGACATCGGACTGACAGGCGTGGCGTTCGAGACGGTCGAACTCGCCAATGGCGACCTGCCGCTGCTGGCGCCGATGTCGGTGATCGCCGGCAAGATCGGCGTGCAGGTCGGCACCCATCTGCTGCATCAGCCGATGGGCGGCAAGGGCAAGCTGCTCGGCGGCCTGGCCTCGACCGAGCGCGGCAAGGTGGTGGTGTTCGGCGCCGGGCAGGCCGGCAGCGCTTCGGCGGCGCTGGCTGCCGCTGGCGGGGCGAATGTCACCGTGTTCGAGATGCGCACCGACCGCATGGAGGAGGCGATGCGCCTCGGCCCGAATGTCACCGCGCTCTATCCCTACGCCGATCTGGTGGCCGAGGAAGTGGCGAAGGCCGACCTCGTCATCGGTGCGGTGCTGGTCACCGGTGCCGCCGCGCCCAAGGTGATGACCCGCAAGATGATGGAAGCGATGGAAGATGGCTCGGTGCTGGTCGACATCGCCATCGATCAGGGCGGCTGCTTCGAGACCTCGCGCCCGACCACCTGGAAGGAACCGACCTACGTGGAGGAGGGCGTGACCCATTTCTGCGTCACCAACATGCCGGGCGCGGTGCCGCAGACCAGCTCGCAGGCGATCTGCGCGGCGATCCTGCCGTGGGTCAACAGGCTGGCTGCGGGGCCTTCCTGGCGCGAGAACCCGGCGCTGGTCAAGGGCATCAATATCGAAGGCGGCCAACTGGTGCATCCGGCCCTGCTGGACATGAAGGTCTGAACGTCCCGAGCGAGTGGCGAAGTCGCCTGGAAGCCACATCGCTCACTTGATTGATCCTGAAATATCAATAAGCTGCAAATAAAACCGAAGGCAATACATCACGGTGGCAAGCCCCAAACCGGAACGCCGCGCACGACGCGCACGCAGCACTGACGCGCCCGTCGGCGCCACCGCGCCAAATCCTCGTCGCCAGCGGGTGATCCGCGACGTGCTGATGATCGGCATCGCGCCGGTCCTGCTGTACCTGCTGGCGATCGTGGTGACCTATTCGCCGGAAGACCCCGGTTTCCATCGCGCCGGTAGCGTGGTCGCCGGCATCAACGGCGACCTGCACAACGTCGGTGGAAGGGTCGGTGCCTGGCTGGCCGATGCGCTCATCACCCTGTGCGGCTACGTGGCCTTCCTGCTGCCGATCCTGCTCGGCGCCGTCGCCTGGATCGCGCTGTTCAAGATGGACAGCGACGGGGATGGCGATGCAGACCTTGGCCCGGCCCTGCGCCTGGTCGGATTGTTCTCGTTCCTGATCGCCAGCGTCGGCCTGCTCTGGTTGCGGATGGGGCAGGTTGCGGATTTCTCCGCCGGCGCCGGTGGCGTGCTGGGCCAGCTGGTCGGCAACTCGCTGCATACGCTGTTCGGGCCGATGGGCAGCAACCTGTTCCTGCTCGCCTTGCTGCTGGTGTCGGTAACGCTGGCGACGGGGCTGTCGTGGTTCTCGGTGATGGATTGGATCGGCGCGCAGGCGCTGAAACTCCCGGAGCTGTTCCGCCGCGGCCAGAAGCAGGCCAGCGAGTGGAGCGAGGCGCGCGCCCTGCGCGAGGAGCGCACCGAGGCGCGCAAGGTGGATACCGAACTGCGTGCGAGGCGCGAGAAGGTCAAGATCGAGGCGCCGCCACCGGCCGCCGTGGTGGTGGAAAAGAGCGAGCGTGCCAAGCGTGACCAGCAGATCCCGCTGTTCGTCGGCGGCGATCCGGGTGCATTGCCGCCACTTGCACTGCTGGACGATCCCAAGCCGCAACCAGCCGGCTACGACGAGAAGACGCTGGAGGCGCTGAGCCGCCAGATCGAGTTCAAGCTCAAGGATTTCCGCATCGATGCGCAGGTGGTCGGCGCTTATCCGGGCCCGGTGATTACCCGTTTCGAGATCGAGCCGGCGCCGGGCGTCAAGGTCAGCCAGATTTCCTCGCTGGACAAGGACATCGCCCGCGGGCTCTCGGTCAAATCGGTGCGCGTGGTCGATGTCATCCCCGGCAAGTCGGTGATCGGCCTGGAGATCCCCAATACCAGCCGCGAGATGATCTATCTCAGCGAGCTGCTGCGCTCGAAGGAATACGACAAGGCGACCAGTCCGCTGACACTGGCGCTGGGCAAGGACATCGCCGGCCGCCCGACGGTGGCGGACCTTGCGCGGATGCCGCACCTGCTGGTCGCCGGCACCACCGGTTCGGGCAAGTCGGTGGCGGTCAACGCGATGGTGCTCTCGCTGCTGTTCAAGGCCAGCGCGAAAGATGTCCGCATGCTGATGATCGACCCGAAGATGCTGGAGCTCAGCGTCTACCAAGGCATCCCGCACCTTCTGGCGCCGGTGGTCACCGACATGAAGGAAGCGGCGAACGGCCTGCGCTGGTGCGTGGCCGAGATGGAGCGGCGCTACAAGCTGATGAGCGCGGTCGGCGTGCGCAACCTCGCCGGCTTCAACAAGAAGGTGAAGGACGCCGCCGACTCCGGGCAGCCGCTGCTCGATCCGCTGTTCAAGCCCTCGGGCATGCCGGATGAGGCGCCGTTGCCGCTGGAACCGCTGCCTTACATCGTCGTCTTCATCGACGAATTCGCCGACATGATGATGATCGTCGGCAAGAAGGTCGAGGAACTCATCGCGCGCCTGGCGCAGAAGGCGCGTGCGGCCGGCATCCACCTCATCCTTGCCACCCAGCGGCCCTCGGTCGATGTCATCACCGGCCTGATCAAGGCCAACATCCCGACCCGCATCGCCTTCCAGGTCAGTTCGAAGATCGACAGCCGCACCATCCTTGACCAGAGCGGCGCCGAAACCCTGCTGGGCCACGGCGACATGTTGTACATGCCGCCCGGCACCTCGATGCCCGAGCGCGTGCATGGCGCCTTCGTCTCCGACGAGGAAGTCCATCGCGTGGTCGAGCAGCTCAAGGCCGGGGCAGGGGACCCGGACTACATCGACGGCGTGCTGGAGGAAGTGCAGACCATGCATGACGGCAGCACCATCGGCGCGACCGGACTGCCTGAAGCCGCACAGGCGGGTGGCGATGAATCCGATCCGCTCTACGACGAGGCCGTGCGGATCGTCACCGAGACGCGTCGCGCATCGATTTCCGGCGTGCAGCGACGGTTGAAGATCGGCTACAACCGCGCCGCGCGGCTGGTTGAGGCGATGGAAGCGGCCGGCGTGGTTTCGCCACCGGAGCACAACGGCGACCGCAGCGTGCTGGCACCACCGCCGCCACGTGATTGAGTGCGACGGGCCGGTTCCGCAAACTGAACGACGCAGACGCAACGGGGGGATTTCACACCCCCCATTCATGTTGATGTCGGCAGACTGCATCCAACGCAATAGCCTTCTGTTGCGACATCCGCCATTGCGACATCAGGGAGTCTGCTTCGATGAAAACCCGCCTGACCCTTCTCGCCATCGGCCTTGCGCTCGCCAGCAGCGGCGCCTTGGCCCAAGCCCGCGCGCAACTCGACACGTTCACCCAAGGCCTGGAGACGCTCGATGGCGGCTTCACCCAAACGGTCTACGACCAGAAGGGGCGGGTCAAGGAGTCCTCGGCCGGCAAGGTGTCGATGTCGGCACCCAACCTTTTCCGCTGGCAGTACGTGAAGCCGTACGAGCAGCTGATCGTGGCCGACGGCAAGACCGTCTGGATCTACGAACCGGATCTCAAGCAGGTCAGCAAGCGTCCGCAGGGCGTGGAAGAACAATCCAGCCCGCTCGCCGCCTTGGTCGATCGCAGCAAGCTGGACACGCAGTTCAACGTGGCCGAGGGCGGGCAGAGCGCAGGCATGCAATGGCTGACCCTGACGCCCAAGAGCAAGGCCGGCGCCAGCTTCGACAACGCCCGGCTCGGTTTCAACCAGCGCGGGTTGGCCCGAATCGTGATCACAGATGGCCTGGGCCAGCGCACCGAGATGAACTTCGGTACCTGGAACCGCAATGGGCGCATTCCGGCAAGCAGTTTCCGCTTCACCCCGCCCAAGGGCGCGGACGTTATCGGCCAGTAGGCGTCGGACGTTTTCGAAAGGAGAGGGGAGGAGGCGGCTTCGGCCGCCTCTTTCGTGGGCGACGTTTCGCCACGATTCAGCGCACCCGCCCGCTTCTCACGAGGCATCGACGCAGCCGCATCGACACTGCTCACATCGAACCGCAGGTGTATTGCGATGCGTACCTCCCACATACTCGTCCTTTCGACCCTCATCTCGGCCACGGCCGCGTTTGCCGGGACCACGACCGGCGCCAGCACCGCGCCGCAGGCCAACAAGGTGGTGGAAGCAACACCGATTCGTGACGTCGCCGCCCCGATGTCGCGGGCCGAAGGCCGTGAAGCCGCGGACGCGGCGATTGCCGGTGCGCTCGTGGGTATCGCCACCGAGCAGTTCAGCGGCGAGAAGATCGAGATCAAGCTCGAGTCGGTGGACATGCGCGCGATCAGCCCCCGTGATCGCGACGTCACCGGCACCGGCCAGCTCAAGATCGGTGGAGAGGAAGAATGGCTGCCGTTCCGCTACCGCGCGCTCTATGACACCGACACCCAGACCGCCGGCGTTGCCGGCATCACGCTGGGCAGCCACGACAGCGGCGGCAAGAGCATCGAGGCCGGCAATGCCCTCGTCACCAGCCTGCGCGATGACGCGCGCCAACGCCTGTTGCGCGAGTTCCCGCAGCAACGCGTGGCGCTTGAGCTCGATCGCGCACAGAGCATTCCGAGTGGTCGCTACCAGCGCATCCTGGCCGGCGGTTCGGCGCGCTTCGACAACCAGCCGGCCACCCAGGTGCAGGTGGAAGGTCTTTACGATCCGCGCGCCAAACGCTGGTTGCGCGTCGCCTACGAACTGGGCGATGCGGCCAACTGGGAATTCCACGATGGCACGGCGATGGTGACGCCCTGATCGCGTTGATTTGCCGGATGCCCGATACTGGGCTCCGTTGTTGATCGCCCGATCCATCGTGCCCGCATCACGCCGTCCTTCACGCTTGCCGACCACGCCGGACCTGCTGTCTGCCGGCGGCAACGAGATGCGCCCGCTCGCCGAGCGGATGCGCCCGCGCACGCTTGACGACATGGTCGGGCAGAAGCGCCTGCTCGGGCAGGGCAGCGCGCTGCGTCGGGCCATCGAAAGTGGACGCATGCATTCGATGATCCTGTGGGGGCAGCCCGGCTGCGGCAAGACCACGCTGGCACTGCTGTTGGCGCAGTACGCCGACGCGGAATTCATCGCCATCTCGGCGGTGATGAGCGGCCTGCCGGAGGTGCGCAAGGTCCTGGCCGAAGCCGAGCAACGCTTCCACGCCGGCATCCGCACCGTGCTCTTCGTCGACGAAGTGCATCGCTTCAACAAGGTGCAGCAGGATGCATTCCTGCCGCACATCGAACGCGGCACCATCATCTTCGTCGGCGCGACCACCGAGAATCCTTCGTTCGAACTCAATTCCGCGCTGCTCTCGCGCTGCCGCGTGCATGTATTGGAGGCGGTATCCGCCGACGACATCACCGAAGCCCTCCAACGCGCGCTGCACGATGGCGAACGCGGCCTCGGCGGGCAGGGCGTGGCGATCACCGACGACGACCTGCACGCGATCGCCAGCGCCGCCGATGGCGACGTGCGCCGTGCACTGACCCTGCTGGAGATTGCCGCTGAACTCGCTGGTGAAGGCGTAGTCGGACGCGACCTCATCGAACAAGTGCTGGCCGACCGCACCCGCCGCTTCGACAAGGGCGGCGAGCAGTTCTACGACCAGATATCGGCGCTGCACAAGTCGGTGCGCAGTTCCAACCCCGACGCAGCGGTGTACTGGCTGGCGCGCATGCTCGACGGCGGTTGCGATCCGTCTTACCTGGCCCGTCGCCTGACCCGCATGGCCATCGAGGACATCGGCCTGGCCGACCCGCGCGCCTGGCAGATGTCCCTGGATGCCTGGGATACCTACGAGCGCCTGGGCAGCCCCGAGGGCGACCTGGCCCTGGCCCAGGCCGCGATCTATCTGGCCAGCACCGCCAAGTCCAACGCCGCCTACGCTGCCTACAAT
>JAEWNY010000066.1 GCA_023461075.1 Pseudomonadota bacterium | reverse complement strand
CATGCGCTTGGCCAACCCCAGGTTCATCCTGCGCAACTGGCTGGCCCAACAGGCCATCGAACGCGCGGAGGCAGGCGATGAATCCGGCATCCATGATCTGCTGGAGGTGATGCGCCATCCGTACGAGGATCAGCCCGGCAACGAGTTCTTCGCCGGCAAGCGCCCCGATTGGGCACGCGACAAGGCCGGTTGTTCGATGTTGTCGTGTTCGTCATGACGCCGTATTCGTTTGACTGACTCCGGCACGGCCGGGCGACGCCGGCCTGGCTTGCCGCTCAGGCTCCGCATCCAGCTCCGATTCGCGGGCGCGCGGCCTCCTGCCGCGCTCAAGCCATTCCCGCGACGCCCGACCTTCGACTGACGCGTGTCCATCCGTGATGCGTTCGCCACACGCCCTTAAACTAGCGACATGCCCTTGATCACCCTTAATGCCGTCGACTACAGCGTCGGCGGCCCGCTGCTGCTGGAGAACGTCGATCTCGCCATCGAACCGGGCGAGCGCATCGCCTTGATCGGCCGCAACGGCGCCGGCAAGTCCACCTTGCTGAAACTGCTGGCCGGTGAAATCAAGCCGGACGACGGCGAAATCCGCGTCGAATCCGGCCGTCGCATCGCGCGACTGGAGCAGGAAGTGCCGCAGGACGCGGCCGGCAGCATCTTCGACGTGGTCGCGCAAGGCTTGGGCGATGTGGGCGCATTGCTGGCCGAGTACCACCACCTCATCCACCAGACCGACATCGACACGGTCGCCTTGGCTCGCGTGCAGGCGGAAGTGGAGGCGGCGGAAGGCTGGTCGCTTGACCGCCGCGTCGAGGACACCTTGCAGCGCCTCGGGTTGGATGGCGATGTCGATTTCGGCCGGCTATCGGGCGGAATGAAGCGCCGCGTGCTGCTGGCGCGCGCACTGGTCGCCGAGCCCGACCTGCTGCTGCTGGACGAGCCGACCAACCACCTCGATATCGCGGCGATCGATTGGCTGGAGGGTTTCCTGAAAGGCTGGGGCGGGGCGCTGGTCTTCGTCACCCACGATCGCCGGTTCCTGCGCGCGTTGGCCACGCGCATCGTCGAGATCGACCGCGGCCGGGTCACCAGTTGGCCCGGCGATTGGGCCAATTACCAGCGCCGGCTGGAGGAGCGCGCGAACGCCGAAGCGCAGGAGAACGCGCGTTTCGACAAGTTGCTGGCGCAGGAGGAAGCGTGGATCCGCCAGGGCATCAAGGCGCGACGGACCCGCGACGAAGGCCGCGTGCGCCGCCTCAAGGCGATGCGCAACGAGCGCGCCGCGCGGCGCGAACAGGTCGGCAAGGTGCGAATGGAAACTGCCGATGCGCAGGCTTCCGGCAAGAAGGTGGTGGAAGCGCGTGGGGTCGCGTTCGCTCACGGCGACGAAGTGCTGGTGCGTGACTTCGATACCGTGATCCTGCGCGGCGACCGCATCGGGCTGATCGGTCCGAACGGCAGCGGCAAGACCACCTTGCTCAAGCTGCTGCTGGGTCAGCTCAAGCCCGACAGCGGCGGGATCAAGATCGGCACGCAGCTCGAGGTGGCCTACTTCGACCAGTACCGCGCCGCGCTGCGCGAGGACTGGAACGCGATGGAGAACGTGGGCGAGGGCAGCGATACCGTCACCATCAATGGCCGCGGCAAGCACGTGCTCGGCTACCTGCAGGATTTCCTGTTCACGCCGGAGCGCGCGCGCGCGCCCATCACCCGGCTGTCCGGTGGCGAACGCAATCGCCTGTTGCTGGCCAAACTGTTCGCGCAGCCATCCAACCTGCTGGTGATGGACGAACCGACCAATGACCTGGATGTCGAGACGCTGGAGTTGCTGGAGGAATTGCTGGCCGACTATCCCGGCACGCTGCTCCTGGTCAGCCATGACCGCGATTTCCTCGACAACGTGGTGACATCGACCCTGGTGATGGAGGGCGAAGGGCGTGTCGGCGAATACATCGGCGGCTACAGCGATTGGCTGCGGCAGCGGCCGGAGCCGGTGGCGACGACCCGTGTCGTCAAGCCGGTGCCGCAGGTGCAGCCGGTCGCGACGATGCCCGAGCCCGCGGCAACACCTACCGCGCGCAGGAAGCTCGGTTACAAGGAAACCCGAGAGCTGGAGACCTTGCCGGCACGCATCGAAGCCCTGGAGGCCGACATCGCAGAACGCACCGCGCGGATGAACGATGCCGCGTACTTCCAGCGCGATGCCGCCGCCGTGCAGGCCGACAACGAATCGCTGGCGGCCGCACAGCTCGAACTGGATGCGGCTTATGGGCGCTGGGCCGAGCTCGACGGCTGAACCGCCGGCATCGAGGTGATCGCGAAGCCGCAGCGCTGACCCGCTGTTCACCCGCGCCGTGGCCTGATGTCGGCAACCCTTCACGGAGTCGCCCCATGGTCCGCCTGCATCGTCTGCTGGTTCCGCTTGCCACCGCACTCGCCCTGTCCGGCTGCATGAGCATCGGCGGACTGGGTGGATACCCGGGTGGTGGCTATCCCGATGGTTCCTCCTATCCCGGGCAGGGCTATCCGCCGCAGCAGGGCGCTGGGCAGTCGATCGTCGGCAACGTCGACCAGACCGATCACGGCAATGGCCGCTTCATGATGCGCACCGATGGGAGCGGTTACGGCGCCTACGGCAATCGCATCGAGATCTATTATGACCGCAACACGCCGGCGTACTTCCGTGGCCAGCAGGTCGCGCCGTCGGGGTTGGAGACCGGCGATCAGATCCGGGTGCAGGCGACGCAGTCGAGTGGGCGCTGGTACGCACGCTCGATCGAGGTGTTGCAGGATGTCCGCAGTGGTGGCGGTTATGGCTCGCAGCCGTACGGCAATGCGCTCGGCGGATCGGTGACCTCGGTCGATGCGCGCAACGGCCTGTTGTATTTCACCCGCGGCGGCTACAGCGGCAGCAACGATCGCGTGCGATTCGACCAGTACACCACGGTCGAATACCGCGGCCAGCGTTATCGCGTGGATCAGCTGGAGCGTGGTGACGTGATCCGCATCGAGGGCCGCCAGCTCGGCAACGAATTCCTGGCCCAGCGGATCATCGTCGATACCAGCGTGCGCGACCGCTACTGACCGCAGCGATTGCCTCAGTGCAGGCTGCCGGCCTCCGGGCCGGCGCTTTCGTGCAGCGCGCGTTGCAGGCTGACCAATGACCACAGCGCGATGCCTTGGTCGGCCCAGAACGCGCTGGTTTCCTCCAGGATTTCGCAGAGGGTGGCATCCAGTTCGGGATCGGCGTGGTGCACGCCTTCCAGTCCGTGCCAGACCAGCAGGCGCGGCTCGGCATCGCCCAGCCAGGACAGGTCCTTGAGCCCGTCGGCCAGTGCATCCCAATTGCGGCCCCAACCGTCCGGGAACGACAAGCCAGCGTGGATGCGTGCGAGCAGGTCAGCCTTGTCATCGACACCGCTCACATCGACCACCTGCACCGCGACGGCTTCATCGCGCGCCATGGCCTCCAGCGCGGCCACATCGGCTTGCATCACCCGGTAGACGCCGGCCTGGCGCGGGTCGCGCAGGTCGAGCGGATGGGAAGAATCGGTGTCGGTCTCGCTCACGGATTCACCTCGATGCGGCGGAAGCTGTCGTAATGGTCATCGGTGTAATACCAGACCTCGGGCGGGCGGCCGCCGGTGACGATGCGGCGCGCGCCACGATGCGAGAGTCCGGGCGTATCGACGGTGTATTCGCGGTAGTAACCACGCGGTTGCTGCGGCAGGCGGCGCTCGCGGTTCTGGAAGGTGCTGCCGTCCTGCCGGTGCGGGAACGGGCCGCCGCGCTGGATCCGCGCGATGGTGTCGCGGGCTTCGGCCGGCAGGCCGGGATCGCGCCGCGTCCGTGCGGGCGCTCCATCACGCGGCGCACTGCGCCCGCCATCGGCGTTCGGCTGGGGCAGCCGGTCCGGGCTCGCGACATCGCGCGTGCCCCACCAAAGCAGCAGCCCTGCCACCAGCAGCAGGGGCCATAGCCAAGGGAATCTGCGCATCGGCGCAGTCTAGCGTCCGTTACGGGCGGCCGGACGGATCAACGATCGGCGAGCAGGCCGTCCTCGCGGATCACCGCGAAGTCGTTGCCGTCCGCCGAGCGGACTGCGGCATGATGGCCATGGCCGATGCGGCTGACCGCGTGCAACTCCCAGCCGAACTGCTGGAGTTCACCAAGCATGCAACGCTGTTGATCGTTGAGAAAGTCCATCGGCCACCCCTGCATGGCGTTGTCTATGGAACGGATTGTTCCACTGTTCGGAGAGGAAATGTGGCCATGAAACGCGAAGCGGATCGCAGTATCGAAGTCGACCGTTACATCTCGAACGCCGCCCCGGACTTCCAGCCGATGCTCGCCGGCCTGCGAGAGACCGTGCACCGCGCTTGCCCGCAAGTGGAAGAAGCGATCAAGTGGGGCATGCCGGCCTTCCTGTATCGCGGCAAGATCCTGTGCGGACTGGCGGCGTTCAAACAGCACGTCTCGTTCGGTTACTGGCAGCATGCCGAGGTGCTCGGGGAGGGCGAGGAACAGGGCCGCACCGGCATGGGCAGCTACGGCAAGATGCGCAGCCAGGCCGATATCCCGAAAGCCGCCATGCTGAAGGCGCATATCCGGCGCGCGATGCAGCTGGTCGACGAAGCCGCAGCCGGCACCGGTCCCGCCAAATCCAGGGGTGCCCGCCCGATGAGGCCCGAAGCCGTGCCATCCCCAGAGTTCGCCGCCGCGCTGCGTGCCCATCCCGCCGCGCGCCAGCACTTCGAAGCGTTCCCGCCCGGCCAGCGACGCGAATACGTCCTGTGGATCAGCGAGGCCAAGCGTGCGGACACGCGCGAGCGCCGCATCGCCCAGGCCATCGAGTGGCTGGGCGAGGGCAAGCGGCGCAACTGGAAATACGAGAACTGCTGATCCGGGTGACGACCGCCGTCATTCGGGCGCGCGCTCGACGCGCATCACCGGGTAGCGGCGTGTATCGCGATCGTAGGCGGGATGACGGCGGTAGAAGAAGTCCAGGCGCTGGCCGGGCGATTTCGCGAAGGCGGCGTCCTCGCGCAGGCGCTTTTCGAATTCGGTCTTGAGCGCCGGGTCGCGCGCCAGCATCGCCTCGGCCTGTTCCTCGGCGACGTAATCCTCCATGTACTCCTTCTGCTCGAAGGCGTTGTTGAGGTTGCCCCAGGCCGCCAGCGCGTCCGGTGCGCGTGGCTCCAGCAGGTTCATCACCAGCCGTGACTTGGCCTGGGCGATCGGCACGAACAGCGCCCCGGCCCGGATGTCGCGGGTGTCAGGCTTCCATTCGCCCGTCAGCGACGCCCGCTGGTGGCCCTCTACCGGACCCGCAGCGAACTCGGCCTTGTCGGCGACGAACGAGGCCACCGGCACCTGACCCTGCGCGCGGCCCAAGGTGCGGTATTCGATGCCATGCACCTTGAGCTTGGGCTCGATGAACGGCGCCCACGCCAGCGGCACCAGATAGCCGCCGCGCGGAGCGGTTACCGTGAGCGATGGCTCCACCTGATCGCGCAGCGGCACTTTCCACACCTGCGGCGTGGTTTCGTCGTAGCGGGTCATCGGTGCGCCGGAAATCGTCGATGGCGTGCGCGTGTAGGCATAGCCCTTGAAGTCGATGGTGCGCGGCGCGTCCTTCACCTTCCACGCCAGCGGCACCGCCTGTCCGCCCAGCCTGATCGCCCGTGCATCGGCCTCGCGAGCGACCGCCTGCCACTTCGCGCCATCGGCGGCGATGAGTTCAAGCAGGTTCTGCACGGTGTTGCGGGTAGCGCGCACGCGCTCGGGATAGGTACGCCAAGCGTGGGTCTCGACCAGGATTCCGATGCGGTTGCGCAGCACGAAATAGCCATGCGAGAAGCGCGGGGTGGATACGCCCTCGGCGAACCCCGAAGCCGGATCGTCCTCCTCGACGAAGCTCGGGTAGAACGGCACCGGCATCGACCCTTGTTTTTCGAGGCGCTGGATGATGCCGTCGCGCAGGCTGCGCCCGACTTGCTGCAACTGGGCATCGCCGCTGTTGACCGGCTGGGCGGTGATCGAGATGTCATGCTGGAACTTGGCGCCGTCGGTGACGTGCAGGTCGATCGCGACCAGCGGGTCCCAGGCGTTGACCAACTGCAGCATCGCCTGCATCTCCGGCGCATCGGCCTTCACGTAATCGCGGTTGAGGTTGTAGCGCTGCGCGGTCACGCGGAAGCCCATCTCTTCCGGCCCGCGCTGGTTGGGGCGGTTCCAGGCGCGGAAGTTCTCGTGCCCATCCACGTTGAAGACCGGCACGAACAGCAGCACCTGCCTGTCGAGCGCAGCCTGGGCGACCTTGCCGTCCAAGAGATCGCGCAGCAGCCAGAACACCGCATCCTTGCCATCGATCTCGCCGGCGTGGATGCCGCCCTGCGCAAGCACCACCGGCAGCCCCTGGGCGCGGGCGGCCTCGGGCGTCAGCGCACCGGAAGTGGATACGGCCAGTGCCTTCATCGGCCGCCCTTCGGGCGTGGTGCCGAAGTCGAAGCAACGCACTGCCTCCGGATACTGGCTGGCGAAGGCATCGCAGAGCGCCATGACCTCGTCGTAGCGCCCGGTCTTCTGGAAGCCGCTGCGTTCGGCCGTGGTGGTGAGCACGTCGGTGGCGGCGAAGGCCGCGCCCGCGGGTGCGATCGCGCAGGCAAGGGCGAGGGCGAGACTCAGATGGCTGCAGCGGGGCGTGCACGGCATGGATGGGATCTCGGCGGCGAGGGCGAAGGCCCGATCTTAGCCGCGGATGCCTTGGGCGAAGTGGGCCGGAGGTCATGCCATCATGTGCGCCATGCCACCGAATGCCGATACGCTCTATTACGCGCCGGGTGCGGCCAGCCTGGCCGTGCACTGGCTGTTGCTGGAGCTGGGGCGGCCGCCCCAGCTGGTCCGCATCGACACCGCCGCCGGCCAGCAGAAATCGCCGGAATACCTGGCGCTCAACCCGAACGGCGTGGTGCCGACCCTGGTGATGGACGGCGTGCCGCGTTTCGAGGCGGCCGCCCTGCTGATGACGTTGGCCGATGGCGATCCGCAGCATCGCTTCGCGCCGCCACCAGCCGACAAGGCCCGCGCCGACTACGTGCAATGGATGTTCCACCTCGCCAACGCGGTGCAGCCCTTGCTGCGCACCTGGTGGTATCCGCACGAGCCGGCCGGAACCGAGCAGCGCGAGGCCGTGCTGGCGCAGGTGCAGCCGCGCATCGAGGCCGCGTGGCAGCGCATCGATGATCACCTCGCCGAACGGGACCCCCATCTGCTGGGCGATGCGCCTTCGGCCGCCGACATCTACCTGGTGATGCTGCTGCGTTGGTCGCGCAACATGCCCAAGCCGGGCGATGCCTGGCCGCAGTTGGCCGAACTTGCTCGCCGCATGAAGGCACGACCTGCCTTCGCCGAACTGTATGCCCGCGAGGGTCTGGAGGAATGGCGATGAGCCATCGCCCTCTGCCGCCGCCCGACATGAAAAGAGACCACTAATGAACGCAACCGCCGCCGCGCGCATGCCGCGCCAGCTTCCCTACATCATGGGCAACGAGGCCTGCGAGCGCTTCAGCTTCTACGGCATGCGCAACATCCTCGTGCAGTTCCTCGTCTCCAGCGTGCTGCTGGCCTACCTGCCGGAAGCCGAACGCGAAGGCATGGCCAAGGAGGTCTTCCACACCTTCGTCATTGGCGTGTACTTCTTCCCGCTGCTGGGTGGTTGGCTGTCGGACCGGTTCTTCGGCAAATACAACACCGTGCTGTGGTTCTCGCTGGTGTACTGCGCCGGCCATGCCTGCCTGGCCCTGTTCGAGGGCAACCGCACCGGCTTCTACACCGGCCTGTTCCTCATCGCGCTGGGCAGTGGCGGCATCAAGCCGCTGGTGGTGAGCTTCGTCGGCGACCAGTTCGACCAGTCCAACAAGCACTTGGCAAAAATCGTCTTCGACTTCTTCTACTGGACGATCAACTTCGGCAGTTTCTTCGCCTCGCTGCTGATGCCGCTTTTCCTGCGCAACTTCGGCCCGTCGATCGCGTTCGGCATCCCCGGCGTGTTGATGTTCATCGCGACCCTGCTGTTCTGGCTGGGCCGCAGGCAGTACGTGCGCGTGCCGCCCACCCGCGGCAAGGATCCGCATTCGTTCTACAACGTGGCGCGCACCGCGCTGAGCACCGAGGTGCGCGGGCAGGGCAGGCCCGGCTGGTGGGTGGCGATGCTGGGCTTCGCGCTCGCCGCGGGGCTGCTGCTGTGCTGGCTGCTTGAGCATGTGCTGGGGATGGAACTGGCGTTCTGGCCCGAGAAATTCAACTTCGTCGTCACCTTCTGCCTGGCGCTGGGCGTGGTGATCGCCTTCGGCGGCCTGGGTGTGTCGATGCAGCTCGACCGCGCGCGTGGCGCGCATCCGGACGAGGCGGTGGACAGCGTGCGCTCGGTGCTGCGCATCCTGATCATCTTTGCCCTGACCACGCCGTTCTGGTCGCTGTTCGACCAGAAGGCCTCGACCTGGGTGCTGCAGGGCAAGGACATGGCCGTACCGCATGATGTCTGGTGGTGGCCGAGCTGGCTGGTCAAGGAGGCCGCGCAGATGCAGGCGCTCAACCCGCTGCTGATCATGCTGTTGATCCCGTTCAACAACATCCTGCTGTATCCGCTGCTGCGCCGCATCGGCTTCAACCCGACGCCACTGCGGCGCATGGGCTGGGGCATCGCCTTCGCCGGCATCGCCTGGGTCATCGCCGGCTTCATCCAGCTCAACATGGATTCAGGCGCCGAGACCTCGCTGGCCTGGCAGTTCTGGCCCTACCTGTTGCTGACCTTCGGCGAGGTGCTGGTCTCGGCCACCGCGCTGGAATTCGCCTACAGCCAGGC
>JAEWNY010000065.1 GCA_023461075.1 Pseudomonadota bacterium | reverse complement strand
CCTTGCGGGTGGTGATCACCGGCCACTCGGCGGAGAGCTCCGCATTGAGCGCGATGTAGCCTTCCTGGCCCGCCGGCACGTGGTCCTCGGGGAAGATCGCGTTGGCCGGGCACTCCGGCTCGCACAGCGTGCAGTCGATGCACTCGATCGGGTCGATGACGAGGAAGTTGGCGCCTTCGTGGAAGCAGTCCACCGGGCAGACCTCGACACAGTCCGTGTACTTGCACTTGATGCAGTTGTCGGTGACGACGAAGGGCATGGGCGGGCCGGTGTTGCCAGAGCAGGGCGCCAATGCGCCCGCCCCTGGATCTGGTACTCCCTACGGGACTCGAACCCGTGTTTACGCCGTGAGAGGGCGTCGTCCTGGACCGCTAGACGAAGGGAGCGGATTGGTCGCATGAATGCGAGGGGGATAGTATAGGCGTCTTCGCGCTCATTGGCACGCCCGCAACACGCATGTCGGCTACTCCCGATTCCAGTCCCGTCACGGTGACCCCCAACCACATCCCACGCGACGCCCATCCGGTCTCGCGCAAGGACATCAGTCCGAATGCCCTGCGCGTGCTGTACCGGCTGCGCGAGGCGGGTTTCCAGGCGCATCTGGTCGGCGGCGCGGTCCGTGACCTGTTGATCGGCGTGATCCCCAAGGATTTCGATGTCGCCACCGACGCCACACCGGAAGAGGTCAAGTCGCTGTTCCGCAATTGCCGATTGATCGGCCGGCGCTTCCGCCTGGCGCACGTGGTGTTCGGCCGCGAGATCATCGAGGTCGCCACCTTCCGCGCCGCCGGCGGCAACGACGATGCTGGCGATCGCCAGATCCACGACGACGGGCGCGTCCTGCGCGACAACATCTACGGCTCGATCGAGGAAGACGCGGTCCGCCGCGACTTCACCGCCAACGCGCTGTATTACGCGATCGAGGATTTCTCGGTCCGCGATTACGTGGGCGGTTTCGCCGACGTCGAGGCGCGGGTGCTGCGCCTGATCGGTGACCCGGAAGCGCGCTACCGCGAAGACCCGGTGCGGATGCTGCGCGCGGTGCGGCTGGCGGCCAAGCTCGGTTTCGAGATCGAGGCGGCGACCGCCGCGCCGATCGCGCGCTTGGCCGGCCTGTTGTCCGAGGCCGCGCCGGCCCGCCTGTTCGAGGAAACGCTGAAGCTGTTCCTCTCCGGCCATGCGGTCGCCAGTTTCGAGGGACTGGAGCGCAACGGCCTGCTCGGCGTGCTTTTGCCGGAAACCGCCGAGGCGCTGCAAAGCAATCGCACGGGTGCGTTGCGGCGGATGGTCATCGCTGGCTTGGCCAATACCGATGCCCGCGTCGCGCGCGAGGAGCCGGTGTCGCCGGCCTTCCTGTTCGCCTTGCTGCTGTGGCCGGCCTATTGCCGCGCATTGATGCGCCTGCAGTCGCAGGGCATGCATGCGGTCGAAGCCCAGCGCCGCGCCGCCGATCAGGTGACGATCCACCAGACCCGCACGATCGCCTTGCCGCGCCGTTTTTCCATCCCCATGCAGGAAATCTGGCTGCTGCAGCCGCGTTTTTCGCAACGCAAGCGTGTGGGCCGATTGATGGCGCACCCGCGTTTCCGCGCGGCGTTCGATTTCCTGCAATTGCGCCAGCATGCGTCGGACGAGCATGCCGCCGACATCGAATACTGGCGTGGCGAGCAGGCGACGAATGATCCGGCGTCGGACGGACTGGAGGATGGCGATGCCGATTCCCCCGACGCCATCGCCGCCGAGGAAGCCGAGCGTGCCGAGGGCGCGCCGCGCAAGCGCCGGCGTCGTCGGCGTCCACCACGCAACGAAGGATGAGCGAAGTCGCCCGGCGCGACGCAGTCGAGGCCTTCATCGGTCTGGGCGGCAACGTGGGTGATGCACCGGCCACCTTGCGGCAGGCGCTCGCAGCGCTCGGGGCCTTGCCCAAAACTCGCCTGGTGGCCGCTTCGCGGCTGTATCGCACCGCGCCGGTCGGCGGCATCGAACAGGCCGATTTCATCAATGCGGTGGCCTGCATTCGCACCCGCCTCACGCCCATCGCGTTGCTGCAGGCGCTGTTCGCCATCGAACGCGCGCATGGCCGCGAGCGCGCGCGCGAAGAGCGTTGGGGCCCTCGCACGCTTGACCTCGACCTGTTGATCTATGGCGATGCGCTCATCGATATCGATGGCCTGACCCTGCCGCATCCGCGCATGCACGAACGTGCCTTCGTGCTGGTCCCGCTGCTGGAGATCGCCCCGGATCTGCAGATCCCCGGTAGGGGCAGCGCGCGCGATGCTCTGGCGGCGCTGGCAGCCTTCGGCCGCGAAAGTTTCACCATCGAGGCGTTAGGCTAGCGCTCCCGTCCGATCGCTGGATTCCGGAACCGCGCGATGACCACCGCACCCATCGAAACGTCCACCAAGCCGGTGACCGTGCCACAGCTGGCAGCGATGCGCGAGGCCGGCCACAAGCTGGTGATGCTGACCTGTTACGACGCCGGATTCGCGCGCACGCTCGATGCCAACGGCGTCGACCTCATCCTGATCGGCGACTCGCTGGGCATGGTGGTGCAGGGCGGTGATTCCACGCTGGCGGTGTCGGTGGATGACATCGCCTACCACACGAGCTGCGTTGCGGCGGCGACCCGGCGCGTGCTGATCGTCGCCGACCTGCCGTTTCTGGCCGATGCCTCTCCCGAGCGTGCGCTGGATGCGGCGGCCGAATTCCTTGCGGCCGGCGCCGGCATGGTCAAGCTCGAGGGCGCTGGCCATAAACTCGAAACGATCCGCTATCTGGTCGAACGCGAGATCCCGGTATGCGCGCACCTCGGCCTGACCCCGCAATCGGTGCTGCGCTTCGGCGGATTCAAGGTGCAGGGCCGCGGCGATGCGGCGGCGGAAAAGTTGCGCGCTGATGCGCTGGCGGTTGCCGAGGCAGGTGCCACACTGCTGGTGCTTGAAGCCGTGCCGTCCACCCTGGCCGCCGACATCACCCGTGCTTCGCCGATTCCGACCATCGGCATCGGCGCCGGTCCCGATTGCGATGGCCAGGTGCTGGTGCTGCACGACATGCTCGGCCTCGACAGTGGCCATCGTCGCCCACGCTTCGTGCGCGATTTCCTTGCCGATGGCGGTTCGATCGCCGGCGCAGTCCGGGCCTATGCCGACGCGGTGCAGGACGGCAGTTTCCCGGCGCCAGAACACGGCTACGAGGCCTGAGGATCGCCCTCCGATGATCACCGCGACATCGCTCGATTCGCTGCGTGCGCAGGTGCGTGGCTGGCGCCGGGCCGGGCAGCGCATCGGCTTCGTCCCGACCATGGGCAACCTGCACGCCGGGCATTACTCGCTGATCGGGCTTGCGCGCCAGCATGCCGATCGGGTGGTCGCCAGCGTCTTCGTCAACCCGACCCAGTTTGGCCCGAACGAGGATTTCGACCGCTATCCGCGCACGCCGGATGCCGACGCGCATGGCCTGGACGATGCCGGCTGCGACCTGTTGTGGTTGCCCTCGGTCGAGACGATGTATCCGCTGGGCGTCGAAAATGCGGTCAAGGTGAGCGTGCCGGGCGTGACCGAAACGCTGGATGGCGCGGCGCGTCCCGGGCATTTCGATGGGGTCGCCACGGTGGTCGCGCGGCTGTTCAACCAGGTGCAGCCGGATGTCGCGGTGTTCGGCCACAAGGATTACCAGCAACTCGCGGTGATCCGCCACATGGTGCGCGATCTCGCGTTCCCGATCGATGTCGTCGGCGCCGAGACCCGTCGCGACGAGGATGGACTGGCGATGAGCTCGCGCAACCAGTATCTGTCCGAAGAGGAACGGTCGGTCGCGCCGGTGATCCATCGCACCTTGCAGGCGATGCGTGATGCCGCGCAGGCCGGGCTCTCGCGCGGACTGATCGAGGCCAACGCACGGCGCGCGCTGGAGTTGGCCGGATTCGTACCCGATTACGCGGTGATACGCACGCCGGAACTCGCTGAGCCTGTCGATGGCGAACCGGGCCGGCGGGTGGCGCTGATCGCCGCCCGTCTGGGCCGCACGCGGCTGATCGACAACCTGGAATTCGCACTGGATTGACGATGCATCGCGCAGGCTGAACGTCCGTCGCGGATTGTTGCAGCGCGAAAAACCACTGCCTACACTGCGCCTGTTTCCTTCGGCCCGGAGCCGACCGCCATGTTACTGACCCTGCTGAAAGCCAAGATCCATCGCGCCAGCGTGACCCACGCGGAACTGCATTACGAAGGCTCCTGTGCCATCGACAGCCGCCTGCTGGAGATCGCCGGTATCCTCGAGAACGAGCGCGTCGAGATCTACAACGTCAACAACGGCGAACGCTTCGCGACCTATGCGATCCGCGCCGACGCCGGCAGCGGCATCATCTCGGTCAACGGTGCGGCCGCGCACAAGGCGCAGCCGGGCGACCTGGTCATCATCTGCGCGTATGGCCAGCTCGATGCTGCAGAGGCCGCCAAGTACAAGCCGACCCTGGTCTACGTTGACCGGGAGAACCGGCTCACCCATACCAACGAATCGATCCCCGCGCAGGCCGCTTGAGCATGCGCTCGCGCCTGGCGGACGAGGCCGCGCGACTGCAGGCAACGAGCCTGCGCTCACTGATCGAAGCAGACCCGGCGCGCGCGCATGACTTCTCGCTCAGGGTCGGGCCGCTGTACGCCAACTTCGCGCGCCAGCACTACGATCGCGCCGGGCTCGACGCGCTGTTCGCGATCGCCCGCGAGGCCGATCTTGCCGGCGCGATGCGTCGTCTCGCCGATGGCGAAAAGGTCAACAACACCGAAGGCCGTGCCGCCCTGCACACCGCGCTGCGCGGTGATCTTTCGAGTGCGCCTGTCGCTGCAGCGGCGCATGCCCAGGCGCGCCAAGCGCAGGACGCGATGGCCGCGATGGCCGCCGCGATCGAGGCAGATCCATCCATCACCGACGTGGTCAGCGTCGGCATCGGCGGGTCGGACCTGGGCCCGCGGATGGTGGTCGATGCGCTGGCGCCGCAAGACCGGCGCCCCCGCGTTCACTTCGTCTCCAATGTCGATGCGGCTTCGATCAGCCGGGTGCTTGCCGGGCTCGATCCGGCACACACGCTCGGTATCGCCATATCCAAGACCTTCGGCACCCAGGAAACCCTGATCAACGGCGGCATCCTGCGCGAATGGCTGGACGATGACGCGCGGATGTATGCGGTCAGTGCCAACATCGAACGCGCCGGCCGCGAATTCGGTATCGCACCCGAACGCATCCTGCCGATGTGGGATTGGGTCGGTGGGCGCTATTCGCTGTGGTCGGCGGTAGGATTCCCGATCGCGTTGGCCATCGGAATGGACGGCTTCCGCGAATTGCTGGACGGTGCCGCCGCGTTCGACCGTCATGCGCGGGAAGCGCCGCTGGAGCAGAATCTCGCGGTCTGGCATGCGCTCACCGCGCTGTGGAATCGCGAAGCCCAGCATGCGGCCACACAAGCCGTATTGCCCTATGACGAGCGCCTGCGACTGCTGCCGGCCTACCTGCAGCAGCTGGTGATGGAAAGCCTGGGCAAGCGCGTGCGCGGCGATGGCAGCGCGCTCGACGGCGACACCGTGCCGGTCTGGTGGGGTGGCACCGGCAGCGATGTGCAGCACAGCTTTTTCCAGGCCCTGCACCAGGGTACGCAGATCGTGCCGGCGGATTTCATCGGCGTGGTGCGTCCGGACCACGCGCATCCGGCCAGCCATGCCGCGTTGCTCTCCAACCTGCTGGCGCAGAGCGAGGCGCTGGCCAACGGGCAGGACAGCGACGATCCGCATCGTCGCTATCCCGGTGGACGCCCGAGTACCTTGCTGTTGCTCGATGCGTTGACGCCGGCTTCTCTCGGCCATCTCATTGCGCTGTACGAACACAGCGTCTACCTGCAATCGGTGCTGTGGGGCATCAATGCCTTCGACCAGTTCGGCGTCGAACTGGGCAAGCAGCTCGCCAATGAGCTGCTGCCGGTGCTGCGCGGGGAAGCGGAAGCGGGTGATGCGGTCACCCGCGAATTGGTCACCCAGCTCGCCGCACGGCGCTGAGCCTCAATGGCCGAGGTGGCGCGAAAGCGCCCACGCCACGTGTTCGCGCACGATGGCGGAAGGATGTGATTCACGCGAACGCAGGGACGAAACGACATCCGCCGTGGTCGGCGCATTGCCGAGTGCGATCGCGATATTGCGTAGCCAGCGCTCGTGGCCGCTGCGGCGGATCGCTGAACCCTCGGTGCGGCGCAGGAACTCCTCTTCATCCCAGGCGAACAGTTCGGTGAGGCTGGCCTGGTCCAGGCCATTGCGCGGCAGGAAATCCGGCTCTTCGAAACGCTGCGCGAACTTGTTCCAAGGGCAGACGAGTTGGCAATCGTCGCAGCCGAAGATGCGGTTGCCGATCGCTTCTCGGAATTCCAGGGGGATCGCACCCTCGTGCTCGATGGTGAGATAGCTGATGCAGCGGCGTGCATCCAGCCGGTAGGGCGCGATGATCGCCTGGGTCGGGCAGATGTCGATGCATCGCTTGCACGTGCCGCAATGGTCGATGGCGGGAGTGGCCACCGGCAGGGCGAGATCGACATAGATCTCGCCGAGGAAGAACCACGAGCCGCCGTCCTTGTCGATCAGGCAGGTGTGCTTGCCGATCCAGCCGAGGCCGGCGTTGCGGGCGAGCGCGCGTTCGAGCACCGGTGCCGAATCGACGAACACCCGGTGTCCGATCGGCCCGACAATCGCCTCGATGCGCTCGGCGAGTGTCTGCAGGCGCTGTCGAATCAGCTTGTGGTAATCGCGGCCCAACGCATAACGCGCCACGTAGGCGCGTTCGCCGTCCGCAAGCGTGGCCCAGGCTTCCTCGTGTTCGCGGCCGTAGTCGAGACCGACCGAGATCACCGATACCGTGCCGGGGATCAATTCATCCGGGCGCGAGCGCTTGTCGCCGTGCGCGGCCATCCACTGCATCGTGCCGTGCATGCCCGCGTCCAGCCAGCGGCGCAGGTGGCTCTCGTCATCGCCCAGTTCAACGCCGCTGATGCCGAAGCGGGTGTAACCGAGCGATGCGGCTTCCTCGCGGATCCGCGCGGTCAGCGTATCGATGTCGGCGTTCGGCGGCATGCGCGAAGTATAGAATCGCGACATGCCGAATCCTCTCGCGTTGTACGACACCGCCGCGCTGCGTGAACTCGAACGCCGCGCACGCGAGGTCGCCGGCATCGATGAGACCACCCTGATGCGCCGCGCCGGCCAGGCCGCGTGGCGTTGCCTGCTCGAACACTGGCCACAGGCACGACGCGTCGTCGTGCTTTGCGGTCCCGGCAACAATGGCGGCGACGGCTGGGTATTGGCCAAGCACGCCCTCGGCTCCGGCGTGGACATCCGTGTCGCGCAAGCTGCCGGCTGCGAGCCGCGCACGTCGCTGGCACGTACGATGGCCCGCGAATATCGCGATGCCGGGGGGCGCGTTGAGGTGTTCGATGGCGTCTTGCCGGACGCCGATGTCATCGTCGATGCGCTGTTCGGCATCGGCGGCGATCGCGCGCCCGAAGGCGAGTTCGCTCGAATGATAGAAGCCGCGAATGCATCGGGCACGCCGATCCTCGCGCTGGACGTGCCCAGCGGCGTCAACGCTCAACTTGGCGGGGTTCCCGGGGTGTCGATCATCGCCACACGGACCCTCCAGTTCATCGCTGCCCACGCGGGACTTGCGACCGGCGCGGCGCTCGATCATGCGAGCAAGCTTTCGTTGGCGCGGCTCGACCTGCCGGCAGCCGTGTTCGACGGCGTCACTGCCCAAGCCGAAGTGCAGCCGTGCCCGTGTTTTCCGCGACGCCCTCGTGATTCTCACAAGGGTCGCTTCGGCCATGTGCTGACGATCGGCGGCGACCACGGCAGCGGTGGCGCGATCGCCTTGAGCGCCGAAGCAGCGTTGCGCTGCGGTGCCGGCCTGGTTTCGGTGGCGACGCGTGCCGAGCATGTGGCGATGCTGTTGGCACGACGTCCGGAAGCGATGGTGCACGCGGTGGACGATGCGGATGCGCTGCGGACCTTGCTCGATCGCGCCGATGTGCTCGCGATCGGGCCGGGTCTTGGGCAGGGGGCATGGGGTCGCGCGCTTTTTGATGCCGCCATCGGGGCCGGCAAGCCCATGGTGGTCGATGCCGACGCGCTCAACCTGCTGGCGGCATCGCCGCGTGCGTTGCCCAACGCGGTACTGACCCCGCATCCGGGCGAAGCCGCGCGATTGCTCGACGTCGAAATCCGCGCAGTGCAGGCCGACCGTTTCGCTGCCGCGACCCAGATGAGCAAACGCTTCGAGTGCACTGTCGTTCTGAAAGGCGCAGGCACGATCGTCGTCGACGCCGAGCAAAGCCTTCGCGTCACCGACATAGGCAATCCCGGCATGGCCTCCGGCGGGATGGGCGATGCGCTGACCGGCGTCATCGCCACTCTGCTGGCGCAGGGCTTTAAGGCATTCGATGCCGCATCGGCGGGCGCGTGGCTGCATGCGCGCGCCGGCGATCGCGCGGCGCTCGGTGGCATGGCCGGAATGCTGGCCAGCGACCTCATCGCCGAACTGCGTGCGACGATCGACGAGTGCACGCCGTGAGTTTCGACATCTTCCTGCCCGATCCACCGGCCACCGATGCCATCGCTGCGCGTTTCGCCGCGACGCTGCCGACCTCGAGTGTGATGCTGCATCTTCAAGGCGACCTGGGCGCCGGCAAGTCCAGTTTCGCCCGCGCCCTGCTGCGTGCGCTCGGCATCACAGGGCCGATCCGCAGCCCGACCTACACCTTGGTCGAGCGTTATCCGCTGGCGGACGGCCGCGAAGCGCTGCATCTGGATCTGTATCGCATCGGCGATCCGGGGGAACTGGAATTCCTCGGCATCGATCACGACGCCGTCGCCCTGTGGTTGGTGGAATGGCCTGAGCGCGGCGCCTCGGCCCTGCCGGCGCCGGATCTGCGCATCGTTCTGGCCATCGAGGGCGCTGGCCGGCGGATGAGTATCGAGGCCGCCAGTGCTGCCGGCGAGGCGTGGATGGACGCGGTTGTGGCGATGCAATCTCGCGAAACCTGAGAGAAAGTTAACCGAACTATTGGATTCACAAGGGAAAATGGTTGAACTGAAATGCGTACGGTGTTTGAATCCTGTCATGCGCACGCGGGGACTGCGATTGGAGCAAGCGTTGCTGGGGCTGATGCTCCTGCTCGCGCTCTGCTGGAATCTGGCCGAGGCCCGTGAGGTCAAGTCGGTCGCGGTGAGCGATTCGGCCACAGGCACCCGCGCCGAAATCGTGCTGGACAGCCGCGCGGAATACCGGGTGATCCCGCTCGCCAACCCGGACCGGCTGGTGTTGGACGTGCTCGATACGGGGCTGTCACCCGCCGTGCGCCTTCCGGCCGGCGGCGGCGTGGTCAAGGCGGTGCGCACCGGCAAGCCCGAGCCCGGCATTACCCGCATCGTCTTCGACCTGGCCGCACCGGTGGTGATGATCGGCCCGAATCTTGAATGGCGAGATGGCCAGGCGGTGCTGGTGCTGCAATGGCCGGGCGATGGCATCGCCGCGATCGCGGCGGGCGCACAGGCATCGACGCCCGCGCCATCCGTGCAAGCGCAGCCGATGCCGACGACGAGCGCCAGCACGCCGCCGGTCACGGCATCCACATCTGCACCCGTCGAAGCCCGCGCGGAGCCGGTTTCACCTGCGCCCGACGCCATGCCGACGGTCAGGCAGGGCAGTGGCACCGTGGCGACCGGGGTACCGACCCGTGTCGCGACCGGGGAGCCGGCGGCGACGCCGACCGCCTCCGCAGCGGCGTCCAAACCGCCAACGGCCAGTCCCACCGCCGCCCAGGCCAAGCCGGTGCGCAGCGTGCAGGAGGTCATGCGCAGCCAGAACCTGCGACCGCTGGTCATCGCGATCGATGCCGGCCACGGCGGGCAGGACACCGGCGCGATCGGCCCCAGCGGCACCCGCGAGAAGGACATCACCCTGCAGGTGGCGCGCGAACTGGCGCGGCAAGTGAATGCGATGCCGGGCATGAAGGCTTATCTCACCCGCGATGCCGATTTCTTCATCCCGCTGGCGCAGCGCTACCAGAAGGCGCGCACCGCCAAGGCCGATGTCTTCGTCTCCATCCACGCGGATGCCTTCACCAACCCGAAGGCGAACGGCTCCTCGGTGTTCGTGCTGTCGCAGCGCGGGGCTTCCTCGCAGGCCGCGCGCTGGCTGGCGGACCAGGAGAACTCCGCGGACCTGGTCGGCGGGGTCAAGCTGAAGGACAGGAACGACACGCTGGCATCGGTGCTGCTGGACCTGTCGCAGAGCGCGACCCAGCGCGCTTCTGAGGCAATCGCCAAGGATGTGCTGGGCGGCCTGTCGCGCATCGGCAGGACGCACAAGCCGCAGATCGAGAAGGCCAACTTCGTGGTGCTGCGTTCGCCGGACGTGCCCTCGATGCTGGTCGAGACCGCCTTCATCTCCAACCCGGACGAGGAACGCCGCCTGCGGGATCCGTCCTACCAGCGCCAATTGGCCCGCGCGGTGCTGGACGGCGTGCACAACTATTTCACTCGCCTGCCGCCACCCGGCACCTATTACGCCGCCAAGCGCAATGGTGCGCTGGGCATGGTCGATGCCGCGGTGGACGCGGCACCGTAGGTTCGCGCGGGCGTTCAAGAAAGACGCTTCGGCGGCCCGCGCCGCCGGCCGGTATCATCGTCGGCTCGCCCCGAACCCGTGCCCGTGACCGAAGCCCGCATCCGCCTGCTCCCCGACACCCTCGCCAACCAGATCGCCGCCGGCGAAGTGGTGGAGCGTCCCGCCTCGGTGGTCAAGGAACTGGTCGAGAACGCGCTGGATGCCGGGGCCCGCCGCGTCGACATCGACCTGGAGGAAGGCGGCGTCCGCCTGATCCGGGTGCGGGACGATGGCGGCGGCATCGCAGCCGAGGAACTCGCGCTCGCGGTGCAGCGTCATGCGACCAGCAAGATCGCCTCGCTCGAGGACCTGGAGGCCGTCGCCACGCTCGGTTTCCGCGGCGAGGCACTGCCCTCCATCGCCTCGGTCAGCCGGTTCCGCATCGCCTCGCGGCGCACGGGCAGCGAACACGGCCACGTGCTGGAAGTAGAGGGCGGCCACCTCGGCAGCACCTCGCCCGCTGCGCAATCGCCGGGCACCACGGTCGAAGTGCGCGACCTGTTCTTCAACACGCCGGCGCGGCGCAAGTTCCTGCGCGCTGAACGTACCGAGCTTGGGCACATCGAGGAATGGCTGCGCGCGCTCGCATTGGCGCGGCCGGGCATCGAGCTGCGGCTCAGCCATAACGGCAAGGCGATGCGTCGCTATCGCGGCGGCGAAGACGCGTTGATTGCCGATGACCGCCTGCTGCAGACCCTGGGCGAGGCATTCACCCGCCAGGCGATCGCCATCGATCATGAAGCCGCGGGGCTGCGGCTTTCCGGGTGGATCGCGCAGCCAGCCTACAACCGCCCGAGCGCCGACCAGCAATACCTCTATGTCAACGGCCGCGCGGTGCGCGACCGCAGCGTGGCGCACGCGGTCAAGCTGGCCTATGCCGATGTGCTCTATCACGGCCGGCAACCCGCCTACGTACTGTTCCTCGATCTCGATCCACGCCGGGTCGATGTCAACGTGCACCCGGCCAAGCATGAGGTGCGGTTCCGCGACGCGCGGCTGATACACGACTTCGTCCATCGCACCTTGAAGGAGGCGCTGGCGGAAACCCGCGCCGGGCAAGTGCCGACAGGCGGCGAACAGCCACAAGACGGGTCGATGCCGGGAATCGCGACATCCACCGGCATGGCCTTCGATCTCCATGCGCTGCCGCAATCACCGCTTGGCCTGCGCGTGGCCGACGCGCCTGCGGCCTATGTGGCGTTGTATCGCGATGCTGCTGCGGCGCCAGCATGGCAGCCAGCGGGCGATGCAACGGCCGCGCCGGTCATGCCCGAAGGTGGCGATATCCCGCCGCTAGGCTTCGCCATTGCGCAGCTGCACGGCATCCACATCCTCGCCGAGAACGCCGAGGGGTTGGTCGTGGTCGACATGCATGCGGCGCACGAGCGCATCAACTACGAGAAACTCAAGGCCGCCTTCGATGGCGAAGGCCTGCGCCTTCAGCCCCTGCTGGTGCCGATGCCGATCGCGGTGTCGATGCGCGAGGCCGATCTGGTCGAGCGCGAAGGCGAGGCGCTGCACCACCTGGGTTTCGATGTCGCTCGCAGCGGCGAGCAATCGCTGCTGCTGCGCGCTGTGCCGGCCTTGCTCGCGCAGGGCGATGTCGAAGCGCTGCTGCGCGACGTGCTGGCGGATTTCCTCGAGCACGGCCACAGCCCGCGCGTGGCCGAGGCGCGTGATGCCCTGCTCTCGACCATGGCCTGCCACGGCAGCGTGCGCGCCAACCGTCGCCTGACGATTCCCGAAATGAACGCCTTGCTGCGTGAGATGGAAGCCACCGAGCGTTCGGCGCAATGCAACCATGGGCGACCGACCTGGGCGCGTTTCAGCCTAGCGGAGATCGACCGCTGGTTCCTGCGCGGGCGATGATCATTCTGCCTCCCCATCATTTTCCGTAATCTTGCAACACTCGAAAAAAGGACCGTCCATGTACAAGACCCTCGCCTTCGCGGTGGCACTCGCCCTCGTCAGTGTTCCGCTGCAAGCCAGAGAGCCGGCGAAAGCCGCGTCGACGCCGCCGGTGCCGCTGCTGTGGAAGGTCTGCGATACGGACAACTGCCTCTATCTGCTCGGCTCGTTCCACCTGCTCAAGCCGAGCGACTATCCCCTGTCCGGGGATGTGGATGCCGCGTTCGCCGATGCCGAGAAACTGGTGTTCGAGATCCCGCCGGGCGAGATGGAGTCGCCGGCATTGCAGCAGCAGATGATGATGGCGGCGATGCGCGGCGACGGCACCCAGCTGAAGGACGACTTGAGCCCGGCGCAGAACGCCAAGCTCGATGCGTGGCTCAAGGCCAACGAGGCGGCGCTGGCCAAGCAGAACATCGCCCCGGTGATGTTCCAGGTCTTCAAGCCCTGGTTCGCGGCGCTGATGGTGTCGATGACCGGGATGGCGCAGCTGGGCATGCAGCCCGAACTCGGGCTGGACCGCCATTTCATGCAACGTGCGGCGAAGGCCGACAAACCCGTCGCGGGGCTTGAAACCGGCGCCGGCCAGATCCAATTGCTCTCGGGCATGACCCCCGAAGAACAGGGGCAGATGCTGGAGGATGCGATCGATGCCTTCGCCAACGGCGGACAGGAATCGAAGAATTTGCACGATGCGTGGCGCCGTGGCGACGTCGACACCATGCTTGCCAAGGTCATTGCCGAGATGAAGCGCGAACATCCACGCCTCTATCAGGCCATCAACGTCGAGCGCAACGATGCATGGGTGCCGCAGCTCGTGCAGAAACTGCAGGCCGCAGGCGACGACGACCACCTGGTCGTGGTCGGGGCGATGCACCTGCTGGGGCCCGACGGAGTCGTCGAGAAATTGCGCGGCAAGGGCTACAAGGTCGAGCGCGTGTGCGCGGCGTGCAAACCGCGCGGCAAGTAGGTGCTCAATTCCCGGCCGGCTGCATCACGATGCAATCGACCGGGCAGGGCGGCACGCACAACTCGCAGCCGGTGCAGAGTGGCGCAATCACGGTATGCATGAGTTTCGAAGCGCCGACGATCGCATCGACCGGGCAGGCCTGGATGCACTTGGTGCAGCCGATGCAGTCGGCCTCGACGATCACCGCCACGATGCCGGGCTTGTGTTCGCCGCGATCGCGGTCGTAAGGCGATGCCGGCACACCCAGCAGCCGCGCCAACGCACGAGCACCAGCGTCGCCGCCCGGCGGACATTGGTCGATGCCGGCTGCGCCACGCGCCAACGCCTCGGCATACGGCCGGCAGCCCTCGAATCCACACTGGCCGCATTGGGTCTGCGGCAGAAGGCGGTCTATCCGCTCGACCAGTTCGACTGACTCCAATGGCGCACGTGGCCGCATCGCGCAGTCAAAACCCTTGAATCGTCAGCGCACCGGCATGCCGGCCTGCGCGCCGTCATCGGCATCCAGCAGGGCCAGTGCACCGCCGTCGAAACCGGCCGAAAGGATCATCCCTTCGCTGATGCCAAAGCGCATCTTGCGCGGCGCAAGGTTGGCGATGAACACCACGCTGCGTCCGATCAGCTTTTCCGGCTCTGCGTAGCTGGCGCGAATGCCGGAGAAGATCTGCCGCTGGCCCAGTTCGCCGGCGTCCAGCAGGAAACGCAGCAGCTTGTCGGAGCCTTCTACCAGACCGCATTCCAGCACCTTGCCGATGCGCAGGTCGAGTTTGGCGAAATCCTCGATGCCGATGAACGCGGCGACGGCAGTCTCCACTTTCGGGGCAGTCGCGGTGGCTGGCGTTTTCACCGCCGCGGTGGCGTCGCCGGTGGGCTTGAGGGTGTCCTTGCTGGCTTCGGTCATGGCGTCGATGTGTTTGGGGTCGATGCGGGTGAACAGTGGCTGGTAGGCGGCGATACGATGCGCGGTCAAGGCCGCATCGCAATCGGCCCAGCGCGTCAGTGGCGCGTTGAGGAACTCGGCCACGCGCTCTGCGGTCGCCGGCAATACCGGCGCGAGCGCCAGGGCCAACACGCGGAACAGGTTGAGGCCTTGGGTGCATACCGCCTGCAATTCGGCCGCGGCGCCTTCCTGCTTGGCGATCACCCACGGCTTCTGCTCGTCGATGTACTTGTTCGCTTCGTCGGCCAGCGCCATGGTCAGTCGCAACGCCTGCGCCGCGTCATCGGCGGCATACGCGGCACGGATCGGCGCGAGCGCCTCGACGAACCGCGCGTACATCGCAGGATCGGGCAAGGCGTCGGCAAGCGCCCCGTCGAAACGCTTGTCGATGAAGCCGGCGCAGCGGCTCGCCAGGTTGACGAACTTGCCGACGATGTCGCTGTTCACCCGTTGCACGAAATCGCCGAGGTTGAGGTCGAGATCATCCACCACGCCCGAGGTCTTGGCCGCGAAGTAGTAGCGCAAGGCCTCGGGGTTCAATCCCTGCTCAAGCCAGGTGCGCGCCATCACGAAGGTGCCGCGCGACTTGGACATTTTCGCGCCATCCACGGTCAGGTAGCCGTTGACGTGCAGTCGCGTCGGCGTGCGGTGGCCGGAACCGTGCAGCACCGCCGGCCAGAACAGGCCGTGGAAGTTGACGATGTCCTTGCCGATGAAGTGGTGCATCTCGGCATCGCTGTCCGGCTTGAGGAAGGCATCGAAATCGAGGCCGTATTGCTCGCACAGCGACTGGAAGCTGGACAGGTAGCCGATCGGTGCATCCAGCCAGACGTAGAAATACTTGCCCGGCGCGCCGGGGATTTCAAAACCGAAGTAGGGCGCATCGCGCGAGATGTCCCACGCGCGCAGGCCGCCTTCGCCCTCCAGCCATTCGCCCAGCTTGGCCTTGACGCCGGCGACCGCGACGTCGCCCGCCAGCCATTCGCGCAGGAAGTCTTCGAACTGCCCCAACTCGAAGAAGAAATGCTCGGAGTCGCGCAGCACCGGCGTGGCCCCGGAGACCACCGACTTCGGCTCCTTCAATTCGGTCGGCGAATAGGTCGCGCCGCAATGCTCGCAGTTGTCGCCGTACTGGTCCGGTGTGCCGCAGTTAGGACAGATGCCCTTGACATAGCGGTCGGGCAGGAACATGCCGCGCTCGGGATCGAACAACTGCGACACCGTGCGCCGGCCGATGTGGCCGTTGGCGTCAAGCCGTGCATAGATCGCCTCGGTCAGCGCGCGGTTCCGGGCCGAGTTGGTGGAATCGTAATGATCGAAGGCGACGTGGAAGGCGGCGAAATCGGCCTCGTGCGAAGCCTGGATGCCGGCGATGAAGGCTTCCGGCGTGGTGCCGGCCTTCTCCGCGGCCAGCATGATCGGCGTGCCGTGGGTGTCGTCGGCGCAGACGAAATGGATCGTGTCGCCGCCCATGCGTCGCGCGCGTACCCAGATGTCGGCCTGGATGTAGCCGACCAGGTGGCCAAGGTGCAGCGGCCCGTTGGCATAGGGCAAGGCGCAGGTGACGAGGGCTTGGCGGGGCATGGTCGGGCGGGTCGGGGGCATTCGAAAACGGCTGCGGATTATCGCATGGGCGATAGCGGCACCCTTCCTGCCGTCATGAAAAAGGCCCGGTTTCCCGGGCCCTTGGTTCGACGACAGAGTCGAAAGTTGCTCAGTGACGTACCCAAGTCGCAGTACGGCAGAACGGACCTTTGCAGCCGGTGATCTCAAGCTTCTTGCCGCCATCCACCACCTTCACCGATTTGGCACGGAAGCTGTCGCCCGAGGAGGGCTTGAGGCCATTGCCGCCACCCCAGGTCCCGTTCTCGTTCCTCAGGTTCCAGAGCACCGGCATGCCGATGATGGATTTGTTCTTGTTGGCGCCGCTGCATTTGGTGCAGGTCGGCGGCGCCGCGATGTTTTCGACGATCTTGGCGGCCAGCGTGCCGTTCTGGGCCTGATAGACCTCGACCACGGTCATCGCCTTGCCAGTCTCGTCGTCAAGCGTCTTCCACTTGCCAACCGGTGACTGCTGGGCCGAAGCCATCATCGGCATCGAAGCGGCGGCGATGGCCAGTGCGAACAGGGTCTTGCGCATGAATCTCTCCTGATGTGGGTTCCCCCGGTGGCCACGCCATCGGATGCGGTCGTTATATCCCATTCGTGACCTGCCGGCTTGCGTCGTCGCGAAATGGCTAGGGTTCATAGATCAACCGTTCACAAACCGCCGCCACCGCAGTCCTTGGTCAGGTAGTCGTCAATGATCCGCAACTGGTCACCCATGATGGCGCGGGTCCAAGCCGGGCCGTGGGCGTAGTCGGCGATCTTGTGGTACACCACCGGCTTGCCCGATTGCTTCGCCTTGGCCACGAACCAATCGGACTGTTCGATGGGAACAGTCTGGTCGCGCTCACCGTGATAGACCATGAGCGGGATCTGCAACTTGGCCGCATCATCCACCGGGCTCACGCCTTTGACGGTAGGTGCCTGCGCCTGACGGAAGAAGGGGTTGGTGTAGAAACGCGACCAGATCTTGCGGATGTCGGATACGCCGGCTCCGGCGATCGCGCACTTGTACGTTCCTGCTGGGCGGATGGCGGCATCGAAAGCAGAGTAGCCACCGTAGGAGTACCCGAACATCGCCAGGCGCCCGGGAATGGCGATCTTCTGGTCAATCAACCATTTCGCGCCATCATCCTTGTCGTCCTGCATCTTCTGGCCCCATTCCCCATCACCGGCCATCCAGAGTTTGCGCCCCCAGCCGTTGGAACCGCGGAACTGCGGACGCAGGACGGCCATGCAGCGAGACGCCATGAGCGGAACCCACATTGAGCCATCGAAATCCATGCCGTCGCGCGACCAGGGACCGCCATGTGGATGCACGACGGCCGGCCACGGACCCGCGCCACACATCTCGCTGTTCGGCTTGGTGAGGAATGCCGGGATCTGCAGTCCGTCGCGTGCCTTGTAATAGACCAGTTCGGTACTGCCCAAAGCGCGCGGGTCGATGGCCGGATAGCTCTTGGCAAGCAAGGTCAGGTTGCCATTGCGGAACAGGTAATATTCAGGCGGTGCGGAAGCCCCATCAACTCCGACGATCAGCGTGGACAAATCCGGGGTGAACGCGCTGATCCAGTAGTTTCGCGCGGCCGGGTAGTCCACGGTGGCGCTCTGGCCCGTTGCCGGATCGACGATCGTCACCTTGGAGCCGATGATTCCCATGGCCTTGCGAAGGCCTGCGTCCAGCGAGCGCATCCTCGGCGAGGTCCAATGGACATCGTCGCCACGTGGCCCCATGTAGCCGACGCCGAGAAGCTCGCCGAAGCCCTCGCCTGCGGCACGGTAGGGGTTCACGAAGACGCGGCTCGCGTCGAAGAACTTGTGCTGGAACACCGCTTCCTTGCGCTGCTTGGCGGCGATGTCGTACTCGTACACGGCAGCCTTGTCCTGGCCTACGTTACTGAGTAGGAATGCGATGTTGGGGTCGCTGCCGAAGCCGATGATCTGGGTCTGATCACGGTTCTTCACGTAGGAGCGGAAGTGCTCCTCCCAGGCGCCCGTGCTGGCATTGCGGAACTCCGCGGACACGAACGCACCCGTCCCATCCACATCCTGCTTCAAGCGGGCGCGCAGGGCGCCGTCGAGATCGGTGATGTAACCGCCGACACGCTCCTCGGTCATCTGGACGCGTTGCGAAGAATAATCCCGCAGATCGACCCGGTAGACGTCTCCAGAATTGCTGCCTACGTTGTTGACCACCAGGATGTGATGCGGCTCGTTGGGCAACGTACTCAAGACGGTCGAGTTGGTGAGCGACTGTTCAAGTTCCTGCTGGCGGCTGGTGGCTCGCGGCTGGGTAATGGGCTCGTTCCAGTTCTTGCCCTCCAGGTCGGTGATCATCAACTTTGATATGAACGTCTTGGTCAAGCGATCCAGCCGCAAGTCGTGCGGCTGCCAGAGCGTCACCGCCAGGCGGTCGTCCTTGATGAAGGAAACCCCGGTGATCTTCATGCGTTGGGAGCCGATCAGGGTCGGCGCCTGATCCAGCGCGTCGGTTTTCCAGACCGCGATTACACGCTCCTCGCCCTTCCCGCGCAGTGCAGCGATGTGCTTGCCGTCCGGTGCCAGCGAGAAGCCCGAAAATTCCGGAAACGCGGCCAGTTGTTCGATGCTGGGTCGCTGTGGTGTTGCGGCCGCTGACGGAAGTGGCAGGGCGAGGAGGGTAGCGATCAACAGCGAAGCACAGGTTCTGATCATCATGTATCTACCTGGTAAACGGATCGATGGTTCATGCAGCATACAGTTATCGGCGACACAAAAAAACCGCCGTGCACTGCACGGCGGTCGAGGGTGTCGCGATGATCCGCTGGATCAGAAGGTCTTGGAGAAACGCACGAAGTAGGAACGCCCCAGGTAGTCATAGCTGCTTGACAGTGGCGCGTTGCCGATCGTGGTGGTGGCGCCGGTCGAGACGATCGGCGGGGTCTTGTCCGCGATGTTGCGAACGCCGCCGGTCACCGACCACTTGTCGCCGGAGTAGCGAACCGACAGGCTGTGGAGGAAATAGTCGTCGATCTCCATCAGGTAGGTCGGACGGTAGTCGGTGTTGTAGTACGAATCGTAGTAGGCATAGTCACTGACGCCGCCCACCCAATCCAGACCGTAGCGGAACAGCCAATTGCGCACGGTGTAGGACAGGTCAAGGTTGCCGGTGAAGTCCGGCGCTCCGATCGTGCCATTGCGGTCGCGGTAGGGTTCGCTCGACAGGCTCTGGTAGCCCTGCTCCAGGTAGTGGGACACCTGGGCGGTGGCGCGGAACGAGCCCGGCCCGATGTCACGCACGTAGCGTGCGGTGAAGTCCCAGCCGCGGACCACGCTCGAGGTCACGTTGATGTAACCCGTCGTCACCGTCAGGGAGTTGTTGGCCGCACGCGTCACCAGGCTGCAATAGCCGCTGCGCGCCGCGAACTCATCAGGTGACGAGCCGTAGCACAGGCTCAACACCTGGCCGCCCGTCAGCCGTGCCACGCCGTTGTCGACCTTGATGTCGTAGTAGTCAGCGGCGAAAGACAGGGTGCCGAACGCGTCCGGGAAGGTCGGTTGGAAGACCAGGCCTGCGGTGGTCGCCGTCGAGGTTTCGGCGGACAGGCCCGTCTCGGCGCCACCCTTGGTGAAGACCGTGACGCTGTTGGTCGCGGTGTAGTTGTTGGGTAAGCCCAGACTACGGCAGTTCAAGTAACGGTTGCTCGTTTGGTCCGTGGCCAGCGCCCATTCGTTGCAGGGGTCATTGGTGGCCTGGATGAAGCCGCTGGTGGCGCCCAGGTGCTGCTCGAACAGCGCTGGCGCGCGGAACGATGTGCCGTGGGAGGCCCGCAGCGACAGCCAGTTGACCGGGGTGTAGAGCAGGCCGAACTTGTAGGTAGTGTCGTCGCCGTATGACTTGTAGTCGGTGTAACGGGCAGACAGGTTGACGCTCAGTTCCTCCGCGCCACGCACGCCCTTGATCAGAGGCAGTTCCAGTTCGGCATAGGCTTCGTTGACCGAGTCGCTACCACGTGTCGGCGTGGATGACGTAAAGCCGTACAGGTTGCTGTTGATCGAGTTGATGTCCGGGGTGTCGTCGATCTTGGCTCTGCGGTGTTCGAGGCCGAAAGCGCCGTAAGCGGTGCCGTGCCACATGTCGAACAGCGGGCCATTAACCCCAAGGTTGACGGTTGATTCACTGTACTTCGTGTTGCCCTTGGTCCACTGCATGATGTAGTTGCGGTAGCTCTCGGGCAGGTTGCCAGCGATCACGGCAGGCGTGAGCACGGGTGCGGCGACGCAGCCTTCCGCGCGAGCTGCCGCATCGGCGCAGATGAAGCCGCCCGCACCGTCCGGAACCACCCGCAGCGCGCTGGCGATGCGGTCGGTCAGGCGGTTCTGGGTCATGTAGTCCGCGTCGGACTTGGCGTGGCTCACATACAGATCATAGTTCCAGCTGCTGCTGCCCAGATCCCCGCGCAAGCCCACCGTGCTGCGATTGAAGTCGACGGTTTGCTTGTTGCGATAGATGCCCCAGCCGACGAACGCGCGTGCGACGATCGGCAGGCCATTGGTGGAGCCATCTGCCGGAGCGCCCACCGCAGTACCGGTGAGGAAGCGGTAGGCGCCAAGCAGGGGGCTGCCGCGAGGATAGTCCACGGTGTGTTGCAGGTAGCCGTTCTGGCTGGAGTTGCGGCGATGCGCCAGGATTTCGAAATAGAGCTCGGCGTCGCCGAGGGCGTGCAGGTCCTTGCCGCCTTGCAGGAACCCGGTGTAGTTCTTGGTCGGCGAAACCAGCGACTCCCTGAGCATGTTCGGCTCGAAGGTGGTACGGCTGTTCAGATCGACGCCTTCGAAGCCTGCGAACCCGGTGGTCACGCTGCCATTCGGACGCCAGCGGTTGAAGTAGTCCATCGGGTAGAACGGCATGGACGGGAACTCATCAGCATAGAAGCTGCCGTAATAACCGAAGCCGCCCGGTGCAGCCACGCCAAGTCGATAGGCGGTGCCGAGCGTGTTGATGGTCACGCCGCCGGCATCCAGACTCCAGCACTTGGGCTCGCCGGTCGTCGGGTCGATATAGTCTCGGGCACCGTAGCTGCCGTCGGCCTTGCGACCGAGCAGGGGCACGGGGCACTTGCTGGCCCAATCGCGCTGTCCGAGGGTCATTTCAGTGCGTCGATAGAGTTCCAGCGAGCCGGATATGCGCCAGTCATCCCCGGTCTTGCCGGCCATGATGGAGGCGCGGGTCTCGTTGCCGCCGCCGTGTTCGGTGACGTTCTGTTGGAACTCAGTGGTCACGCCGTCCACTTTCTGGCGGGTGATGATGTTGACCACGCCGGCCACGGCATCCGAGCCGTAGATCGACGAAGCGCCATCCTTCAGCACTTCAATGCGTTCGACCATGATGTTCGGCAGGACGTTCAAGTCCGCCGAGCCCACCGCGCCGCGCGAGCCAGCAGGCGCAACGCGGCGTCCGTTCAACAGCAGCAGCGTGCGCGTCGCCCCAAGGCCGCGCAGCGACAAGGTATTGACGCCAGGGCCGCCGTTCACGACGAAACCACCGTAGGAGTTGTTGATCTGCTCGCTGCCGCCGGTCACCGCGGTGCTCTGCAGCACGCCGGCCGTCGAGTTGAACCCGGCGACGGTAGTTTCCTCACGGGTGATGACCTGGATGGGCGAAACCGAGTTGAAGGTGTCTCTTGCGATGCGGGAACCCGTCACCACTACCTGGTCAAGTTGTGGCGCTTGGGTTTGATCTTCTTCCTGTTCTTCCTGTGCCGACGGGTTGGCTTGCGTCGCCGGCTGCTCCTGGGACAGAACAGTGGCGCTCGGCAGGGCAAGCAGGCCGGCAAGGGCGAGCGCCAGTGGGTTGCGGTTGAGACGGGTCGGGTTACGCATGGACATCAAGAGCCCCCTTGGTTTCGGATGCAAGTCTTTAACAGGTGATGGGTTTCTGGCCAAAAATTAACCGTGAACCCTACCTGACTGTAACAAAAGCTTTCACTTTTTGCTATGAAACTTTAACGATTGGCACCTAACCAAGCCCTGCAATTGACTTCCAGTAAACTGAATGCGACACGCTGGACACGGCATGGGTGAACTTCGCACTTATATGAACGAAATCTCTTCAAGCTTGCCGCCGTCCGTTGACATTGCACGAGAAATGGCGAGAGGACAGGACTTGCTGCGGCAAGGACGCGTCGAAGAGGCCGTGGTGATTGGCGAGAGATTGGTAGCGGCTTGGCCGCAGCATGCGGTCGCGCACGCCTTCGCTGCCGAAGTCAGGAACGTCGAAGGCCGTTTTGACATCGCGCTTGAACATATTGATGGAGCGATAGCGCTGAGCGACGACCTGCAGCACCAGGTCAAGCGTGCCTGGCTGCTTTCCCGTGGACACCGCCGAGACGAGATCCCGGCGTTGCTTGCGCGCCTGGCGGGGCTGGCGGGTGGCAATGCCTTGCTCCTGTGGCAAATCGGCAAGCTCTACTACCACCATAACAGCCTGTCGGAAGCCATCGACGCGTACCGGTGTTCGCTGTCGCTGCGCGATGCCCCGCACGTGCGGTACGACCTTGCACTGGCATTGTTCTACAGCGGAGACGTGGCGGCAGCCGAAGAAGAACTCGACCGACTGATTTCAGGAGGCGCCCGTTCGGGAGCCATCGCCTACTTGCGATCCACGCTGCGCAGGCAGACGAGCGCACGAAACCATGTTGATGAACTGGAGTCCTGGCTTGGGGACGGTGCGTTGCAACCCATTGACGAAGCAGGTCTGCTGTATGCCTTGGCGAAGGAAAGAGAGGACCTCGGTGAGTACTCGTCCGCGTTCACCTGCCTTCTGCAAGGAGCGAGAAAGCGGCGCGAATCCATCGATTACGACGTGCGTCCAGTCGTCGCCGGCTTGCGCGACATCACCCAGGCGACCACGGCTGATGCATTGGCCGCTTCGTCCGCGGGCAGCCCGGAAGCCGGAGCAATCTTCATCGTGGGGATGCCTCGGACCGGAACCACCTTGACCGAGCGCATCCTTGCGCAGTCGGGTCAGGTCGGCAACGCCGGTGAGTTGGTGGACTTTGAGTTGCTGTTGGGGCGCGCTATCGGGAAGGTGCGGGCGAAGGAGCCCGATCTGTCGCTGACGCAGGCGGCGTTGCGCGTCGATTTCAATGAAGTCGGAAGGCTCTACATGCGGGACGCGAGGATGATGGCCCATGGCGCCTCGACGTTCATCGACAAGATGCCGGCCAACTTCATCTATTGCGGCATGATCCGCAACGCATTGCCGAATGCCAGGATGATCCACTTGGTACGGGATCCACTCGACACCTGTTACGCGATCTTCAAGACACTGTTCTTCCGGGCTTACGAGTTCTCGTACGATCTGGAGGAATTGGCCGACTACTACATCGCGTATCGCCGGCTAATGCAGCATTGGCACGCGGTGATGCCCGGTGCGATCCTTGATGTCCATTACGAAGACCTGGTGACCGATACCGAAGGACAGGCGCGCCGGATATACGATTGGTGCGGGCTGGAATGGACGCCGGAGGCGTTGGCTGTCCCTGCGCAGGGAACGGTCTACGCGACTGCTAGTGCCGCTCAGGTGCGTGAACCCGTGCATGCGCGGTCGGTGGCCAGCTCACGGCGCCATCTTGATGGGCTTGAGCCGCTGGTCCGCAAGTTGGCGGATGCAGGGATAATCGACCCCCGTGATCACGTGAACGGCGTTGGTTGAAATCATGCAATCGATCCCCGCCCACGCCCCCCAGCGCAACCTCCCGCCGCATCCACGTATCCGCAACGTCATCGCCGTCGGTTCCGGCAAGGGCGGGGTCGGCAAGTCCACCACGGCGGTCAACCTGGCTGCCGCGCTGGCGCAGGAAGGCCTGCGCGTCGGCGTGCTGGACGCCGACATCTACGGTCCCAGCATCCCGGCGATGCTGGGTGTGTCCGGCAAGCCGGATAGCCCCGACGGCAAGACCATCGAGCCGATGCATTCGCACGGGTTGGAATCGATGTCGATCGCGCTGCTGGTCGATCAGGACACGCCGATGATCTGGCGCGGTCCCATGGCGACCTCGGCGCTGATGCAACTGTTCAACGACACCCGTTGGGGCGACCTCGACATCCTCGTCGTCGACCTGCCACCGGGTACGGGCGACATCCAGCTGACCCTGGCGCAGAAGATCCCGGTCGCCGGCGCGGTGGTGGTGACCACGCCGCAGGATATCGCCACGCTGGACGCGAAGAAGGCGCTGAAGATGTTCGAGAAGGTCGAGGTGCCGGTGCTGGGCCTGATCGAGAACATGGCGATGCACACCTGCTCGAACTGCGGCCATGTCGAGCATGTGTTCGGCGAAGGCGGCGGGGAGCGCATGGCGGCGCAATACGGCGTGCCGATGCTGGGTGCGTTGCCACTGGATGTGCGCATCCGCGAACGGGGCGATGAAGGCGTGCCGGTGGTGATCGCCGAGCCGCAGTCCACGGTGGCCGAGGCCTATCGCGCGTCGGCGCGGCGGCTTCTGGATGAACTGGCCAAGCGTCCGCGTGCGCCGATGTCGATCTCCGCCACGCTGGTCTAGGCCCGCTTACAATCGCGCTTTCGTCCGGGCGTTGGGAGAGTCGATGAGCATCAAGAGTGACCGCTGGATCCGCCGCATGGCCGCCGAAAAGGGGATGATCGAGCCGTTCGAGCCGGGCCAAGTGAAGCATGTCGATGGCCAGCGC
>JAEWNY010000064.1 GCA_023461075.1 Pseudomonadota bacterium | reverse complement strand
AGGCCAGCGAGCCCAGCCCGCCCAGCACGGCGACCAGCAGGCCGAATCCGATGCCGCGCAGGTAATCGAAGCCGAAGGTCGCCTCCACCGATCGCGCGCCCTGCAGCACGTACTTGATCAGCACCGGCACCGCGATCGCCAGGCCGGCGATGAAGCCGCCGCCGGGCGCGTTGTGGCCGCGCAGGAACAGGAACAGCGACACGGTGAGCGCCAGCGGGAACAGCAGCTGGGTGAGGTCGGCCGGAATGGGATATTGCGCCGGTGGGCCCGGCATCACTTCGTCGGGCTCCAGGCGCACGTAACGCAACATCGCGTGCACGACCAGCGCCGCGATCCCGAATACCGCGATTTCGCCAAACGTATCGAAGCCGCGGAAGTCGACCAGAATGACATTGACCACGTTGCGGCCATGGCCCTCCGGCAGACTGCGCGCCAGCAGTTCGGCGGCGATGGTCTGGCCGGGCGCGGTCATCATCAGGTAGGCGACGAAGGCGATGCCGCCGCCGGCGAGTATCGCGATCACCGCATCGCGGCCGCGGCGCCGGCCATCGAAGGCGCGCTTCGACTGCTTGGGTAGGTAGTTGAGCGCCATCATCATCAGCGAGATGGTCACCATTTCCACCAGGATCTGGGTGAGCGCCAGGTCCGGTGCCGAAAGGTAGACGAAGATCAGGCTCACCATCAGGCCCACTGCGCCGATCACGATCAGTGCGATCAGGCGGCGTTGGTGCAGCCAGACCGTCGCCAGGGTCGAAGCCACCAGCAACACGCAGATCACGATGCCGAGCAGCGGCATCGGTTGCGGCGCGGACAGCAGGATCGGCGCGCGCCCGCCCGAGAGGAACGGCGCCAGGCCCACCACCATCGCCATGACCAGCAGGCCGAACACGCTGCGGCGCAGGCCGCCACCGGCGACGTAGCTGCTGAAGCGCTCCGCCAGGCCGAAGATCTGCTCGACGTTCCACTGGAACACCTTTCGCCCGCGCGCGCGCGTCTCGATGGCGTGCAGGTCCCACCAGCGGCGCAAGGCCCCGTACAGCACGATACCCGCGACCATGCCGCCCACGCTCATCAACAGCGGCAGGTTGAAACCGTGCCAGACCGCCAGGCTGTAGGCCGGCGCATCCTTGCCCAGCACGCCATCCACCGCCGTCGCCAGCGCCGGCGCGATGGTCAGCGCGGGCGCGATCCCCACCGCAAGGCAGAGCACCACCAGGATGCCGATCGGGACGATCATCCAACGCGGCGGCTCGTGGACCTCGCGATCGACCCGGCGCGGTCCTTCACCGAAGAAGGTGTCATGCACGAAGCGCAGGCTGTAGGCGACGCCGAGCGCGCCGGCCATGAAGGCCGCGACGGTGGTCGCCATGCGCATGCCGTCCTCGCGCACGTCGAGCGCTTCGGCGAAGAACATTTCCTTGGACAGGAAACCGTTGAGCAGCGGCACGCCGGCCATTGCCAGGCTGGCGATGATCGCCAGGGCACTGGTGAACGGCAGTAGGTGGCGCAGGCCGCCCAGTCGGCGCATGTCGCGCGTGCCGGTTTCGTGGTCGATGACGCCGGCCGCCATGAACAGCGACGCCTTGAAGGTCGCGTGGTTGAGGATGTGGAACAGGCCGGCCACTACCGCCAGCGGCGTGGACAGGCCGAACAGCAGGGTGATGAGGCCGAGGTGCGAAATCGTCGAATACGCCAGTACGCCCTTCAGGTCGTGCTGGAAGATCGCGTACCACGCGCCCACCAGCAGGGTGGTCGCGCCGACCCCGCTGACCAGGTAGAAATACAGGTCGGTGCCGGACAACACCGGATACAGGCGTGCGAGCAGGAACACGCCGGCCTTCACCATCGTCGCCGAGTGCAGGTACGCCGAGACCGGCGTGGGCGCCGCCATCGCCTGCGGCAGCCAGAAATGGAACGGGAACTGCGCACTCTTGGTGAACACGCCCAGCAGCACCAGGACCAGGATCGTCGGGTACCACGGGCTGGCGCGGATCATGTCGCCGGCCTGCAGCATGGTGTCGAGGTCGTAGCTGCCCACCACCTGGCCCAGCAGCAGCACGCCGCCGAGCAGGGCCAGGCCGCCCATCGCGGTGATGGTCAAGGCCATCCGCGCACCTTGGCGCGCATCCTGCCGGCGCGACCAGAAGCCGATCAGCAGGAAGGAGCTGATCGATGTCAGCTCCCAGAACATCACCAGCAGCAACAGGTTGCGCGCCAGCACCATGCCCAGCATCGCGCCCATGAACAGCATGAGATAGGCGAAGAAGCGGCGGGCGCTGTCACGCGGACTGAGGTAATAGGCTGCGTAGAGCACGACCAGGGCGCCGATCGCCAGCACCATCAGCGCGAACATCCAGGCCAGGCCGTCAAGGTGCAGGCTGAAGTCAAGGCCGAGCGTCGGCATCCACGGATGTGAAACCGATACCGCCTCGCCACCCATCACCGCCGGCGTCATCATCGCCAGCAGCAGCAGGCCCAACAACGGCGCGGCACCTGCCATCCATGCCGCCCGCTTGCGCCGATGGCCCGCGAGGAGGATCAGGCAGGCAGAGGCAAACGGCAGGAGAAGCAGGGTTTCCAGCATCGGCAGGCAGGCGAAAAAAGGGGAAGGGCCGCAGGCCCCGGGTCATCTTAGCCGATGATGAATGGCCTCCCTGACGCGCGGTTCATGCCTTGCGAATCCTCAGCCACGCGCGGCGACCGCACTGCGCCGCCGTTGGCGCAGCGCGATCATCAGCACGCCGCCCAGCACCATCGCGCCACCCAGGTAGACACGTGGGCCGGGGCGGTCGCCCCAGAACGCGACGCCCAGCGCCACCGCCAGCACCGGCACCAGCAAGAGCCACGGCATCATCGTGGCGACCGGGTGCCGTTGCACCAATTGGTAATACAGGCCATGGCCGAGCAGGGAAGAGGCGAGCGCGGCATAGACCACGCCGGCCCAGGCCACCGCGCTGGCCGAGGCCAGGCGAGCCAATGCGCCGGGCTCCAGCCACAGGCTGATCGCCAGCAGCGGCAGCAGGCTGAACACCGCCATCCAGCCCTGCTGGCTGGGCATGCCGATGCCGCGCAGGCCCTTCATCAATACCGTGCCCACCGCGAGGGCGAGCGAAGACAGCAGCATCGTGATCAAGGCCACGGGCCGCGCCAACACGTAAGGATCCAAGCCGAGCACCAGGACGCCGCTGAAGCTGATCGCGATGGCGCCCCCGGTCCAGGCACCGAAGCGCTCGCCCAGCCACCACCACGCCAGCAGCGTGGTCATCGGGACATAGCTCTGCATCACGATCGCCGGCGAAGACAGATCGCCGGACAGGCGCAACGCGAGGAAACTGAGGCCGAAATGCAGCACGCCGATCAGCAGGGAGACGCTGGCGAGCCGCGGCCATTGGTCGCGCGGCGGCAGGCGGATGAAGGCCGCCAGCGCGATCAGCAGCACCGCGAAACGCAGGAAAGTGAAGGTGAACGGCGGGATTTCACGCAGGCCCAGCGCCGACATCAGGAAATTCAGCGCCCACACCACGCAGACGAACAGCAGCAGCGCGAAATCGCGCCGGCCAAGGCCCGCAGGCGGCGTCATCTCAGTACTTCCAGCCCAGTTTTCGATACAGCTTGCTGAGCACCCACACCGGCCCGACCAGCAGGTAGGTGAGGTCGGTCAGGAAGCTGGGCCGGCGTCCTTCGATGTGGTGGCCGACGAACTGCCCGACCCAGGCGATGGCGAACACCGCCAACGCCAGCAGGGCCAATTGACCGCTGCCCAGTTGCAGGTGCAACCAGCGCGTGGCCCACGACATCGCCACGAATACCGCCAGCATGCCCATGCCCAGCGTGCGCGAATGGCGGAAATAGAACGACCAGGTCATGAACATCGCCAGCGCGGCGAATGCGCCGGGGCCGAACAGCGTGCCGGGCACGGGGATCGCCCAAAGCAGCGCCACCACCGACCACAGGATCAACGGCACGCAGACCACGTGGATCCACTGGTTGGTGGTATTGCGATGGTCGTCGGAATAACTGGCGAACCAGCGATCGATCGGGCGTTGCGCGGCGTCGACGGTGTGCGGCATCGGTCAGTGCTCGGTGATGCCGGCCAGCCGCTCGAGTGCCTCGGCGTAGCGCGAGCGGGTACGCTCGATGACATCGGCCGGCAGGCGCGGACCCGGCGACGTCTTGTCCCAATCGAGCGTCTCCAGGTAATCGCGCACGATCTGCTTGTCGTAGCTGGGCGGGCTGGTCCCGACCACGTATTCGTCGGCCGGCCACCAGCGACTGGAATCCGGCGTCAGCATCTCGTCCATCACGTACAGGCGGCCTTCGTCATCGGTGCCGAACTCGAACTTGGTGTCGGCGAGGATGATGCCGCGCTCGGCTGCGTAGTCGCGGGCGAACGCATACAGCGCCAGCGTGGCACCACGCACGGCTTCGGCCATCTCGCGGCCCACCAAATTGACGGCGGTGGCGAAGTCGATGTTCTCGTCATGGTCGCCGACGGCGGCCTTGGTCGAAGGGGTGAAGATCGGCTCGGCCAGTTGCTGCGCCTGTTGCAGGCCTTGTGGCAACCGGATGCCGCTGACTGCGCCGGTCGCCCGGTAATCCTTCCAGCCGCTGCCGATGAGATAGCCGCGCGCGATGCACTCCACCGGCACCGGCTTCAACTTCTTGGTCACCACCGCGCGCCTGGCGTACAACGCGGCATCCGCGCCGGCGGGCAACACCGAAGCGACATCGTCATGGGTCAAATGATTGGCGATGAGGTGGCCGGTCTTGCCGAACCAGAAATTGCTGACTTGCGTGAGCATCTCGCCCTTGCCGGGAATCGGGTCCGGCAGCACCACGTCGAACGCGGACAGGCGGTCGGTCGCGACCATCAGCAACCGGCCATCTCCCAAGTCGAAGACATCGCGCACCTTGCCGCGATGGACCAGGTTCAAGCCGGGCAGGTCGGACTGGACGAGCGTGGTGGCCAAGGCGGGTCTCCTCTGCAGGCGCCAAGTTTACGGCCTTGGGCCGGGTAAACTGCAGGCATGGGACGCTGGTACGGGAAATTGCTGGGTGCGATCGCGGGCGTGCTGTTGTTGCGTGGCGCCCCGCTGTTCGGCTTGGGCATCGGGCTTTTGGTCGGGCATGCCTTCGATGCCGACTGGTTCGGCCTCGGCGCGCGGCAGAAACCCTATCGCGTGTTCGGGCTGACCCGCGACGCGACCGATGCAGAGATCGACCTTGCCTACCGGCGGATGATCTCGCAGTACCACCCGGACAGGTACGCCGATGCCGCGCCGGAACTGCGCACGCAAGCCGAAGCCAAGGCGCGCGAAATCAATGCCGCCTACGACCGCATCCAACAATTGAGGAAATCGCGCCGATGAGCCGCCAGCCGACCGTCATCGCCCCCTCGATCCTGTCCGCCGATTTCGCGCGGCTCGGCGAGGAGGTCGACAACGTGCTGGCCGCCGGCGCCGACTGGGTGCACTTCGACGTGATGGACAACCACTACGTGCCCAACCTGACCATCGGCCCGCTGGTCTGCGATGCGCTGCGCCAGCACGGCGTGACCGCGCCGATCGACGTGCACCTGATGGTCGAGCCGGTCGATGCGATCATCCCGATGTTCGCCAAGGCCGGCGCGACGCATATAAGCTTCCATCCCGAGGCCAGCCGCCACGTGCATCGCAGCATCCAGTTGATCAAGTCGTTGGGATGCAGTGCAGGCGTGGTGTTGAATCCGGCGACGCCGGTCGAGGTGCTCGACTACGTCCTGGATGAGCTCGATTACGTGTTGTTGATGTCGGTCAATCCCGGCTTCGGCGGGCAGGCGTTCATCCCGTCCACGCTCGACAAGCTGCGCCGCGTGCGCGAGCGCATCGATGCCTCCGGCCGCGACATCCGCCTGGAGATCGACGGCGGGGTCAAGCCGGACAACATCGGCGAGATCGCGGCCGCGGGAGCCGATACCTTCGTCGCCGGTTCGGCGATCTTCGGCCAGCCGGATTATCGCGACATCATCACCCGGATGAAGGCCATGGCCGACGCGGCCTGACCGGTCGCCCGCGAAAGCCGGACCGCCGAAAAAGGAAAACCGGCGCCGCTCGTGATGTCGAGCAAGGCGCCGGTCCGGAATGTTGGAGGCTCCATCCCCCGCATTTCGTCCTTGGCTATGACCTTTGATT
>JAEWNY010000063.1 GCA_023461075.1 Pseudomonadota bacterium | reverse complement strand
GCGCGCCGGTTGGCTGGCGGGTGGCTGGCTGCCCGCCGCCACCGGCGTCCTGCTCTTGAAGTTCAACGACCCCAACGCGGCCGACAGCCCGTTCGCGCCGTGCACATTCCATGCCTTGACCGGCTGGTGGTGCGCCGGCTGCGGCATTACCCGCGCTCTGCACGCACTGGTGCACGGCGATATCGCTACCGCCTTCGGCATGAACCCATTGGCGATGTTGCTGCTGCCGTTCGCGGTGCTGGCGTTCGCCTGGGGCGGCGGCCTCCGTCCTGCCTGGGCTGCACCGCTCATTTCGATGTTGTCGAAGCCGTTGCTCTGGGTCGTGCTGATCCCGGCCTACTGGATCGCCCGCAACCTGCCGTGGCCGGCGTTCAGCTGGATGGCGCCGGGCTGAGGCTCAGGCGCGTTCGCCCGCGAACCAGCGTTCGATCAGCCAACGCGATATCGACAAACGCGGCGAAAGCCGCAGCGGCGCGTCCTCGCGGTCTTCCGCCAGTGCGGCGGCGATCTGCGCGCGCGTGAACCAGCGCGCATCCTCCAGTTCGTCCTGCGCGGTTTGCGGCGCATCCGGTTCCGCATCGGCGACGAAGCCCAGCATCAGCGAGCCGGGGAACGGCCAGGGCTGCGAGGCGAGATAGCGGCTGCGGCGAACGCGCACGCGACTTTCTTCCCAGACTTCGCGCGCCACGGTTTGCTCGAGCGATTCGCCGGGCTCGACGAAACCGGCCAGCGTGGAATAGCGACGCGCGGGCCATGTCGCCTGCCGTCCGAGCAGCAGGCGTTCGCCATCGCTCACCGCGACAATCACCGCCGGATCGCTGCGCGGGTATTCGACGCGCCCGCACCCCGCGCAATCGCCCTGCCAGCCACCGCGAGAGAACGCCAACGGGCCGCCGCAGGCCGGGCAGAACATGTGCGATGCGCGCCAGTGCAGCACCGCGCGCGCCTGCGCGAACAGAGTCGATTCGAACGCCGGCCATTGCGCCGCCGCGCCGCGCAGGTCGATGCGGGCGATGTCGTCGGCGAACGATGCATCGCGTTGCGCGGCAAACCAATGGTCTTCGCCATGCCGCCCGAGGAAGACGGCATCGCGCGGCGCACCGAGGGTGGATTTCAGCTGGCCTGCGCCATCGACTTCGGTATCGCCTCGACCATCCAGCCACAGGCAGTTCGCGTTCGCGCGCAGGGCATCCAACTTCGCCGCATCCCCACGCAGTTCATCGGCGCGGTCCAGCGGCGCATCGACGAACGCGAAGCCGGGCGACATCGCTCAGACCGTGAACGAAGAGCCGCAGCCGCAGGTGGTCTTGGCGTTGGGGTTGCGGATCGAGAACTGGGCGCCGGCGAGGGTCTCGGTGTAATCGACCACCGCGCCCATCAGGTATTGCAGGCTGAGCGGATCGACCAGCAGGGTGACGCCATCGGTGATCACGGCGAGGTCATCCTCGCCGCGGGTTTCGTCGAACTCGAAGCCGTACTGGAAACCGGAGCAACCGCCGCCCTGGATGTAGACGCGCAGCTTGAGTTCGGCATTGCCTTCCTCGCTGATCAGCTCGCGCACCTTGGCGGCGGCAGCGGCGGTGAATTCGAGCGGGGCATCGAGTTGCTGGTAGCCGGGCGCGGTCGGTTGGGTATGCGTTTCCATCCCACAAGGATGAGGGCGCGCGGCGGCGGCTTCAAGCGCGGCCGGTTCAGCCCTGCGCAGCGATGTCCTTCCAGTTGAACGCGGCCTCCACCGGCTTGCCCTGCGCCGGCTGCAACTGCACCACCAGACGGGTCGGCACGAAACCTTCCGGCAGCGCGAATTCGCCATCGACGCGCTGCAGGTAGCGCAACTGGTAATCGATGCCGGGCGCATCGGCGGATTGCCGCAACGCCGCCCAGTCCAGCCGTTCCAGCTTGCCGGCGCGGCTGCCTTCCACCGCCAGCCTGACCGTGCCGCGGCTGCTGCCGGCCTGCTCGCGGCCCTGGGTCAGGGTGACATCGAAACGCCAGACGTTCGCCGCCTGCGGTTGCACGTGGGCGGCGTTGACCGACAGACCGCGACGCTGCACGTCCGGGCTGACGAAACGCTCGTAGAAATCGAGGTCGGCGCGCAGTGCAGCGATCTGCTCGTCGCGGGCAGTGATCGTGTCCTGCAGGTCCAGCATGGCCTTGCGGCTTATCTGGTCGGATTGGCGCAGGGTGGCGATCTGCTGCTGCAACTGCATGTCGGGCCCGGCATGGGTTGCTTCGGCCTGTGCCGCGAGCAAGGCTGCGCGTTGGCTGCGGGCCTGCGACCAGCCCCAGGCTGCGGCGACGACCGCCAGCGCGCACAGCGCCCACGGCAGCCACGCCGCCATCTGCACCCGCTTCGACCCGTTCACCCGGTTCATGGACGCCATCCTGCCCGAATCGCCCTTAAGCCGCCATCAAGCCTGCGTGCTGCATATACTCGCCCCGTATGGCCCGTGGCGGCCACTCTCGGGGGAACCTCCATGTCCTTCCTGATCGAACTGACCAGCCAACTGCCCAGCCAACTGCCCAGCAACATCGACCTGCCCGATATTTCGATGGGTTCGATGTCGCAGGCGCATGTCTTCGCGATCGGCGTCCTGTTGGCCTGGCTGGCCGGCATCCGCGTCTATCTCACCGTGTTCGGGGTCGGGATCGCCGGGGCGATGGGCTGGATCGAACTGCCGAGCGCGCTGGCCGCCACCGAATCCCCCTGGGTGCTCGGCGTATCCGGCGCGCTGGCGCTGGCCGAGTTCTTCGCCGACAAGATCCCCGGCGTGGACAGCGGCTGGGACCTGCTGCATACCCTGCTGCGGGTGCCGGTCGGGGCCTTCCTCGCCGCCGCCGCGATGTCGCCGGACGGCAACCTCGGCGCCGGGGTCCTCGCCACCGGTGCCGGCGTTGCGCTGACCAGCCATTTCCTGAAATCCAGTACGCGCGCGGTGCTGAACACCTCGCCGGAGCCGGTCAGCAACTGGACCGCCTCGGTGGGCGAGGATGTGGTGACGGTGGGCGGATTGACCCTCGCCTTTACCCATCCATGGATCGCGCTGGCGATCGTCATCACCGCGACCGTGTTGTTCGCGGCCTTCGTCTGGTGGGTCTGGCGCAAGGTCTCGCGCGGCGCGCGACGGCTGATCGATGGCGCATCGACCGCGCCCCGTGCCCCGGTCGAACCTGGGCATTGATGCCGGCAGCGAGGCTAGCGGCCCTCGCCCTCGCCCGGTTTGGTTCCAGCACCACTGGCCTGGCCGGTGGATCCCGCCCCGCGCCGGCGTGGCCGCTTGGCGCTGAAACTGCGCACGTCACGGTTGGGTGGCGGCACCGCCTGCGACCCGGCTACGCCTCGCGCGAGTGGCGCCAGGTGCTGCAGCGCGCGCGAATACACGCCGCGCTTGAACATCACCACGTTCTCGACCGGGTACCAGAAATCCACCCAGCGCCAGTGGTCGAACTCGGGATGATCGGTCAGGTCCAGCCGCACGTCTTCCTCGCGGCCTTTCATGTGCAGCAGGAACCAGACCTGTTTCTGGCCGATGCAGACCAGCCGGTCGCGATGACGGATGGCGCGCGGCGGCAGCCGATAGCGCAGCCATCCCGGTGTCGCGCCCAGCACATCGACATGCTCCGGCAACAGGCCGGTTTCCTCGCGCAACTCGCGATACATCGCCTCCAGCGGCGTCTCGTCGGTGTTCATGCCGCCCTGCGGGAACTGCCAGCCATCCCGGCGCACCCGGCGGGCCCAGAACACCCGGCCATCCGGATGCATGAGCACGATGCCCACGTTGGGGCGGTAACCGTCCGGATCGATCACGACGCGGACTCCTGAATGATTTGGGGATGAACCCCGCTGCCCCGACTGTGCCACGGCATGCGCGAGGTGGGCAAGTCGGCCTGCCCGGGCCGGCTGCGGATTGACGCGATGCGCCTGGACGTGCAGAATTCCGGGCTCGCCGCGCCAAGCGGACAAGGCTATGTAGCTCAGCCGGTTAGAGCACGTCACTCATAATGACGGGGTCGGTGGTTCGAGTCCACCCATAGCCACCATACGAAAAGCCCGCGCAGGACGCGGGCTTTTTCTTGGTCGATGATGTCGCTGCGACCTCAGGGCAGGCCGGCCTCGTAGCCGTCCAGCCATTCGTCGTCCGAGCCCTCGTTGATGCCTTCGAAGAGGAACGTCGAGAGATAGCGCTCGCCGGTATCGGGCAGCATCGCCAGCAGCACCGCGCCCTCCTCCGCCTGCTCCGCCACCTTGAGCGCGGCCGCGACCGTGGCGCCGGAGGAGATGCCGACGAACACGCCTTCCTCGCTGGCCAGCCGGCGGGCGGTGTCGCGGGCCAGCGCGTCATCCACCGGCAGGATCCGGTCGATGACGCCGCGGTTCAGCACCTCCGGCACGAAATCCGGCGTCCAGCCCTGGATCTTGTGCGGCTGCCATTCGTTGCCCGAGAGCATCGCCGCGCCGGCAGGCTCGGTGGCGATGACCTGCACTTGCGGCCGCGCGACCTTCAGCACCTCGCCGACGCCGGTGACGGTGCCGCCGGTGCCCCAGCCGCTGACGAAATAGTCGAGGCGCCGGTTGGCGAAATCGCGCAGGATCTCGGCGGCCGTGGTGTTGCGGTGGTAGGCCGGGTTGGCCGGATTGGCGAACTGACTGGCCAGGAACCAGCCATGCTTGTCCGCCAGCTCCTTGGCCTTGCGCACCATGCCGGTGCCGCGTTCGGCGGCCGGGGTCAGGATCACCTTGGCACCGTAGGCGCGCATCAATTTGCGGCGTTCGATGGAGAACGTCTCGGTCATCACCGCGACGAACTTGTAGCCGCGCGCGGCGGCGACCATCGCCAACGCAACGCCGGTATTGCCGGAAGTCGCTTCGACGAGGGTGTCGCCCGGTTTCAGCACGCCGCGACGTTCGGCATCCAGCACGATGGCCAGCGCCAACCGGTCCTTGACCGAGCCGCCGGGGTTGAACGATTCCACCTTGGCGTAGAGCTGCACGTGCGCCGGCGCGATGCGCTGCAGGCGGACGATCGGCGTATGGCCGATGGTGTCGAGGATGTTGTCGAAGAGGGCCATGGGTCTCCTTGATACGGGCATCGAAGCGGGGATGCTGCAGCCCAGCATACGGGCAATCCGGCCGCCTGTTGCCACGGCTGCTAGCATCCTGCGTTCCACCGACGACAACGCCCATGGACATTTTCAAGGTCTTCACCCTCGAGGCCGCACATCGCCTCCCCCACGTGCCGGAGGGCCACAAATGCGCCCGCCTGCACGGCCATTCGTTCCGCATCGAGTTGCATGTCAGCGGCCCGCTGGATGCACGGATGGGCTGGGTGATGGATTTCGCCGACCTCAAGGCCGCCTTCAAGCCACTGTACGAGCAGTTGGACCACCATTACCTGAATGACATCCCCGGCCTGGAGAATCCCACCAGCGAGCGACTGGCTGAGTGGATCTGGGCCCGAGTCAAGCCCGATCTGCCGCTGCTGTCGGCGGTGGTGGTGCACGAGACGTGTACTTCGGGCTGCCGTTACGAGGGGCCGGCCACCGGCTGAAACTGAACGTACGGAAATCCTTGCTTGCGGATTGTTGCATTGCACAAACCATTGGTTTATGCTGCAACGCACAAATCGGGGCTTCCCCCGGTTTCAGCCCGAAAACGAGGACACCACCATGTACCAGCAGCAGTTCAATGAGCAGTTCACCGTCGCCACGCGCCAGTTCGCGGAAACTGCCGCCCGCATCAACCGTTTGGCTCTCGAGAATGCCGAGTTCGTGTTCGGCACCCAGCTCGCGACCCTTGAAGAAAGCGCCAACGCCGCCTTCGCCTACTGGAACCAGCTGACCGAGGCCCGCGACTTCAACGGCCTGCGTGACGTGATGCCGGCCGGCATCCAGGTCGCCCGCGAGAACGCCGAGCGCACCATCGCCGCCGGCCAGGAAATCTACGACCGCACCCTGAAGACCAACGAAGCGATCGCCCAGATCGCCAAGGGCGAGTTCGAGCAGGCCACCGCCAAGGCGCAGGCCGAGGCCGAGAAGGTCGTCAAGACCGCCGCCAAGAAGGCGACGCGTCGTTGATCGATTGATCGGGTCGCATCGCGGCTTCGATGAAACCGGCAGCTTCGGCTGCCGGTTTTTTTATGCAGTATGGGATGGCATCCGGCTTCGCGATGCCGCATCGTGCGACTTCACTCGCGGGACATCACCCGGAAAGGCGCACTGCCGAGCACCCGCGCAAGGATGGCGAGGTTGTCGTCGAAGGCGGCCATCGATGCATCCACCGGATTGGCGACCCATCCGGCGAATTCGCAACCGTCGGCGATGATCGCGCGCTGCGTGGCCCGCGCCTGGTGCACGCAGCCCAGCCGCATACCGACCACCATCAGCACCGGCAGATCGAGCGCACGCACCACGTCGGCCTGGTCAAGCTTCGCGGTGAGCGGGGCCAGCCAGCCGCCGACGCCTTCGACCAGCACGCCTTCGTGCAACGTGCGCAAGCGCGCATGCGCATCGACGATGCGCGACAGCTCGACATCGACGCCGGCTTCGCGCGCGGCGATCTCCGGCGCCAACGGCAGCGGCAATGCATACGGGTTGCGCAGGCCGTAGTCGATGTCGATGCGATCGGCATCCACATGCGCCAGCGCGTCCTCGCTGCGCCAGCCGTCGCCGGTTTCGATGCAGCCACTGGCCACCGGCTTCATGCCGATGACGCGGGCTCCCGCGTTGCGCGCCTCGCGCAGCAAGGCGCAGGTCACGAAGGTCTTGCCGATCTCGGTATCGGTGCCGGTGACGTAGGCATGCCTGATCATGGCTTCGGCGAATCCGCCGCAGGCGTCGACGCTGCATTCGGCGTGGCTGGCACGGCCTCGCCTGATGGCGCGGGGGCAATCGCCGCAGCGGCCAGCGGTGCCGCCTCCATCGCCTGCAATCTGCGCGATACCCGCGCCCAGTGCATCGGCAGCAGGAAACTGCTCAGCGCAAAAACCCACATCGGGATGCTGTTGAGGAAACTGTTCGGCGAATCCACCCCCAGCAGAATCAGGCTGCAGGCGATGCTCGCCGCCGCCAGCAGCCACTGAATGCGATGCATGCCGACCTCCCCGAGCAGCAGTTGGCGTTCGCGCGCATCCAGCTGCAATTCGTCGGCCTGCGCCTGCGCGTGGCGGTTGAGCAGCCACAGGATCACGCTCAACACGCCCACGCCGACGCTGTAGACGATGAAGGCGGTCTGCATGTCGCCGGCGAGGTTGGCCGGATCGATGCCCAACTCGCTCGGCAACGCGCCGCCGCTGATCGCACCAAGAAAAGCCGAGATCACCATCCGCAACGGGTAGACGAAGACCAGCACTACCAGCACCAGCGCAAGGCTCAGCGCCGTGGTGTAGGCGTTCTCGATGCCGAAACGCCGGCTCCAGCGGTTGTGCCCCAGCCAGAACATCGCCAGCAGCACGAAGCAGACCACGAAGGTCGGTACCCGCAGCAGCGCCTGCCGCAACTCCGTCACGGTGTCCGGCAGGTCGTTGTAGAAGATCACCAACAGGGTCATGGCGAAGGCGAACGAGGCATCGACGAAGGCCTCGATCCGCGAGACCTCCTCTCCGCGCAGCAGGAAGCCCTCCTTGTCGCGTTTGCCCGGCTGCTGCATCGCCCACCCTCGCCCACTACACTGCCCGCATGTTTATCGCATCCCCACTGTCCGGCGACAAGCCCGCCCAGTACGCGCAACTGCTGGCGCAGGCCAAAGACCTGCTGCACGGTGAGCATGACCGCATCGCCAATGCGGCCAATCTCTCGGCGCTGCTGTTCAACGATCTTCCAGACCTCAACTGGGCCGGCTTCTACTTCTTCGACGGCAACGAACTGGTCGTGGGCCCGTTCCAGGGCCTGCCGGCCTGCATCCGCATCCCGCTGGACAAAGGCGTCTGCGGCGCCGCGGCGCGCACCCGCAAAACCCAGTTGGTGCGCGATGTGCACGCCTTTCCCGGCCATATCGTCTGCGATGCGGCTTCGCGCTCGGAAATCGTGATCCCGCTCGTCAAGGGCGATGCGCTGGTCGGCGTGCTCGACATCGACAGCCCGCTCGAAGCCCGCTTCGACGAAGACGACCAGCGCGGGCTGGAGGCGATCGCGCAAGCCTGGCTGGCTTCGATCGATTGACGCGGCGGCATCGTGCCGGTTCGCGCTCGACCCCGGCGGATCGAGCGCGAACGCCGGTCGTTATTGCACAGGTGGCGTCGATGCCGGCGGGTTGCCCGCCGGATTGACCTGCGGCGACGCTGTGGTTGCAGCTGCCGGTGCATCGGTGCGGGTGACGCGCCAGATGGTGTTGCCGAGATCGTCGGCGATGAGCAGCGCACCGCGTGGATCGACCGCTACGCCGACCGGACGGCCGCGCGCCTTGCCGTTCTCGCCGAGGAAGCCGGTCACGAAATCGACCATCTGACCGGACGGCTTGCCGTTGGCAAACGGCACGAAGCTGACCTTGAAGCCGGACGGCGGCTTGCGGTTCCAGCTGCCGTGCTGGCCAACGAACACGCCATCGGCGAAATTCGGCCCCATCGCCGGCGAGGAAAACGCCAGGCCCAGCGCTGCCACATGCGAGCCCAGCGCGAAGTCCGGCGTCAGCGCCGCAGCGACCTTCTCGGGCTTCTCCGGCTTAACCCGCTTGTCGACATTCTGGCCCCAATAGCTGTAGGGCCAGCCGTAAAACCCACCCGGGCGCACCGAGGTCAGGTAATCGGGCACCAGGTCGGGTCCGATCTCGTCGCGCTCGTTGACGGCCGCCCACAGCTGGTCCATCCCCGGCTGCATGGCGAGCGCGGTCGGATTGCGCAGGCCGGTGGCGTAGATCTTGTGGAAGCCGCTTTCGGCATCGACCTGCCAGACCATCGCGCGGTTTTCCTCGACCGCCATCCCGCGCTCGGTGATGTTGCTGTCCGAACCGATGCCTACGAACAGATAGCGACCATCCGCACTCGCGGCGAGCGCCTTGGTCCAGTGGTGGTTTATCGCAGCAGGCAACGGGGTGACCTCGACCGGTTCGCCGGACGCGTTGACCTGCCCTTCCTGGTACGGGAATCGCACCAGTGCATCCTGGTTGGCCACGTAGATGTTGCCGTTGGCGAATGCCATGCCGTAGGGCGCATCGAGATCCTGCGCGAATATCGAGCGCGCCTCGTAGCGGCCATCGCCATCGGCATCGCGCAGCAAGGTGATGCGGTCGCCGCTCTCCACCTGGGTATTGCCGCGTGCCTTGATCACGCCGGCGATGAAATCCTTCGGCGTCAGGTTCGGCGCACGACCGCCACGACCTTCGGAGACGAGGATGTCGCCGTTGGGCAGCACCAGCAGTTGCCGGGGAATGCGCAGATCGGTCGCGATCGCCTCGATGCGATAGCCCGCCGGCACTTGCGGGCGTTCGTCGCCCCATTCGGCCGGCATCGAGATGTTCAGCACCGGCAGCAGGCCGCGATGCGGCTTGGGCAACTCGGGATTGGTCCCGGTATGCAGCTGGTCGTCACCCCGCTGGCAACCCGCAGCCAGCGCGGCGATGATCGCCAGGCCCAGCAATCCACGTGCGTTCATCGCTGCACCTCCGCATGGACCGGCACGCGATCCGATACTTGATCCGATTCGACGCGTTCAACGCGTCGGCGCGGCACCCCGCCGTGGGCCAGCCACAGCGCGATGCAAGCGAGGATCGTGGTGACCAGCGAGAGGATCAGCGCGCTCGGCATCTTCTCCCATGCGTCCATCGCGTGGACTAAATTGTCGATGAGCCCCAGCAACCAGGTAGCCGCCAGCACCAGCAGGTAGAGGCTGCCAGCCCCGCGCGCCAGGCGCTTGCGAGCGACATCGAACAACGCGAACAGCAGCGCGATGCTCAGGAACACCTGCGCGCCGACCAGCAGCCACGCAGCGAAATTGCTCCACTGAACCTCGAAGGTGCGGCCATAGCCCATGTCAGCGATGGTCGCGCCCAGCAACAGCGGGAACGCGGAAGTCAGCGCGATCAGGTGCAAGGGATGGAGTCTGCGACCGGAATCGTCCATGTCGTCTCTTCCTTGGGGGATTGATTGGGACCGCCGCGGCGGCTTGGGGTTCACCTTGGCCCAATCACGCGCAAGAACTCGTGAAATACACCGCGATGCCGAACAGCAGCCACGCAAGCAACGCGCCCGCAGCCGAAACGCGGGCGATGGCGGCGACGAGATGCCGACGTGGATCGCTGCCTGCCGAGGCAGGGACCATGAAGGCCGTGCGCCGGGTCCACAACCACCACCCCAACAACCCCAGCGAGAACGCGAGGTGGATGATGAGCATCGATGGTTTCAGCGCCGTCGCCGGCAGGCCGCGTGCGCCGCAATGCATGCCGTGCATGCCGTACAGCACCACGAAGCCGATCGCCCAGATGAACCAGCCGGCGATGATCGCAACGAACTGCTTCACCCCAGCCACCGCGGTGCGATATTGGCGATCGCGAGCAAGAGCAGGGCGACGGCAACGAAGCGCGCCCACGCCCGGCAGGCCGGCCATGCGTCCGGGCGATCCGCGGACAGATAGCCCGCCGCGCGCCGGCATCCGCAATGGGCCGCGACCAGCAGGATCAGCAGTACATGCAACAGCCCATAGCAGGCCAATGCCGCATGCACGGCGTACTGCGCATGCAGCGATGGATCGGGCATGCCGTCGAACGCCAGCAACCATGCGATGCCGGCGATCGACGCACCGGCCGCGATCGAGGCCAACCGCATCGGCAAGCGCAAGGGCATCGCCTTGTCGCGCTGCATGCTGCCAAGCCACATCAAAGCCGCACCCACCAGCAACCCCAGGCACCACATGCCACCGGGCTGCCACGCAATCGCCGCAGGCCAGTTGGGCGCGATCGTCCACAGGTACAGCACGCCGAACAACAGGCTGGCGAGCAATACGCCGTCCATCACCAGCAGGCCGACCACGCCCGCATTGCCCAACGTGCGCGCATCGTGCCAATGCGCGGGCAACCGCAGGCCAAGCCCGGCATCCAGCGACGGTTGCGGCACTTTGGAGCCACCTGTCCATATCCAGCGCCAGGCCAACGCCGCCACCAACGGCAGCGGCAACAACGCCCACGTATAGGCGCCCGCCAACATCAGCAGGAAGAACGCCGCCAGCGCCACGCCGATCGCGAGCGGCAGCCAGGACACGCCGGGCAGGATGGCGATGTGACGCGGCTGGCCGCTCGCCGCGTCGACCACCATCGCTTCGCGCCAGGCGTTGCGCGGCTGCGCCAGATAGCCCTCGCCGCGCGCCAGCGCATTCGCCAAGCCGGGGGCATCGAGCAGCGGATCGCGGCTTTCGACGCGCGGCACCGATGCGAAGTTGTAGGTCGGCGATGGCAGCGGCATCGCCCACTCCAGCGTCGTGCCACCCAGCGGATTGCGCGGTGCACGTCGGCCGTAACGGACGCGGATGATGATGTCGACGAGGAACAGCGCGATGCCGAAGGCCATCACGAATCCACCGACCGTCGAAACCAGGTTCGGCAGCGACCAGCCGTAACCCTCGGCATAGGTATCGATGCGACGCGGCATGCCGAGCAGTCCGGTCAAGTGCATGATCAGGAAGGTCGCGTGGAATCCGACGAAGATGAGCCAGAACGCGGCGCGTCCCAGTGTCTCGGACGTGCTGCGCCGGACCAGGTGCGGCAGCCAGTAGTGCACCGCCGCCATCATCGGGAACACGTAGCCGCCGAACAACACGTAGTGCAGGTGGGCGGTGACGAAGGCCGTGTCGTGCGCCTGCCAGTCGAACGGCACCACCGCCAGCATCACGCCGGTGAGCCCGCCCATGACGAAGGTGACGAAGAAGCCGAACAGGTAGAGCAACGGCAGCGACATGCGCGGGCGGCCGCGCCATACCGTGCCGATCCAGGCGAAGATCTGCACCGAGGTCGGCAACGCGACCAGCGCCGAGGCGATCGAGAACAGCGCGAGCGCCATGTGCGGGATGCCGACGGTGAACATGTGGTGCACCCAAAGGCCCATGCTGAGCACCACGGTGGCGGCGATCGCGGCGACGATCGCGCCGTAGCCCAGCAATCGCGTGCGCGCCACGACCGGCAACACGGTGGAGACCACGCCGGCGGCCGGCAGGAAGATGATGTAGACCTCCGGGTGGCCGAACAGCCAGAACAGGTGCTGCCACAGCAGCGGGTCACCGCCGCGCGCGGGATCGAAGAACGGCCAGCCGAACGCGCGCTCGACCTCGAGCAGGATCGAGCCGAGGATCAGCGGCGGGAAACCGAACACCATCATCGTGGCGGTGCCGAGCATGTACCAGGCGAAGATCGGCATGCGCCGCAGCTCCATGCCCGGCGCGCGGCAATACAGGATGGTCACCACGATTTCGATCGCCGCGCAGACCGCGGAAATTTCCACGAAGGTGACGCCGAGCAACCAGACATCGGCGTTGATGCCGGGCGTATGCGCCTTGCCGGACAACGGCGTGTACATGAACCAGCCGCCGTCCGGCGCCACGCCGGCCAGCAGCGCCACGATCAGGATGATCCCGCCGAACAGATAGCACCACCAGCCCAGCGCCGAGAGCCGCGGGTAGGCGAGGTCGCGGCTGCCCAGCATCTTCGGCAGCAGGTACATCGCCAGCCCTTCGAACATCGGGATGGCGAACAGGAACATCATGATGCTGCCGTGCATCGTGAACAGCTGGTTGAACACCTCAGGTCCGACGAAGGCACTGCGCGGCGAGGCCAGTTGCGCGCGGATCAGCATCGCCAGCACGCCGGCGATTACGAAGAACACGCAGGCCGTCAGCATGAAGCGCATGCCGAGGCGGCTGTGGTTGACCGAGGTGAAAAAGCCGCGCCAGCCCGGGGGGTCGCGCCAGATCGCATCGAGTCGTTGGTGCCGCTGCAAGGCCTTCATCGTGCCTCCCCGGCCAACCGGCGACGCCAGGACTCGCCATCGTGCGCGATGACGCGGAACGAATGGCCACGATGGCCGGTGCCGCAGTATTCGGCGCACACCGCCTCGTATTCGCCCGCCTGCACCGCATCCAGGCGCAAGGTATTGACGTGGCCCGGAATCGCATCGAGTTTGCCGGCCAATCGCGGGATCCACAGGCTGTGGATCACGTCATCGGAATGGATGCGCACATCGACCGCGACGCCGGCGGGAATGTGCATGACGTTCTCGGTTTCGCCGCCGCCCGGTGCCCCGGCGATGCTGAAGCGCCAGCGCCATTGCGATGCGACTGCATCGATGGTCGCTTCAGCCTCGCCGCGCGGCAGCAACCGCTCGCCCAGCACGATGCCGGCGACGAGTGCGGCCAGCACTACCGGGATGCCGAATCCCAACCCCCAGCCGTGCGTCCAGCGTTTGCCGTGCGGCTCGTCAGCGCCATCGGGCCGTCGATGGTAGGCGATGGCCATCAGGGTGCAGACCAGGGCCACGATGAAGGCGGCGCCGGCCAGCAGCAGCCACCACAGGCTGGCGATCGCATCGGCGCCGGTAGCCGCAGGATCCAGCGTGGACAACGGGCCGGTGCGCCGGCAACCACCCAGCGCCACGACGCCCAGCGCGATGATGATCGCGGCCTCACGCCGCCTGCGCGAGTATCCTGCGGCATGGCCGAACCCCACGACCCCGCGCACGCCGACGCGTCCGAGACCACCGCCGACCCGGTGGCCCAGGCATTGTCCGAGCACCCCACGCAGTCGCTGGTCGCGGTGTACGGCCATCCAATCCATGCGATGTCGGTCGCCTTCCCGATCGCTCTCGCGTTCTGCGTACTCGCCGCGGACATCGCCTATTGGTGGAGCGGCGATCCCTTCTGGGCGCGCGTGGGTTTGTGGAGCGTGGGCGGCGCATTCGTCTTCGGCCTGCTCGCCGCAGCGGCCGGCACCGCAGAGCTGCTGCTGGTCGAGGGCATCCGCAAGCGCAGCGCGCCTTGGACGCATTTCATCATCGCGATGACCCTGCTTTCCATCCACGGCTTGAACTGGGGCCTGCGCCTGCGCCATGGCATCGACATCATCCTGCCGGTCGGGCTGGCCGCCTCCGCATTGGGATGGATATTCACCGCGTTCACCGGATGGCATGGAGGCAAGCTCGTCTTCGACTATCGATTGGGGACTGCGGAGAATGGCGACTGACGCATGCGCGGCTCGCTCAGCGCATCCGGCCATGCGATGTGGCCGAGATCGGGTTTCCACGACACCACCGCAAGCACGCCGAGCATCGGGGGCATCACCGCCAGCAGCAGCCAGAACGCAGCGGGCGGCCGATAACCCGGGCCGACCTTGCCCGACTTGATGACGATGTGGCCGATGAGTGCATGGCCCGCGACCATCATCCCCACCAGGGCGAGCTTGAGCAGCATCCATTCGGTGAACACGCCGCGCGCGAAGATCAAGGCGATGCCGCTTGCGACCGCGAGCACTGCGGCGGGCGTCGCGACCATCCGATACAACTTGTGCACGCCGATGCGCACCGCCACCCAGCGATCCGCATCGCCGGCCTTGCGATAACGCGCGAGCATGAGCGGCAGACCCACCAGCATGCCGCACCACACCGACAAGGCGATGATGTGCAGCGCCTTCAGCAGCAGGATCAAGGCAATCGCCCCGCGCCGGGCGTGGTGGATGCGGAAGCCGAGGCAAAGCCGCGCGCGATCCACGCCATGGCGATGCCGACCGGCAACATCCCCAACACCCACATCACCACGCCACCCAGCCGCTGGTCATCGAGCGCGGACAAGCCGAACGCGGCACTCGTGGCCAAGTGGCTGTCGAACCACGGGCGCGTCGAAAAACTGAGCAAGGCCCCGAGCACGCCCATCTGCAGCGCGGTGGCGCCCAGTGCCAGCAGTCGTTCGCCAAGCGGTGACGGCGAACGCATCGCACGCCACCAATACGTGGCCGCCGCCAGCAAGAGCAATTGCATCAGCCAGTAAAGCCAAGGCGCGCGCAGCGTGCCGTCGTAAATCACGGGCACATGCCAGGCCCAGATGACCAGCGCGAAAAGTGCAGCGGCAACGCCCGGACGGGGCATGCGCGCAGTCGTGGGCCAGCCAAACGCGAGCAGTGGCGCGCACATCACGAAGATCCACAGATGGTGCACCGAGCGGGCACTGAACAGCGCCACCCCGGCCGCGCACAGCGGCGAGGCGAACGCGAGGACGAACAGCGCGGCGGACGTGGCCGTGGCCAGCTGCCGCTGTCGTTCGTGCTGGCGATGCACGAGCCATGCCGCGAGCAATGCCACTGCGCCCCACAGCAGCGGATCGAACATCCAGCGCGCCGCGAGCAATGCGGGTACCGGCGGCGATCCGCAATAGCTTCCCACCCAGTCGACATCCATCACCACGCCCCTCCTGCAACCACGCGCCATCCTAACCAGACGCGTGTGTGGACCGTGTGCCCGCTCGCGTTCATCACGGATGAAGCGAGGGCTACTCCACCGTTACCGATTTGGCCAGGTTGCGTGGTTTGTCGACATCGGTTCCGCGCGCCAAGGCCGCGTGATAGGCGAGCAACTGCACCGGGATCGCGTGCACGATCGGCGACAGCACGCCGACGTGACGTGGCGTGCGGATCACGTGCACGCCTTCGGACTCGCTGAAGCGGCTGTCGGCATCGGCGAACACGAACATCTCGCCGCCGCGCGCGCGCACTTCCTGGATGTTGGACTTCACCTTCTCAAGCAGGCTGTCGTTCGGCGCGATCACCACCACCGGCATCTCCGCATCGACCAGTGCCAACGGACCGTGCTTGAGTTCGCCCGCCGGATACGCCTCGGCGTGGATGTACGAGATTTCCTTGAGTTTCAACGCGCCTTCCAGCGCGATCGGATAATGCACACCGCGCCCCAGGAACAACGCGTGTTGCTTGGGCGCGAAACGTTCCGACCAGGCGACGATCTGCGGCTCCAGGTTGAGCGCGTGCTGCACGCTGCCCGGCAGGTGGCGCAGTGCATCGATCAGTGCGGCCTCTCGCGCCTCGTCCAGCTCGCCGCGCAGCTTGGCCAAGGTTCCGGCCAGAACGAACAGCCCGACCAACTGGGTGGTGAAGGCCTTGGTCGATGCGACGCCGATCTCGGCACCGGCACGGGTGTAGAACACCAGGCGGCTGGCGCGCGGGATCGC
>JAEWNY010000062.1 GCA_023461075.1 Pseudomonadota bacterium | reverse complement strand
TCATCCAGCTCAACATGGATTCAGGCGCCGAGACCTCGCTGGCCTGGCAGTTCTGGCCCTACCTGTTGCTGACCTTCGGCGAGGTGCTGGTCTCGGCCACCGCGCTGGAATTCGCCTACAGCCAGGCGACCACGGCGATGAAGGGCGTGATCATGGCGTTCTGGTACCTCACCAGTACCTTCGGCAACCTGTGGGTGCTGCTCACCAATGCACTGGTACGCAACGAGACGGTGACCCGACAGATCGCCGCGACCGGTTACTCGGAAAACGCGTTCCTTATGTTCTTCTTCGCCGCGTTCGCCTTCATCGCGGCGGTGGCGTTCGCCTTGTATGCGCGCAATTACCGGATGCAGGACAACTACCGCACCGCCGGGGCCACCGCATGATCACCCTCGCGATCATCGCGGTGACCGCCCTGGTGTCGTGGATGGCGTTCAACAACCGCAGCCTGGAGGACCGGCTGATCCTGTGGCCGCCGGCGGTGCGTCGTCAGCGCCAGTACGATCGCCTGCTCACGCACGGCTTCATCCATGCCGACTGGCAGCACCTGATCTTCAACATGATCACGCTGTTCTTCTTCGGCCGGCATGTCGAGGGCGTGTTCGGGGGCGGCGTCGCCGGGATGCTCGGCTTCCTGTTCTTCTACCTGTCGGCGATCGTGATGGCGATCCTGCCGACGTATCTGCGCCACAAGGACGACAGCCACTACCGCAGCCTGGGTGCATCCGGTGGCGTCTCGGCGGTGCTGTTCGCCTTCATCCTGCTCTCGCCGTGGTCGGGGATGATCATCTTCCCGATCCCTGTGCCGATCCCGGCGATCGTCTACGCGGTGCTTTACACGGCTTATTCGATCTGGATGGACAAGCGCGGCGGCGACAACATCAACCACAGCGCCCACCTGTTCGGGGCGGCTTACGGGGTTTTGTTCATGCTGGCCACCCAGCCGGGCGTGGTGCCGAACTTCATCCGCCAGCTCGGGCTGGGCTGACTCGGCCTGGGCTGAGCCGGCGGCAGGCCGGTATTCAGGCGGCTTGGGGGATCGCGACCGGGGCCTGCGGCGCGATGCCGGCTTCGAACGTCTCGTCATCGCCATAGGTCTGCAGCAGGCGCTGGTAGACCAGGGCGTCGAGCGAAGCGAGCTCCGCCTGGCCAGTGTTACTGCCATCGTGGGTCAGCGCGAAGAGGCGATCGACGAGGTCCTGATTGTTCGACATGGCTGCAACTCCCCTGTGTGTACGGGGATCAAAGCAGGATGCGTGCCAATGCCAGCCATGCGAAACCGCCCGAGGCCGACCGCTTCGCTCACGCTGCCGGGATCCGGGCCCGGCTATAACCGGCCCTGAAGGTCACATCCTGCCGCCCGGCACCGCCGGAGGCGCAACCCCCAGGAGTCGCGATGAGCCAGATCCAGCACGATGCCGGCAGCCGGCGTTTCACCAGTACCGTCGATGGCCACGAGGCCTACGTGGAATACGAGCAGGACGATGGGATCATGACCATCACCCACACCATCGTGCCCGCCGCGATCGGCGGTCGCGGCATCGCCGGCCAACTGGTCCAGGCGGCGATGGACCATGCCCGCGCCGAAGGCCTGAAGGTGATGCCGGCCTGCTCTTATGCCGAGGGCTGGCTTAGCAAGCATCCGCAGTACGCCGACCTGCGTGCCTGAAGGCGCCCGGCTGAACAGGGGATGGCCGTGCAATACACCGGGCATCGGTTTGGTGTATCGTGCGCGGACTGTTTCAGCGGGATCACGGGACATTGTGATCCGATGCGGTTGATCGCCTGATCGCTCCATCGCTTGCGTGTTGCCCCTTGCTCGACAGTCCGGCCTCGTGCCGTGTTCCCATCAAACTGTTCCAAGGAGTTACACCATGTCTGATCGTCAGACCGGTACCGTCAAGTGGTTCAACGACGCCAAGGGCTTCGGCTTCATCACCCCCGAAAGCGGCGCTGACCTGTTCGTGCACTTCCGTTCCATCCAGGGCACCGGCTTCAAGTCGCTGCAGGAAGGCCAGAAGGTGTCGTTCAAGGTCGTGCAGGGCCAGAAGGGCCTGCAGGCCGACGAAGTCCAGCCGCTCTGATCGGCGGCTGATGCACCACGCAAGCCCGGCTCCGGCCGGGCTTGTTGCGTTTGGAGCATCGATAACCGCTTCCTCACGCGTGACTCGCTAACGTGGTCCCACTTCAATCGCCTTACGTTCCACCCGACATGCGCCGAATCCTCACCGTCGCCGCCTTGGTCTTGTGCATCGGTGCGTGCCAGAAAGGCCCCGCCGATGACGATCCCGGCAAACCGGACACGACCGCCGCGCAGACGCAGGCACGTGCAGGCCTGCAGGACGTCATCGAACGCACCCCGCAATACCTGGTCGGCATCACCTTTCCGCCGGTCGCCAACCAGCATCCATTGCTGGCCAAGGCGCTGAAGGTCTATGCGGATCGGGCGCGGGCCGACCTGACACAGGCGGTCAATGCGGCCGGTTCCGCTGCCAAGGCCAACCTGCCTTACGACCTCAGCCTCAACTTCACCGACATCAGCCAGCGCAACGATGCCATCGTGATCGCCGCCGACGGCAGCCTCTACACCGGTGGCGCGCACGGGATTCCGTTGATCGCGCGCTTCACCTACCTGCCTGCCGAGCAGCGCCTGCTGCAACCCTCGGACCTGGTCAAGGACGAGGGCTGGAAAGCGGTTTCCGATTACGTCCGCAGCCAGTTGTCCGATGCGATCAAGACTCGGCTGGAAGAGGACGAGATCCCGAGTGGTGAGCGACCCGAGATCCTTGAAAGCGCGAACGCGATGATCGAGGAGGGCACCTTGCCGGATGCGGCCAACTTCGCCCAGTTCGAGCCGATCCCCTCGGCCGACGGCAAGTGGTTCGGGTTGCGCTTCGTGTTTCCGCCCTATCAGGTCGGCCCGTACTCCGATGGCACCCAGACCGTCGACGTGCCGGTCGAGGTGTTGCGCCCGTATCTCACCGACGCTTACCGCGCGCGTTTCACCGGCGGTTGATCATCGCCGCGTGATCCCGGATGGGCGATGCCGGCGCGTGGCCCGCATCGCGGTGCTCATCGCGCCAACGCCTGAGCCAGATCGACGCGCAGGTCCTCGACATCCTCGATCCCCACCGACAATCGCACCAGGTTGTCGCCGATGCCGATCTCGGCGCGGCGCTCGGCCGGCACGCTGGCATGCGTCATCACCGCCGGATGATTGGCCAGGCTTTCCACGCCACCCAGCGATTCGGCCAGCGTGAACACTTCCAGCCGTTCGCAGAAGCGCCTGGCCGCATCGAAGCCGCCATCGAGGTACACCGAAATGATCCCGCCGAAGCCCTGCATCTGCCGCTTGGCGAGTTCGTGTTGCGGATGCGAGGGCAGGCCCGGGTAGAGCACTCTCTCGACGCCGGCCTGGCCTTCCAGCCACTCGGCCAGTGCCAGCGCATTCGCGTTGTGCGCCTGCATGCGCAGGTGCAGCGTCTTGAGCCCGCGCACGGCGAGGAAACTGTCGAACGGGCCTTGCACGCCGCCGATCGAGTTCTGCAGGAAGGCGAGTTGCTCGGCCAATTCCGTGTTGTCGCCGACCACGAGGATGCCGCCGACCATGTCGGAATGGCCATTCAGATACTTGGTGGCCGAATGCATGACGATGTCGGCGCCGAGTGACAACGGACGCTGCACGATCGGCGAGGCGAAAGTGTTGTCGACCACCATCAACAGGCCGTGTTCCCTGGCGATGGCGGCAACGGCCTCGAGGTCGACCAGCTTCAGCGTCGGGTTGGTCGGCGTCTCGACCCACAACATCTTCGTCTTGGGCGTGATCGCGGCGCGGATCCGTTCGGCATCGGTCATGTCGACGTAGCTGAAGTCCAGCGCGGCACTGCGGCGGCGCACGCGTTCGAACAAGCGGTAGCTGCCGCCGTAAAGATCATCCATCGCGATCACGTGGTCGCCGGAATCAAGCAACTCAAGCACGGTCGATGTCGCCGCCAGCCCGGACGCGAACGCGAAACCGCGGCTGCCGCCCTCCATCGCCGCCGCACCGCGTTCCCAGGCGTAACGGGTCGGGTTGTGGCTGCGCGAATACTCGAAGCCTTGGTGCACGCCGGGGCTGGATTGCGCGTAGGTGCTGGTGGCGTAGATCGGCGGCATCACCGCGCCGGTCGAGGGATCGACTTCCTGCCCGCCGTGGATGGCGAGGGTGGCGGGTTTCCAGTTGTTGTGCTGCTTGGCCATGATGTTTGTATGTCGGTTCGTGGGCGACACGCGTCAGGCGACGCGGCGGCGCAGGTAGTTAAGCAGGTCGATGCGGGTGATCAGGCCAAGGAAGCGCTCGCCGTCGTTGACGATGGCGACGTGGCCGCGGTCGAACACCGGCAACAGGGACTCGATCGGGGCCTTGACGTCGAGCGCGTCGAGCTTCTCCACCATCGCCGAGGACACCGGTTCGCGGAAGCGTGATTCGTCGCCATAGACGTGCAGCAGGACGTCGCTTTCATCGACCATGCCGACGATGCGGTCGCCGTCCATCACCGGCAACTGTGAAATGTCGTAGAGCTTCATCCGCTGGTAGGCGATGAGCAGCAGGTCATCGGGCTTGACAACCACGGTGTCGCGGTTGCTGTACGGCCGCAGGATCAGGTCGCGCAGGTCGCCGTGCCGCTCGCGCTCGGTGAAACCGTTGTCGCGCATCCAGTCGTCGTTGTACAGCTTCGAGAGGTACTTGTTGCCGGTGTCGCAGACCAGGGTCAGCACGTTCTTGGGCGTGGTCTGCTCGCGGCAATACTTGAGCGCCGCCGCCAGCAAGGTGCCGGTGGACGAGCCGCCCAGGATGCCTTCGGCTTCCAGCAGCTCGCGTGCGGCGTGGAAGCTTTCCGCATCGCTGATCGCATAGGCTTTCTTGACGCGACTGAAGTCGGAGATCGGCGGCAGGAAATCCTCGCCGATGCCTTCGACCATCCAGCTCGCCGACTTTTCGGAGAGCGTGCCACGGTTGATGTATTCCTCGAGGATCGAGCCGACCGGATCGGCCAGCACCATCTCGGTATCGGGCGAATGCACGGCGAAGCAACGCGACAGGCCGGTCATCGTGCCGGAGCTTCCACAGCCGAACACCATTGCGTCCAGGACGCCGACTTCGGCCATCTGTCCGAGGATTTCGGGGCCGGTGCCGAGTTCGTGCGCGGCCGGGTTGTCCGGGTTGCCGAACTGGTTGATGAAGTAGGCGCCCGGCGTTTCGTCGGCGATGGTTTTCGCCAGGTCCTGGTAATAGTCGGGATGACCCTTGGCCACGTCCGAACGGGTCAGCACCACCTGCGCGCCCATCGCCTTGAGGTTGAATATCTTCTCGCGGCTCATCTTGTCAGGCACGACGAGGATCAGCTTGTAGCCTTTCTGGCGCGCGACCAGCGCGAGGCCAAGGCCAGTGTTGCCTGCCGTGCCCTCGACGATCGTCGCGCCGGGCTTCAGCTCGCCGCGTTGCTCCGCCGCCTCGATCATCGACACGCCGATGCGGTCCTTGACCGATCCGCCGGGGTTCTGGTTTTCGAGTTTCAGGAACAGCCGGCAAGGGCCGGTGTCGAGGTTGCGCGCCTCGATGATCGGCGTGTTGCCGATCAAATCGAGCACGGAAGGATGGACGCTCATGCGATGGCCCGTCGAATGGATGTGCGAATGAATGGCAAACCGCCCCGGTTGCTGCCGGGGCGGTGGGTGGTTCAGCGCTTGGGCGGCGTGTTGGTCAGGCCGCGGCGTTCGAGCAGGGCATTGATGTCCGGCTCCTGGCCGCTGAAGTCGCGGAACAGTTCCATCGCGTCCTTGCTGCCGCCGCGCGAGAGCAGGGTCTGGCGGAATCGGTCGCCGTTGGCGCGGTTGAGGCCGCCGTTCTTCTTGATCCATTGCACCGTGGTGGCATCCAGCACCTCGGACCAGATGTAGGCGTAGTAGCCCGCCGCATAGCCACCCATGATGTGGCTGAAGTAGTTGGTGCGATAGCGCGGCGGTACCGCCGGGTAGTCCAGGCCGACGCGCTTGAGCGTGGCCGCCTCGTAGGCCAGCACCTGGCCGGGTTCGGGCAACTGCGCGGCCGGCACCTGGTGCAGGGCCTGGTCGATCAACGCGGCGCCGAGGTACTCGGTGGTGGCGAAGCCTTCGTTGAACTTGGATGCGGCCTCCACCTTGTCGAGCAGGGCCTTGGGCATCGGCTCGCCGGTCTGCCAGTGCACTGCGTACTTCGGCAGCACCGTCGGCCAGGTGGCACCCATCTCGTGCACCTGCGAAGGGAACTCGACGAAGTCGCGCGGCACCGATGTGCCCGAGAAATACGGGTATTTCACATCGGAGAACATGCCGTGCAGCACGTGGCCGAACTCGTGGAAGGCGGTGTTGACATCGTCCCAGGTCATCAGCGCCGGCTGGCCTTCGGTCGGCTTGGTGACGTTGAGGTGGAAGGCGACTACCGGCTTCTGCTCGAGCAGTCCGGACTGCTGCCTGTAGGAGCTCATCCACGCGCCACCGCGCTTGCTGCTGCGGGCGTACGGATCGACCACCACCAGCGCCAGCGACGAGCCATCGGCGTTGAACGCCTCGTAGACCTTGACGTCCGGGTGGTAGACCGGCAGGTCCGGGCGCGCCTTGAAGGTCAGGCCGTAGAACTGGTTGACGAACTCGAACACGCCCTTCTCGATGACGTTGTTCATTTCCAGGTACGGCATCAGCGCGGCTTCGTCGTAGTCGTATTCGGCGGCGCGCACCTTCTCGGTGTAGTACGACCAATCCCACGGCTCAAGCTTGAAGCTCGGCTGGCCCTTGGCCTTCTGCTCGCGGTCGATCATCGCCTGCAGCTTGGCGCCTTCCTTGCGTGCGTTTGCGACGGCCGCCGGGGCGATCCGCGAGAGCATCGCGTTCACCGCTTCGGGGGTCTTGGCGGTCTGGTTGGCCAGGCCGAATGCGGCGTAGTTGGGATAGCCCATGATGCCGGCGCGTTCGGCGCGCAGCTTGGCCACGCGCGAGACGATGGCGTTGTTGTCCCACTGGTTGCCGCGAGCGCCGCGCGCCAGCGACGCCTTCATGATGCGTTCGCGCAGGGCGCGATTCTCGAGCTGCGCCAGCAACGGCTGGCCGGTGGTGTTGAGCAGGGCGATGCGGTACTTGCCGTCGAGGCCCTTTTCCTTGGCGTTGTTGGCGAGCACCTGGATCTGTTCGTCCGACAGGCCGGCGAGTTGCGAGCGGTCATCGACGACGATCGCCGAATCGTTCACTTCGGCTAGCACGTTCTGGCTGAACTGGGTGCTGAGCGTCGCCATTTCGCTGTTGATCGCCTTGATGCGCTCCTTCTGTTCGGGCGTCAGGTTGGCGCCGGCGCGGACGAAGTCGTCGTAATACTCCTCGACCAGGCGCAGGCTTTCGGCATCCAGGCCCAGTTGCGCGCGCTGGTCGTAGACCGCCTTGACCCGCGCGAACAACGCCGGATTCAGAGTGATGGCATCGCGGTGGGCGGAGAACTTCGGCGCGTAGTCGGCCTGCAGCTTCTGGATCGTGTCATTGGTATTGGTGGCGTTGATGCCGCTGAACACCGACAGGGTACGGCCGAGCATCTCGCCGGTGCGCTCCATCGCCACGATGGTGTTGTCGAAGGTGGCCGGCTCCGGGTTGTTGGCGATCGCTTCGTACTCGGCGCGTTCCTCGGCCATGGCTCGGTCGAACGCCGGTGCGAAATGCTCGATCTTGACCTTGTCGAATTGCGGGAAACCGTACTGCAGCGGGCTCGCGGTGAAGAACGGGTTGTCGGCTGCGGCAGGCATGGTGGTGCTCGGTGTCGTGGACGCGGTTTCGCCAGCCGGGGCGGTGGCGCAGGCGGAGAGGGTGGTGGCAAGGGCCAGGGAAACGGCGCCGGCGAGCAGGCGGTGGCGGGGGCGATGCGACATCGTTGAACCTCTGCGGACGTGAAACCGGCAGCGTAGCAAATCCGCCGCTTGCGGCCTGTCATCACCGTTGATCCTGAACGTCGCAGGGAGGGATTCACGCCATGGCAACCGCGGCGGACCGAAGCTTGTGGCACCCCCACAAGGAGCCCCAGCAATGGCCGATATCACCAGCGTCATGACCGCCAATCCCTGCTGCTGCAAGCAGGACACGCCACTCAAGGACGTGGCACAAATGATGATCGACAACGACTGCGGGATGATCCCGGTGGTCGATGGCGGCAACAAGCCGGTCGGCGCGGTCACCGATCGCGACATCGCCACCCGCATCGTGGCCTGCGGCAAGGATCCTTCAGGCGCCAAGGCGGGCGATGCCATGACGTCGCCGATCAAGACCATCGATACCGCCACCAGCCTGCATGATGCGACCTGCGTGATGGAGGCGGAGAAGATCCGCCGTGTGATCGTGGTTGATGGCGACGGCAAGCTGGCCGGCGTCGCTGCTCTCGCAGACCTTGCTCTCGCCGGCAAGAACGAGGCGACCGCGCACGTGGTCAAGGAAGTATCGGAACCTGGCAAGCGCTGAAGCGTTGCGACATCGTGATATCGAGGACGCCGCCTTCGGGCGGCGTTTTCGCAGGTGACGCCGGGCGCCCGGCCGTGCGCCGGCCAGTGCCAACAGATGCAATCTGCGTTCGGGAGTTCGACGTGCGCCGGGGCGGCGCGCCGCGCGCTTATCGCGGGCGTAGGCGATCAAGGCGACGCCGCCCATCGCCAGCATCCACGGGGCCAGTCATGCCGGTGGCAGGCTCTATTGCCTACTTTTCGACGAAGGCGCGTTCGAACACGTATTCGCCGGGCGTGCCGATCCGCGGCGCGGCCCTGAAGCCGCGGGAATCCAGCAGTTCGCGGAAATCGGCCAGCATCGCCGGGCTGCCGCAGACCATCGCGCGATCGTGGGCGGCATCGAGCGAATCGAGTCCGAGGAATTCGCTCATGCGGCCATCGGCCAGCATGTCGGTGATGCGGCCGCGATGGTCGTGGCCGCGGTATTCGAACGGCTCGCGCGAGACAGCGGGAAAGTAGAACAGCCTGTCGCGGACGATCTCGCCCAGCAGCTCGTGGTTGGGCAATCCGGTTTCGAAGAATTCGCGGTAGGCCAGGTCCTCGGCGCCGCGCACGCCATGGCAGACGATGACGCGCTCGAAACGCTCATAGGTCTCCGGGTCCTGCACGATCGACAGCCACGGTGCGAGGCCGGTGCCGGTGCCGAGCAGGTAGAGGTTGCGGCCCGGGTGCAGGTCGGAGATCAGCAGTGTGCCGGTCGGTTTGCGGCTGACCAGCAGCGCATCGCCCTCCTTGAGGTGTTGCAGGCGCGAGGTCAGCGG
>JAEWNY010000061.1 GCA_023461075.1 Pseudomonadota bacterium | reverse complement strand
ACCTAGGGTAGCCGAGCGGGTCGGTGCGGCGTCGATGTGACCGATGGACGCATCGTTGCGCCGGAACGGAAAAGGGCGCCGGTCTCCCCGCGCCCTCCCCTGGTCAAGGCCTGGCGCCGTCAGCGCAGGCGGCTGGTCCGGCTGACCGTGGTGGCCGCCGGCTTCGGTGCGGGTGCCGCCACGCGCTCGCTCAGGTCCCGCAGTCGCGGGTTGCGCGGCGGGTTGGGCTCCGGCGTCGCCAGTTCGCAGGTCGCCGGCGAGGTCGAGGTGAACAGCGCCACGCTGCCCCATTCCGGGTGGTCGATGAACGGGTTGCGGTTGCCCTGGTGGCGAAGATCACCTCGTTGCGCGCGCGCTCGGCGTCATCCGGCGGGTCGGCCAGGTGCCACTCGATCAGCGTGGACAGCAGGCCCATGTAGGCCGGCGCGGACAGCGAGCTGGTGCCGACGATCAGGCTGCGGTTGTCGGTGAGTTCCAGGTCGGGTTCGCGCTGGCCGGTGGTCGGGTGCTGGCCGCCCTCGTAGCGGATCGCCATGTACATCACCGCGCGGGCCATGTCGCCCTTGCGTGCGCCCCAGACCTCGAACGAGCCCTGGTTGCCGTTGCTGCCCTGCACCCAGTTCGAGTTGCCCGGGTACACGCCGGTGCCGCCGCCGCGGCCGTTGTTGGCCTCGGTCGGGCGCTCGCCGCAGCCCGCGCCGCAGTTGGCGAAGGGCATGTTGCCGCGGTTGGAGTTGTAGCCCTCGTCGCTCAGGTAGAGCATGTGGGTGTCGGTGTAGGGCGCGTTCGGCAGGCCGTCCTGGCTGTTGCTCGGGAAGCCCAGCGAGTTCGGCCAGGTGTGCTCGCGGTTGTACTTGTTGCTGCCGCCGGAGCCGGCGCGGTCCTGGCCCTTGGTGTAGCTGCGGTTGCGGTAGACGTCGAGGATCTTGCCGTCGTCGTTCGGGTCTTCGTCGGCGATCTCGAGGATGGTCCAGGTGTTGGTGCCGCTGCCGCTGTACGGATAGGCGACGTGGCCGCGGATGGTCTCGTGCAGCGAGCAGCGCAGCTGGCCGGCGCTCGAGGTGTTCACCCGGCCGTAGTAGCCGCCGCTGCCGGTGCCGCTGTCGGCGGACTTCACGCGGAAGGCGACGGTGGTGTCGGATTCGGGCGCGGCGGCGTCGAGGTCGGCGACCAGGCCGGCATCGATGTGCAGCGAGCAGGCCTGGCCCGGCACCAGCGGACGCGCCGGGGTCAGGGTGAAGCTCGTGGCCTGGCCGACGTGGTCGAGCGGCGTGGTGCGGCGGCGGCCGATGCCGTCGCAGCTGAGGCTGAAGGCGCCCGGCTGCACGACCACCGGCTCGCTGAAGGTGACGGTCAGGTCGGCCGCGTACGGGAAGTCGCTCGAGCCCTCGGCGGGGAAGGTCTCGACCACGCGCGGCGCGGCGTTGCCGGCTTCGCCGAAGGACTGGCCGTTGTTGCAGGTGCCGAAGGTCTGGGTGGCCGAGTCGGCCCACGAGAAGTCCGCGGCGACGTTGCCGGTGCCGGTGAGCTGCAGCGAGGTGCCGACCGGCGCCGTGTTGGCCTCGGCGACGCCGATGTCCACGCTGGTCATCCCGGCCGCGGGGCCGTTGCTCGCGGTGAACGTGCCCTCGTAGCTCAGGAACTGCAGCACGTTGCCCTGCGGGTCCACCAGCGCGACGCCGTCGGGCGAGCCGTTCTGCAGGCCGTCCAGCGGATAGTTGACGGTCGCGAAGCGGACCTGTCCGCCGCACGTCTCCAGGTTGCCGGCCGGCAGGGTGTCGGTGCCGTAGCTGCCGCCGCCGTTGCCGTTGTAGCGGACCAGCTGGTAGCCGGCCAGGCTTTCCCCGGCGCTGCCCACGACTTCGATCGCCTCGCCTGCGTCGGTGCCGGCGTTGTCGTAGTGGATCTCGTTGATGAAGACCTCGGCCTGGGCCGGGAACGTCGCCGCGACCGCAAGTGCGATCGCGCAGAACAAAGTGGAACGCTTGCCGCGCATTCGGTGCCTCTCCCCATGGTGGACCGCGCAATCTACCTCCCCTTCATGACGGTTGTCGCGCAGGGACACACCTTTCCGCGTGCCTGCACGCCGGCGCGACGGGCGGGCCGTATTCTTGCCGGCTGCTCCCTCCCCACCCATCGCAGGCTCTTCCATGCAGGTTTCCCACCGCTCCGCGCTGCGCGCCGGGCTGGTGGCGCTGGTGCTGGCTTCGGCGCCGCTGACGGCTTCGGCCGGCAGCGACATCGAGCTGGCGATCGGCGCCTCCACCACGACCGACCGGGAGTTCACCCGTACGGGTTCGATCGCCTGGGTGCCGGCGCTGCGCCAGCTCGACAACGCCGTGCTGCGCGCCCAGACCGGCGTGATCTACGTTGACGGACGCCGCCCCGTCGCCGACCGGGACCTGGAGGACGATGTCTGGGTCGGCTACGTCGGCCTGCGCTACGAGCGCACCGACAACGGCCTGGCGCTGGGTGCCGCGATCGGCGCCCAGTCGGGCGAGACCGACGCGCTCTCCGGCGACCCGCAGTTCATCACCTCGGTGGGCTGGCGCTGGGACCGGTTCTCGCTGTCCATCCGGCACATTTCCAACGCCAGCCTGCACAGCCCCAACGACGGCGAGACCGCCCTGGTCGGCGCCTGGCGCTTCTGATCGGCCAGCGCGTCCCGCGCGCGCCGGCCGACGGGACGGCCCGCAAGGCCCGCGAGATGATTTCTCCCGCACCCCTTGAACCGCGCCGGCGCCCCCCCATCTTGCGGGCATCCCGGCACTGCCGGGTTTTCGCGGCGCGTCCTCTGGCACTCGGCCCCGCCGACTGCCAGAATGCGCGTCCGATTGACCGTCGACCCCCGTAAATTCAATCACTTGTGAGGATCGCAATGAACCTGAAGCCGCTCTACGACCGCGTGGTCGTCAAGCCGATCGAAGCCGAGCAGATGTCCGCCGGCGGCATCGTCATCCCCGACAACGCCAAGGAAAAGCCCACCCAGGGCGAGGTCGTGGCCGTGGGCGAGGGCAAGGCCCTGGACAACGGCAGCCTGCGCGCGCCGAAGGTGAAGGTCGGCGACAAGGTCATCTACGGCCAGTACTCGGGCTCGGCGTACAAGCACGAAGGCACCGAATACAAGATCGTGCGCGAGGACGACATCCTCGCCATCGTCGGCTGAGTGCGCCCGAGCGCCTCGCACCCCCCCAACTCCTGATCCATATTCGAGGTAACACACATGTCCGCGAAGGAAATCCGCTTCGGTGAGGACGCGCGCGCCAAGATGGTGCGTGGCGTCAACGTGCTCGCCAACGCCGTCAAGGCGACCCTGGGCCCGAAGGGCCGCAACGTCGTGCTCGACAAGAGCTTCGGCTCGCCCACGATCACCAAGGACGGCGTGTCCGTCGCCAAGGAGATCGAGCTGCAGGACAAGTTCGAGAACATGGGCGCGCAGATGGTGAAGGAAGTCGCCTCCAAGACCTCCGACAACGCCGGCGACGGCACCACCACCGCCACCGTGCTGGCCCAGGCCTTCATTCGCGAGGGTATGAAGGCGGTCGCCGCCGGCATGAACCCGATGGACCTCAAGCGCGGCATCGACAAGGCGGTCACCGCCGCCGTCGAGGAGCTGAAGAAGATCAGCAAGCCCACCGCCGACGACAAGGCGATCGCCCAGGTCGGCACCATCTCGGCCAACTCGGACGACTCCATCGGCAACATCATCGCCGACGCGATGAAGAAGGTCGGCAAGGAAGGCGTCATCACGGTTGAAGAAGGCAACAGCCTGGACAACGAGCTGGACGTCGTGGAAGGCATGCAGTTCGACCGCGGCTACCTGTCGCCGTACTTCGTCAACAACCAGCAGTCGATGTCGGCCGAGCTGGACGACCCGTACATCCTGCTGCACGACAAGAAGATCTCCAACGTGCGCGACCTACTGCCGGTGCTCGAAGGCGTCGCCAAGGCCGGCAAGCCGCTGCTGATCGTGGCCGAAGAAGTCGAAGGCGAAGCGCTGGCGACCCTGGTGGTCAACACCATCCGCGGCATCGTCAAGGTCTGCGCGGTCAAGGCGCCGGGCTTCGGTGACCGTCGCAAGGCGATGCTGGAAGACATGGCGATCCTGACCGGCGGCACGGTGATCTCGGAAGAGGTCGGCCTGTCGCTCGAGAAGGCGACCATCAAGGACCTCGGCCGCGCCAAGAAGGTGCAGGTCTCGAAGGAGAACACCACGATCATCGACGGCGCCGGCGAGAGCGGTGGCATCGAGGGCCGCATCAAGCAGATCAAGGCGCAGATCGAGGAGACCAGCTCAGACTACGACCGCGAGAAGCTGCAGGAGCGCGTGGCCAAACTGGCCGGCGGCGTGGCGGTGATCAAGGTCGGTGCCGCGACCGAAGTCGAGATGAAGGAAAAGAAGGCGCGTGTCGAAGACGCCCTGCATGCCACGCGTGCGGCGGTGGAAGAAGGCATCGTCCCGGGTGGCGGCGTCGCGCTGATCCGCGCACTGACCGCGATCAAGGGCCTGAAGGGCGCCAACGAGGACCAGAACCACGGCATCGAGATCGCGCTGCGCGCGATGGAAGCGCCGCTGCGCGAGATCGTCACCAATGCCGGTGAGGAGCCTTCGGTCATCCTCAACAAGGTGAAGGACGGTTCGGGCAACTACGGCTACAACGCGGCCACCGGCGAGTTCGTCGACATGGTCGAGGCCGGCATCCTGGATCCGACCAAGGTCACCCGTACCGCGCTGCAGAACGCCGCGTCGATCGCTGGCCTCATGATCACCACCGAGGCGATGGTGGCCGATGCGCCGAAGAAGGACGAGCCGGCGATGCCGGGCGCCGGTGGTATGGGCGGCATGGGCGGCATGGATTTCTGAAGACGCGTCAATTCGTTACCCCGCAACAGGAAGACCCCCGCAGCGATGCGGGGGTTTTTCGTTGGAGGCGGCTGCAGGATGGGTCGGCCGGGTGAGCGCGGCGCGCGGCTCACTTCGGCCCGTTGTCTCGACGGAACAGTTCCCACTCGTCGATCCTGCTGCCGTCGGGGAGGTGGCAATCGCCGCGTTCGCTGCCATCGGCGTGCCTGACGATCACCGATTTTCCGCCGAGCTTGGCGCAATACTCCGACGCCGGGTTGGCGATGGCGACGGCGGGTTTGTCATTGCTTGCCGAAGTGCAGCCGCCGCCGAGGACAAGCGCGAAGGCCGCGACAACGTGGAACATGCGCTTCATTGCGATCCCGTTCGCATCGGTTGGTCGATGATGGGCGAGTCGGGTCGAAACCGGGTGAAACGCGGCGCCGGCACGGCACTTGCATCGATGCTCATGTTCGTCGAGTTTAGCCGCTGACCTAGTCGCTTTGCGGCGATTTCACCCACGCATTCGATCAGTCCCGGCTGATGGACTCGATGCGCGGCGTCGAGGGCAGCAGGGACGTCTTGCGCAAGGTTTACCCGCAAGGCTGATCACCGCGCGCAGCGTTTGCCGGAGGCAGACCCTGCGATCGTGGGGGCTGGTTTCTTTGCCGGCAACCAAGGCGGGCTTCGGGCTACCCTTCGCCGATGCCTGCCGACAAGACCGCCTCCACCGACATCCTCATTCTGGGCGGCGGCCACAACGGCCTGGTCTGCGCCGCCTACCTCGCCGCGGCGGGTCTCACGGTGCGCGTGCTGGAGCGGCGGACGATCGTCGGTGGCGCCGCGGTGACCGAGGAGTTCCATCCCGGCTTTCGCAACTCTGTGGCCAGCTACACCGTCAGCCTGCTCGATGAGGGCGTGATGCGCGACCTGCGCCTGGCCGAGCACGGGCTGCGCATCGTCGAACGCCCCTTCGCCAACTTCCTGCCGCTGCCCGATGGCGACGCGTTCCGCTTCGGTGGTGGGCACACCGAGACGGAGATCGCCCGCTTCGCGCCGAACGACCTGCCGCGTTGGGCCGAATACAACGCGATGCTCGATCGCGTGGTCGGTGTGTTGCGCGAACTGGTGCACCTGACCCCGCCCAACATCGGTATGCGCATCGGTTTCGCCGACTGGCTGTCGTCGTATGCGGTGGCGAAGAGGCTGAAGCACCTTGACCTGCGAGGCCGCCGCGACCTGCTCGATCTGATGACGAAATCGGCCGGCGAGGTGTTGGATCGCTATTTCGAAGGCGAGCCAATCAAGGCGGTATTGGGCTGGGATTCGATCGTCGGCAACTTCGCCTCGCCCTACACGCCGGGCAGCGCCTACGTATTGCTGCACCACCTGTTCGGCGGGGTGAACGGCAAGCCGGGTGCCTGGGGCCATGCGATCGGCGGGATGGGCGCAATCACCACCGCGATGCGTGCCGAGTGCGAGTCGCGTGGCGTCGTGATCGAAACCGATGCGGAAGTGACATCGCTCATCGTCGAAAGCGGCCGTGCGGTCGGCGCGGTCACCACCGATGGCCGCGAGTTCCGCGCCCGTGCGGTCGCATCCAATCTCAATCCGAAACTGCTCTACCAGCGCATCGTCCCGGCCAAGCATCTGGATGACGACACCCGCCAACGCATCGCCGGCTATCGCTGCGGCTCCGGCACCTTCCGCATGAACGTGGCGCTGTCCGAGCTCCCGGATTTCACCGCCGCGTCGGGCAGCAGGCTGCAGCCGCATCACCAGAGCGGCATCCTGGTCGGTCATTCGCTGGCGTACTTCGAGCAGGCCTATTTCGATGCGAAATCCAAGGCGCACAACCCCGGCTGGGCACGCCGGCCGGTAGTCGAGCTGGTGATTTCATCGACGCTCGACGACAGCCTCGCAACGCCCGGCCAGCATGTCGCAAGCCTGTTCTGCCAGCAGGTGAATCCGGATGTGGAGGGGGGCTGGGACGTGCATCGCGACACCGTCGCCAAGCTGATGATCGAGACCGTCGATGCGGTCGCGCCGAACTTCGCGCGGAGCGTGCTCGGTTACGAGGCGCTCTCGCCGCTCGACCTCGAGCGCCGCTTCGGTCTGGTCGGCGGCGACATCTTCCATGGCGCGCTCGGCCTCGACCAGTTGTTCAGCGCGCGTCCGCTGCTGGGACAGGCGAATTACCGGGGCGCGTTGCCGGGCTTGTACTTGTGCGGTTCCGGGAGCCATCCGGGTGGCGGCGTGACCGGGCTGCCGGGGCGCAATGCCGCGCGCGAGATCCTGAGCGACCGCCGTATGCTCATGTAACTGAACCGACGCGTTCTATTTTGCGGCGCAGCGTGCAGTGGGCTAACGAATCTTTCACGATTAAGCCGCTTCCGACGTGGGGGAGGGAGCACCCCCCGCCAGCGGCTCCGGCCCTGGCGGGTTTTTTATAGGCTCACTTCGCGATCTCGTCGCGCATCAGCCGCTGGATGCCGGCGTCGTCGTTGGCGGAGTGGCCGGCTTTCCATCGGCGACCTGCGCCAGCGTGGCCATCGGCATGCCCAGCAAGGCTACGGTGATCAGGCGCGAAAGCGGAGCATCTGACTCACGGATACGGGGCCGATGCCGAAGGCTGCGGGCGGCGATGCCACAATCCCGTCATGACCGATGACGCCGCGCTGCAGGATGACCTCGCTTCCCGGGCGATCGCGCGCCTGGCTGTGGGCGGCGGTGATTTCGCCGATGGCGACCGGGAGCGGCTCGCGCGGCTGGCGCTCGCCAGTGATTTCGCCATCGATACGCTTGTGCGACAGCCGGGCTTGCTGGTCCGCTTGCTGGCCGATGAGGGTTCCGAGGCGGCATCCCCACCCATGCTCACTCCGGACAACCGCAACGAGTGGCCAGCGCTGCTGCGCCGATTCCGCGCCGCCGAATCGACGCGGTTGATCTGGCGCGACGTGCAGGGGCTGGACGATGTCGAGGCGACCCTGCGCGGCACCACCCGGCTGGCCGAGCAATGCCTCGAAACCGCGCTGGCGGCGCTGGAGACCGAATTCGCCGAACGCAACGGCGTGGTGCGCGATGCCAACGGCGCGCCGGTGCGTCTGGTGGTGTTCGCGCTCGGCAAGCTCGGTGGTGGCGAATTGAACTTCAGCTCCGATATCGATCTGGTCTATGCCTACGCGTGCGATGGCCAGAGCGATGGCCCGCGTGCGCTGCCTGCCGAAACTTACTTCGCACGGCTCGGGCAGCAGCTGGCGAAACTGCTGGACGAGGTGACCGCCGATGGGTTCTCGCATCGTGTGGACTTGCGCTTGCGCCCTTATGGCAATGCGGGTCGGGTGGCGTGGTCGTTCGGCGCGCTGGAGCAGTATTTCCAGCGCGAGGGGCGTGACTGGGAGCGTTACGCGTGGCAGAAGGCGCGGCCGGTGGCGGGCGACATCGCCGCGGGTGAGCGCTTCCTCGACCTGTTGCAGCCGTTCGTCTATCGCAAATACCTCGATTTCGGTGCGCTCGAGGGCTTGCGCGAGATGAAGTCGCTGATCGCTGCGGAAGTGGCGCGCAAGGACCTGGCCGACGACATCAAGCGTGGCCCCGGCGGCATCCGCGAGATCGAGTTCCTGGTGCAGGCGCTGCAGTTGATCCGCGCCGGGCGCGAGCCTGCATTGCAGCGCCGCGGGCTGTTGGCATCATTGGCGGCGCTGGTCGATGGCGGACAGGTCGCGCCCGATGTCGGCAGGCGCCTGGCCGAGGGCTATCGCTTCCTGCGCCGGCTGGAGAATCGCCTGCAGATGATGGGCGATGCACAGGTGTACGCGTTGCCGAGCGACCCGGCCGTGCGCCAGCGGCTGGCCGCGGGGTTGGGGTTCGATGGCTTTGCCTCGATGCTGGCCGCATTGGATACGGTGCGCGATTTCGTTTCCGCCGAGTTCGCCGCCTTGCTCGCGCAACGCCAGAAGCAGCACAAGCCGGACAGCATCGCGGCCTACTGGAAGCAATTGCCGGAGGGCGGCGATGGGGAGGCGCTCGCCGATGCCGGCTTCGGCGAGGCGGCCGCGCTCGATCATCAACTCCGTGATTTCCTGCGCGGCGCGACCGCGCGGCAGAGTTCGGACATCGCGCGAGCGCGCCTGGACCGGGTGATGCCGGCGCTGATCGCCGCCAGCGCAGCGGCCACCCAGCCGGATGCCGCGCTGCGCCGGGTGTTGGCACTGGTGCAGAACATCCTGCGCCGCAGCAGTTACTTGGCCCTGCTCGACGAGCAGCCGCAGGCGCTGGCCCGTCTGGTGGAGGCGCTCTCGCGAAGCGCGTTGCTGGGCGACCGGTTGGTGCGCTACCCGGTGTTGCTGGACGAGTTGCTGGACATACGCACTCGCGAGGCGATGCCCTCGACCGAGGCGATGCGTGAAGCGTGCTCGGCAGCCGTGGTGCAGGCCCAGGGCGACATCGACCATGCCCTGCGCCTGCTCAACGAGGTGCGGCAGGCGATCAGTTTCCGGATCGCGCTGGCGGCGCTCGATGGACGCCAGCCGGCCAGCGACAGTGCCAGGCAACTCGCCGACCTGGCCGACGCCGTGCTTGTCGAAGTGCATGCGTTGGCGCGCGAGGAGCTGGTCGAGACCCACGGCGAAGTGTCCGATGCACGCTTCGCGATGCTGGGTTACGGCAGCCTGGGCGGGCAGGAACTCGGTTTCGGTTCCGATCTCGACCTGGTGTTCCTTTACGACGCCTTGCCGGCAGCCGAAAGCGACGGCCGGCGACCGCTGGACGCGCAGCGCTGGTTCGCGCGGCTGGCGCAGAAGATCGTCGGCTACCTGCAGGCGGAGACCGCCGCCGGGCGACTGTACGAAGTGGACGTGCGGCTGCGGCCGGACGGCAGCAAGGCGATGCTGGTGACCACGCTGGCCAGCTTCTCCGATTACCAGCGCGAGCGTGCCTGGACCTGGGAGCGCCAGGCGTTGGTGCGGGCGCGATGCGTCATCGGAGAAGCGGGCCTGTGCGCGGATGTCGAGCGGATCAGGGCCGAGGTGCTGGCGATGCCGCATCAAGAGGACGCGTTGCGTGCGGACGTGATGGAGATGCGGCGACGGATGCGTTCCGAACTGGATCGCAGCGATGATCGGGTGTTCGATCTCAAGCAAGGCGAGGGCGGCCTGGTCGATCTTGAATTCCTGTTGCAGTACCTGGTGCTGCGCGAGGGCGCGCGCACGCCCGCGTTGCTGGTGCCGCGCAACAGCCACGACCTGATCGCCGCCTTGGGCGATGCGGGGGTGCTGCCGGCCGCAGACGCCCGCAGGCTGGCCGCGGCCCATGCCACGCTGCTGGAAGCGGGCCTGCGCTGCACGCTGGACCGGCGCAAGCGGCTGGTCGAACGCGAAGGCGCGGTGATGGATGCGGCGCGCACGATCGCCCGGATCGTGGAACGTGCAGGGCTGGGCCTGGATCTCCAGGCGCGGGCCGCCTCGGAGGAGCGGTGAACGGTGCAATGACGGCGGCACGCTCGCCTCAAGCCGTATACATTGCAGCATCGAACGTATGGGCACCGGGACTAACGATCAGGATGACGCCGTGAGACCCCATTCCAGCCCGCCTGCGCGCCATCCTCCGGGCCTGCGCTCAGAGATCGCCGCCGATGCACGCGAGGCGATCGACTCTCACGAATACGTGCGGCTGCTACGGAGCCATCGCTCCTGGCGGATACTCGCGGCGATCGCATTGATCGGTGCGGTGGTGGTGGCTTTGCTGGGCGGCTTCCGCAGCGCGGTGCCGAGCGATACTGGGGCCGCCCACGCGGTGGGCACACCGATGGAACTGGGGGCCTACACGATGACGCCCCTCTCGGCGCGATTGTCCGGACGCCGGCCGGCGCAAGATGCGGATGTAACCGATGGCCGCCGCTTCCTTGCCGTGCAGTTGCGGGTCGTCAACAACACCGACAGCGGCACCTACATGCCGACACTGGACAGGAGTCTGGTGCTGACGCGCAAGTCGCGCAGTGTCGAAATCAAGCCCGACGACGTGGTCTGGGCCGACACCGGCAGCCGCGGCATCGTCTTGCCGCCGAAGCTTCCCGTGCAGGTGGCGCTGGTATGGGAGGTGCCTGCAGGCGCGGTGGTCGACGAGGTGATCGAAATCGGCGCCTATCAAACCGTGCAGAGCGTCTCGCGCATCACCCTGGCCCCGGAATGGGGCCGCGGCGCGCGCGCAGGGTTCTGGCGCATCCCGGTGACGGTGGAATGAGGCGGTGGAATGAATAGCGCGACAACTCACCGCATCGGGCTGTCCATCCACTGGCCACTGCTGATCGCCGCGGTGGCATGCGCGTTCCTGATCGTCTGGCTGCGCGGCCATATGCCGGGCATCGCGGCCAAGTCGCAGCCATACGTGCATGCCGGCGTGCGCGGCGAGAAGGTCGTCGCGCGCAATTTCTCGGTGGAAGTGAGAACGACCAGCCCCAAGACCGCGCGCGCCTACCTGCTGCCCGGGCGTGGTGCGGACGATCCGGCTTTCCGGCTGGGCAGCAATGGGCTCTGGGTCTCGGCGGTGATGACGGTCGAAGCCCTGCAAGAACCCGGTATCGTCGGCGCGCGCCTGCGCACTCGCGATGGTCGTTTCTATCCATCGGCCAAGGCCGATCGCCCGGCGCTGCCCGGCACCCAACTGGCCGAAGCGATCCTCGCGCCCGGCCTGCCGCGCTCCGGTGCGTACTTCTTCGAAGTGCCGGCGGACGCGTTGGAAGGCTCGCACATGGAGTTGTTCTGGAACCCGCACGCACCACAGCCCTGGGACAGCGTCATCGACATTGACCTGGGCATCCACCGCGCCCGTTCCGAGGCCCTGCGAAAAGACGCGCCGGCCGAACTGGATCTGCGCCTGTGAACGCGCCCGCATCCGGCAGCACGCGATCTGACTGGTGGCAGCGCAACCGGCTGTGGCTTCCGGCTGCGCTCCTCGTGGTTGCGGCGAGCCTGGGCTATGCCTGGCACAACGGCCGTGCCGACTTCGCGCTCAAAAACCGGGTCGATGCGATCACGGTCGGCAAGGGCCAGATGGGCCGTTACGAGGGCGCGCGCTGGAGGGTGTTAGAGGCCGCGATCGACGAAGCGCCGGATCCGCGCCTGCGCCTGCATCCGGATGCCGCCTTGCTGCGCGTGGTGTTCGAGGTCACGCCCGATGCGGGCACCACTGCAGCGCGGCTCAACCAATGTCGCGGCCAGGTGAGCGATGCCAAGGCCAGCCGGCACTGGGATGCGTACGGCTCGTTGCCGCTCGCATTGTCCGGGCGCCTGCCGCACCTGTGCGGTGGCGAGGCGGGCCAGGGCCCGATCCGCTTCCAGCACAGTTACGAGGTGCCGCGTGGCATGCCGCTGCCGATGCTGCAACCGGAGATCTATTTCCTGGTGGCCGAGAAGTCGGCGCCGGGCGAATTCCTGCGCTTCAAACTCTGAGTCGGCTCATCGCGCCCTGATCCGCGCCAAGGCGCGATCGAAGGTCGCGGCCAGCAGCACCACGCGCAGGACCTGGGTGAACAACGCCGGCCGGAGCGAGAGCGGGCCATCCACCAGCGCCAACAGCGGCTGGGCGACCCTCTGCGAATGCATCGGGTCCATCGGTCCCAGCCAGCGCATCGACAGCGGCCAGCCCCAGGCATCGATGAAATCCAGCAGCGTCCAGCCCACGCCAAGCACAACCAGGGCCGGCAGGCCCGCGCGCAACACCAGCCGGATGCTGTTCACCACCGGCACGCCCTTGTTGTGCCAGCCGGCACTGAAACGCTGGATCAACTTGTGCCAGAGCAGGTGCAGGCCTCGGTAACGCGCGGCCAATGCATCCAGGCGCGCATCCGCGGCATCGATATGCTGGCGGCGGCGCAGGTCGATGCCGTAGACAATGGCGGTGATCGCCAGCCAGACCAGGGGCAGCAACATCGCCGAAGCCAGGGTGCGGATGAATTGCCAGACCGGATCCAGCACCGAGCGGACCGGTGCCAGCGACATCGAGAGCACGAACGGATTCTTCCACCAGTTCTGCGCCGATGTGTAGGCCAGCGTGCCCTTCCACCATGCATCGAACATCGCCCACAGCGCGGCGATGGCGGCGGCGCCGACGAAGATCCAGTATGCCTCGCAGGCGATCACCAGCAGGCTCCAGCCGAGGTGGTCGCTGCGCGCGCGCTGGCGCTTGGCGAACCAGCGCACCGCCGCCGAGACGACCAGCGCGATCCACAGCCCGCGCACCGAGAGGATGTCGAACAACCGTTCGCGCGCGTCGAAACCCACCCCGAACAGGTAGTTGAGGTAGAAGTCGCGGCGGATGCCGTCCAGCAGGCCCCACGTGGCGTAGTAGGCGAAGAACGGCAGCAGGGCGATGCTGAGCGCATGGCTCCAGTCGTTGCGGCCGGACAGGGCCGCCGTGGCGGCGCTCGTGCCGCCCACGCGCAACGAGGACATCGACGGACGCAGTGACAGGAACATCGCGATGGTGGCTGCCAATTGCACGACGATCATCAAGGCGACTGCGGCGTAGGACAGCAGCACCGAGCGCTCGGCCAGCCACAGCGAGGCCTCGCGCATCAGGTCGTAGCCGAGCCGCATCGTGAAGAACCAGAACAGCAGGGGTGGCCAGTGCCGCCACAGCATGCGCCCGGCGAGCGCCGGGATTTCCCGCCATCGTGCCTGTGGGCCGTTGTCGGCAAGACCCTCGGCGGGCAGGGTTGATGCGGTCGGGTTCATCCGGTCGGCCTTGTCTGTGCAAGGTCAGGATGCCATGGCGCCACGGGTTGCGTTGTGGCGATGTCAACGCACCGGCGTTGCGAGTGCCGTCGCCAGCCACGGCTGCAACTCGCCTGCGACGCGCGCGGTTTCGCGCAGTGGGGTGACCGGAAACGGCGCCAGCGCGGCGGTGAAGGGACGCACGCGGCTGCGGGTGATGAGTTCATCCAGGAACATGCGCGGACGCCCCTGCAACCGTGCCTCGCCGAGCACGTGTACCGGGACCTGTGTGGCGCTCGCTTCGGAGAGCATGTTGACCGAATCGGCGGTGCAGACGATCGCATCGGCCCAGGCCAGCACGCCGCGATAGGGGTTGGGGCCGTCGCCTTCGTCGCACCAGCGGATCGCCGCGCCGCTGCCGCGCAGCGCCTCGCGCCATGCCGGCGGCGTGCGCCGCGATCCGCTGGCCAGCAGACTGCCGCCGCGCGCGGCCACCGACTCCGCCAATTCGCGCAGCACTGCGAGGAACGCCGCATCGTCCATCGTCCAGTGCTTGCCGGGGCCGCCGACCAGCAGGGCGACGCGCGGGCCGGGCAGGGTGCCGATCGCGGGGAAGTCGCTGCGAGCCCGGGCCAGCCAGAGGTCGTCGATCTCATTCAGGCTCCCGCTCAACGCGATCACGTTCGCGCACTGCAAGCGGTCATGGCGGGGCACGATGACGCGATCCCAGTATCGAGGGTCGATGCGCGGATCGAGGATCTGGATGACCCGGCTGCCGGCTTCCCGCAGCAGGCGGGTAGCCAGTGCCGACTGGCGCCCGCAGCCGATCGCCAGCGCGGGAGGGCGCTCCAGCACGGCGCGGAAGGCGGGCCCGAACGCGCGGGCAGCGCCGGGGAAGCGCCGCGGTGCCCAGAGCCGGGCCAGTGCGCCCGGTGCCAGATCGACATGCGCTGCGCTCGGAAAACCCAGCGCATGCGCCAAAGCCAATGCCTGCCGGCGGTTGCCGGCATGGCCGTCGGTCAGGCAGATCATCTCCGGCGTCGATTGTTCCATTCGTGTGATTAATAGTTTTTGATGACGCTATTGGATTTTGCAGATGAGACAATAGAGTGTCTTCTCATCGACCGGATATTCGCAATGACCCAAGCCCTCGACGATGGCGCGCTCGATACGTTGTTCCGCAGCGCGCGCACCTACAACGCCTTCGGTGGCGAGATCGATGATGCCACCCTCCATCAACTCTACGACCTGCTGAAGTTCGGGCCCACCTCCGCCAACGCCACGCCGGCGCGTTTCCTGTTCATCCGTTCGCCGGAGGCGAAGGCGCGCCTGGCCCCGCTGCTGGACGAGGGCAACCGCGCCAAGACCCTGGCCGCGCCGGTCACCGTGGTGGTCGCGCACGATCTGGATTTCCACGAGAAGTTGCCGGTCTTGTTCCCGCATACCGATGCCAGGAGCTGGTTCGAGGGGCCGCGCGAAAACCGCCAGGTGCCGGCGTTCCGCAATGGTTCCCTGCAGGGCGCCTACCTGATCCTTGCCGCGCGCGCGCTGGGTCTGGATACCGGCCCGATGTCCGGCTTCGACAATGCCGGGGTGGATGCCGAGTTCTTCACCGGCACGCACTGGAAGTCGAATTTCCTGGTCAACCTCGGCAAGGGCGATCCGGCCAGCATCTTCCCGCGCAGTCCTCGACTTCCCTTCGACGAAGCCTGTCGCATCGTCTGAGTCCCCAATCGAAATTTCAGGAGATCCCATCATGAACCCACGCCTCTCCCTCTCCCTCGCCCCGCTCGCACTGGCGCTCTCGCTCGCCGCCTGCCAGCAGGCCACGCCGCCCGCCGCCGATGCTCCTGCGGCCAGCAACGCGCCGGCCACCGCCGCACCGGCCACGCCCAGCGCCGAGCCTGCGGCCCAGCCGGTCGTCGCGCAATCCGGCACGTATGCGTTGGACCCGGCGCACACCATCGTCCTGGCCAGCTGGAACCACATGGGCTACTCCAATCCATCGTTGAATTTCGCCGATGCCAAGGGCGAGTTGGTCTACAACGCCGAGAATCCCTCGGCCTCTTCGGTCAACGTGACCCTGCCCCTGTCGGGCATCACCAGCTTCACCAAGGAATTCGACACCCATCTGCGCAACAGCGATTTCTTCGACATCGCCAAGTTCCCGGAGGCGACCTTCAAGAGCACCTCGGTCACGCCGGCCGGCGTCAACAAGTTCACCGTTGCGGGTGACCTCACCATCAAGGGCATCAGCAAGCCGGTCACCCTGGACGTGACCTTGAACGGCGCCGGCGAGCACCCGATGACCAAGCAGCAGGCGATCGGTTTCGATGCCACCACCACGCTCAAGCGCAGCGACTTCGGACTGGAGATGGCCGCGCCTGCGGTCAGCGACGAGGTCAAGCTGCGCATCACCACCGAGGCGCAGATGGCCGATGCGGCGACCCCGGCCGGCGATGCGGCATCGACGGGCCAGTCCGACGCTCCGGAAACGCCAGCGGCCGCCCAGTGATCATCGAGCGTCCAGCCGCCGCGCGCGGCCATGCCGACCACGGCTGGCTGGACAGTCGCCACACGTTCTCCTTCGGTCACTACCACGACCCGAAATGGATGGGCTTCGGCCCGCTGCGGGTGCTCAACGAGGACCGCGTCGCGCCCGGTGGCGGCTTCGCCCCGCATCGCCACGCCAACATGGAGATCATCAGCGTGGTGCTTGCCGGCGCGCTGGCCCATCGGGACAGCGAGGGCAACGAGCGCACGCTGCTGCCCGGCGAAGTGCAATGGATGAGCGCCGGCCACGGCATCGAGCACAGCGAATACAACGGCCTGCCCGATGCCCCGGCGCACTTCCTGCAGGTCTGGATCCAGCCGGATCGGGTCAATGCGACGCCGGATTACGCGCAGAAAGCCTTCGATCGCGAGGCACGGCGCGGGCGCTGGGCCACCTTGGTCTCGCCGGACGGTGCCGATGGCAGCATCGCGATCCGCCAGCACGCCTGGTTGCGCGCGGTCGTGCTGGACCCGGGCGCGCGTGTCGATGTCGCGCTGGCCCCGTCGCGCGGCTACTGGCTGCACGTGGCCACCGGCGCGATGCGCATCGGCGACCGCGAACTTGCGGCCGGCGATGCGCTGGGCTTCCTCGACGAATCGCGGCAGCTGCAGCTCGAAGGCATCGGCGAGGGCGATGCCGAAGTCCTGATGTTCGACCTGCCGCGCTGAGCCACGGCGCCCGCTAGAATGGCCGCATCGTTCGCTTCGATGCCGCATCGCCATGACCGACGCTCCGCCGTTCCAGGCCAACGCCCAGCGCGATTACGAGGTCCGTCGCGCCGACCTGCCGCTGTCCTGCCCGCTGCCGTCGATGGCGCTGTGGAATTCGCATCCGCGCGTCTACCTGCCGATCGAGGCCGATGGCGGCCAGGCCGAGTGTCCCTACTGCGGTGCGAAGTACCGCCTGATCGACTGAAGCACCCGCCCGCATGGGCCGCCGCCTGACCGTGGTGCAATTGCTGCCGGCTCTGGAGTCCGGCGGCGTCGAACGTTCCGCGATTGAAATCACCGAGGCGCTGGCTCATGCCGGGCATCGCGCGATCGTGGTCTCCAACGGCGGTCGCCTGCTGCCGCAACTTGCCGCCATCGGTGGCGAACATGTCCGCCTCGACATCGGCAGCAAGTCGCTGCTGACGTTGACCCGCGCCAGTGCCCTGCGGCGGGTGTTGCTCGATGCCGGTGCCGACATCGTCCACGCACGTTCGCGTCTGCCGGCCTGGCTCGGGCGGATGGCCCTGCGCGGCATGCCCGATGCCACGCGCCCGCGTTGGGTCACCACCATGCACGGGTTGAATTCGCCCTCGCGCTACAGCCGGGTGATGGCCAGTGGCGAGCGGGTGATCTGCGTGTCGCGCACCGTGCGCGATTACCTGCTGGCGAATTATCCGGACACCGATCCCGGCAAGCTGCGGGTGATCCCGCGCGGCATCGATCCGGTGGCGTTCCCGCGCAGGAGTGGGGTTGATGTCGACGCCCGCGCCGGGTGGGTGAAGCAACATCCACGACTGGCGGGTAGCGGCCCGCTGCTGCTGCTGCCCGGTCGCGGCACGCGATTGAAGGGCCATGCCGATGCCTTGGTGTTACTGGCCGCCGTGCGTGCCGCAGGCGTGGATGCGCGATTGTGGATGCCCGGTGCGAGGGAAGCAGGGCGCGAAGCCTATCTGGCCGAACTCGAAGCCGAAGCCGCGCGGCAGGGCGTCGCCGATGCGCTCGCGATGACCGCGCCGACCGCTGCGATCGTGGATGCCTATGCGATGAGCGACTTGGTGCTGCAGCTCTCGCGCAAGCCCGAGGCGTTCGGGCGGACCGTCATCGAAGCCTTGAGCGTCGGCGTGCCGGTGGTCGGCTGGGCGCACGGCGGCGTCGGTGAATTGCTGGCCGAACTGCAGCCCGAAGGCGCGGTCGAGCCGTTCGATGCCAAGGCGTTGGCCGCGCGGGTGATCGCGATGTTGCAGCCGCCACCATCGCCGCCGGCTACCATGCCGTATACCTTGCAGGCGATGCAGGCCGCCACCCTCGCCGTGTACGACGAACTCGCATGAGCACGACTTCCCGCCACATCAACACCGACAACACGCCCACCGGTTGGCGCTGGGCGCCGGCCTGGGTGCTGGCCTACGTGGGGATGTGGCCGGCCTCGCGGGTGTCCGAGGGCATCCTCTCGCTGGGGGCGTTGGTCGCATTGTTCCTGCTGGCCAAGGCGCGCTTCCGCGACGGCAGCCGGCTGCTGAGTTCCGGAGCCTGGGCGCTGACCACGGCGTTGTTCTTCTCCTACTGGCTGCCGCAGCTGATCTCCACCGTCGACGCCACCGATGTCGGCGGTGCCTTGCGCAAGACCCTGGCCGGGCTGCGTTACCTGCCGTTCCTGTGGCTGGTGGCGATCGCGGTGGCCACGCGGAAGGGAAGGCGCTGGGTATTCGGTGGCATCGCCCTCCTGCTCCTTGTCTGGTCGCTGGACCTGCTGATCGAGGCGGTCAGCGGCCACAGCCTGCTGCACGGCACGCTCGACGCCCTGTACGCGGCGGTGAGGGATGGCAAGGGGATCTGCGAAGGCCAGGCCGCACGCGGCTTCGACCGTTTCAACGGCATCTTCGGCACCTGCAACCCGGTGCTGGGCGTGGTGGCGGCCAGTTTCTCGCCGTTCCTGCTGCATGCCGCGCACAAGCGCTTCGGCCTGGTCGGCTGGATCGCGGCTGCCTTCATTGCAGGCATCGCCATCCTGCTGGCCGGCTCGCGCGCCAGTTGGCTGACCTATGGCCTGGTGCTGCTGCTGTCGGGCTGGCACGTGATGGGTTGGAAGCGCCTGCTCGGACTGTTCGCCGCCGGGGCGGTGTCGCTGGCCTTGCTGGCGATGGTCCATGCACCGCTGGGTGATCGCCTCCAGCGCACGGCGGGGGCGCTGCAGGGGGGCGATCATGATGTCGATGAGGCGCTGTCGGGCCGCGGCAAGATCTGGGGCGCCGCCCTCTGCATGATCCGCGAGCATCCACTCAACGGCGTGGGCGTGCGTGATTTCCGCAATGCGTATCCCGCCTGCGACCCCAATCCCGAAGTGCAGCCGGAATGGGGCGAGGGCCCGGCCATGCATGCCCATCAATTGGTGCTGGAAGTGCTGGCCGAAACCGGCGTGATCGGCCTGTTGTTGTGGCTGGCCGGTGCGGCGTTGGCGTGGCGTGCCTGGAAGTTCGCCGATCCCGATGCACGCAACCGTGCCCGGCCGGCGATGATCGCCCTGTTGGTGACCGTTTTCCCGCTCAACACGCACTTGGCGTTCTATTCGAGCTTCTGGGGCGGGGTGGTTCTGTTGCTGGCCGCGCTTTACGCCGGAAGCCTGATGTCGCGCGAATCGGGCACCCCGGCCACGCGCTGAAGCACCGCCGCCTCGACCGCATCCACCGCCAGCGCGGACAAGGGCGATGCGCTCAACGCCAGGGCACGGGGTCGATCACCGATACCGGTGCTGACCAGGCTCGGGCTTGCCGCATCGAACAGCGCGATGCATTCGCCGTCCAGCATCGCGGCCAGGTGTGTGGGGCCGCTGTCGTTGCCGACCACGCAGGCTGCGCGACGGGCGACATCAGCCAACCGAGGCAGGTCCAGCCAGCGCTCGCCATCGAGCAGCATCGTGCCGCCCAGATCGCGCGCGATTTCCATCTCGTCAGGGCCTGGTGCAGTGGCGACGCGAATGCCGCGCGCAGTCAACCGTTCCGCGAGTTCTGCATACCCCGGCCAGCGCTTTTCGGCGTTGCGCGCCGAGGAACCGGGCAGCAACAGCACGAACGGCGACTGAAAGCCGCATCGTGCCAGCACCTCGCCGGCATCGGCCACGATCCACTCGGGTTTGGGCTCCGCCGCATGCGATGGCGCAAGTCCCGCTGCGCGCAACTGTGCCGCGAGCCGCTGCGGCACGCTGAGCGAAGAGGCTTCGCGTAGCAATTCGCCCGATGACCAGTTGGATGGGGGCAACGCGCCCCCCAGCCAGCGCCGGTAGAAATGCGTGCGCGGCGAATTCTGCAGGTCGTAAACGCGCTGCGGTGCCAGCTGCTGCAGCCAGTTCCGCCATCGATGCATCGCGATCGCGTTCCAGCGTGGCGCGTTGGCATCGACTTGCACCTCGTCCACCCACGGACAGCGCGACATCACGGTGGCGAACGGTTTGCGGGTAAGCAGATGGATGCGCGTGCCGGGATGCTGCTCGCGGATGTCGCGCAGGGCGCCATCGGCCAACAGCAGATCGCCCAAGGCGCCCAGCTTGATAACGAGGATGTCACCGCTCATGCGTAGCGACTGACGCCATCGGGCTGGCGCTTGAAGCGGCGATGGATCCACAGGTATTGCGAAGGTGCTTCGCGCACCATCGCCTCGATGGCCGCGTTGACTTGCGCGCTGTCGGCCACCGCGTCGTCGGTCGGGAAGGGTGCGAGCGGCGGCGCGATCCGCAGCACGTAGCGGTCGCCTTCGCGCCGATGGAAGAACGGCACCACCGCGCAGCCGCTGATCCGCGCGAGTTGATGCGTGGCGGTGATGGTCGAGGCGGGGATGCCGAAGAACGGTGCGAACACCGTGTCCTTGCCGCGCATGTCCTGGTCCGGCGCGTACCAGAGGAACCCGCCGCGCTTGAGGTGGCGGATGGCGCCTCGGATGTCGTCGTTGGCGAACATCGCCGTGGCGTAACGCAGGCGCCCGCGCAGCACCGCCCATTCGAACAGAGGATCGCGATGTTTGCGGTACATCCCGGCCAGCGGCACATGGTCGCAGAGCAATCGCCCGCACATCTCCAAGGTCATGAAATGCCCGGAGATCATCAGCACGCCGCGGCCTGCGGCTTGCAATGCACGCAGGTGCTCAAGCCCTTCGATGTGCACCGTGCGTCGCATCGCTTCGACATCGCCCCACCAGGCTCGCGCGAATTCGAACAGGCCGATGCCAAGGTCGCGGAAGCTGTCATCGAGCAACGCCTCGCGCTCGGGCTTAGGCATCTCCGGCAAGGCCAGTTCCAGGTTGCGTCGCGCCGCCTTGCGGCGGTCGGGCAGGGCGAATTTCAGCAGCGCGCCCAGTGGCGCACCGATGGCCCGTTGCAATCCCCACGGCAGCCGCGCCGTGGTCCACAGGACGTAGAGCAACAGCCACATCGGCCAATGGCGCGGCGAGCGCAAGCCGGGCGGCAACGGTGGCGGTGCAGTCCTCGTCATCGGCCGGCGCTCATCAAGCCAGTGTTGGAGGGGGATGCGTTCGGACAGTTTCGCTCTGCGGCTTCCATGCGGTGATTCTAAAGCGGGCGTTCGATGCGGGCGGCGACGGGGCTTCCTTTATCCTTGCCCGATGAAGGCCACCTTGACCGAACGTGTGTTGCGCGGCGTGTATTCGCTGGCGCTGTATGCGTTGTTGCCGGTCACCATCTATCACCTGGTATGGCGCGGCTTCCGTCATCCGGCCTATCTCTCGCGCTGGAACGAGCGCTACGCGCGCTATGGCCGCACCCACACCGAGCCGGCGCAAGGGGAAGTGCTATGGGTGCATGCCGTTTCGGTCGGGGAGGTGGCGGCGGCCACCGGCCTGGTCAATGCGTTGTTGAAGGAGCATCCCGGACGACGGCTGGTGATCACCAGCATCACCCCGACCGGCTCCGAGCGCATCCAGTCGCTGTGGGGCGATCGCGTCGAGCACGTCTACCTGCCCTACGACCTGCCCGGTGCGGTCGGGCGGTTCCTCGACCGGTTCCGGCCGTCGCAGGCGCTGATCATGGAGACCGAGTTGTGGCCTAACCTGCTGTTCGGCTGCCGCGACCGCGCGATCCCGGTGTCGATCCTCAATGCGCGTCTTTCCGCGCGCTCGCTGCGCGGTTACCAGGTGCTGGCGCCGCTGGTCTCGCGCGCACTGTGCACGGTGACGCACGTCTGCGCGCAGAGCGCGGCCGACGCCAAACGCTTCGTCTTGCTGGGCGCGCGCGCCGAAGCCGTGCAGACCACCGGCAACCTGAAATACGACGTCAGCATGGCCAATGCCGGATCCATCGCCACGTTCCAGGATGCGTTCGGGCGACACGCGGGCCCGCGCATGGCGTGGATCGCGGCCAGCACGCATCCGGAAGAGGAACTGCCGGTATTGCTTGCGCATCGTCGCCTGCGCCGGCGCTGGCCCGACCTGCTGCTGCTGTGGGCGCCCCGCCATCCCGAGCGTTTTCGGCCGGTGATCGAACGTCTGCGCAGCGCGGGCTTTCGCACCGGCACGCGCGGCGAGGAGCGCTGGCCGTCGGTGGAGGATGCGGCCTTCGTGATCGACACGCTGGGCGAACTGCAGGCCTTCTTCAACGTGGCGGATGTCGCGTTCGTCGGCGGCAGCCTGCAGGACATCGGGGGTCACAACCTGCTGGAGCCGGCGGCGGCAGGCGTGCCGATCATCACCGGCCCGCATCTGCACAACTTCGCCGAGATCGCCTCCCAGTTGCGCCAGGTCGATGCGATGCGGGTAGTGGAATCGGGCGATGCGCTGGCGGATGCGCTCGATGCCCTGCTGGCCGAACCGCAGGCGCGCGAACGGATGGGAAAGGCGGGCCGCGAACTGGTCGAATCCGGACGCGGCGCACTGGCACGCACGCGCGAGGTGATCGGCCTCTAGGGGGCCGTCCCTGTGTGGCGGGGGAAAACGAAGAAGCCGGGCTTTGGCCCGGCTTCGGTCGCTTCGATGCGTTGACCGGTCAGCGCTGCACGCGCGGCACCTGGCCCGCCGGCGCGGTCAGCAGGCGATTGATGTCCTGCACGTCGGCGATGTCCAGCGTACCCGCCGCCTGCTCCAGCAGCAGCCGGCTCTGCAGGTAGTTGTATTTGGCCAGCGCGTAGGCCTGTTGCGCGTTGAACAGGTTCTGCTGGTTGAGCAGCACGTCTATCACCGTGCGGGTACCGACTTCCAGCCCCACCTGGGAGGCCTCGTAGGCGCTTTGCGCGGCGACCAGCGCCAGGCGACGCGCCTCGACCGCGCTGATGCCGGCCGACAGCGACTGGTAGGCGGCGCGTGTATTGCGCTCCAGTGCGCGGCGTTGCTGCTCCAGCTGCTGCTCGGCGACATCGCGCTGGGCGACGGCCTGGCGCACCTGCGACTGGGTGGCGAAGCCGTTGAAGATCGGGACCGACAGGGTCAGGCCGATGCTCGGCCCGTGGCTGTTGCTGTCGGTATTGAAGTCGATGCCCTGCTGGCGGCCGTTGACATCGCTGCGGCTGCGACTGTAGCCGCCATTGGCATAGATGTTGGGCAGGAAGCCGGCGCGTGCGGTGCCGATGTCCTGCTCGGCGGCGGCCACGCGGGTCTGCTGCGCGGCCAGGGCCGGGTTGTTGGCGATGGCGCGTGCCACCCAATCGTCGCCACCGCCCTGGGCCGGCAGCTGCGGCTTGAAGTCGTCGGGCAGGGCCATCAGGCTGCGCACCGGCTGGCCGGTGATCTCGGCCAGCGCCTGGTAGGCGTCCTCGAGCGCATTGCGCTGCAGGATGGTGTTGGCGCGGGCCGCTTCGTACTGCGCGCGGGCTTCGTGCATGTCGGTGATCGGTGCCAGGCCCACTTCCAGCCGCTTGCTGGCGAAGTCGAACTGCTGCCTCAACGCGGTTTCCTGGGCCTCGGCCGCGGCCAGGGTTTCCAGCGCGACCAGCACGTTGAAATAGGCCTGCGAGGTGCGGGTGATGAGCTCATCGCCGCTGTATTCCAGTTGCAGCTCGCCGGCACGGGTGCGCAGCTGTTGCGCACGGTGCTGGCTCTTCACCACCGGATCCCAAACCATCTGGGTCGCACTGACCCGGCCGGTCAGGCTGTCCACGGTCTGGGTACGCGAGCCGCCCGCAATCAACTGGCCGGTGTCCGGGTCGTACTGGGCATCGCCGGACTCGCTGGTGGTGCGGCTGCGCGAGGCGCCCACCGATCCGTTGACCTGCGGCAGCATGCGCGCGCGGGTCTGCACCTCGCCTTCGGCGGTGGCGCGCTGGCCGGCTTCGGCGGCGGCCAGCTGCGGGTCGCTGCCACGGGCCAGCTGGTAGGTCTGCAGCAGGTCCTCGGCCTGCGCTGCGGCCGGCAGCAGGGCAATCGACAGGGCAAGGGCAAGCGGTCGGCAACGCATCGGCATTCCTCGGTCAAGCAGATCGGGCGAACGCGCCGCCCGCGGGGTTCAAAGGACGAATCGGGGCGCCGGCGTGGCGCCCACGAGATAGGGCAGGTCGGTTTCAAACAACGATTGGATCCCGGGCGCGTTGACATCGCCCTGCACCAAGGCCGCCTCCATCACCGGCGACTGGCCGTGGATGACGAACAGCCGTCCACCCGGGGCCAGCCATTGCAGGAAGTGCGCGGGGATCTCCGCCACGGCGCCGGTCACGCAGACCGCGTCGTAGCGCTCATCGGACTTCCAGGACATGGCGTCGGCGGTCTCGACGGTGACATTGACATGACCATGCGCGGCCAGACGCTCACGCGCGGCATCGGCCAGGGCCGGATCGATCTCCAGGCTGTGCACGCTCTTGGCGAGTTGGGCGAGGCAGGCGGTGAGATAGCCGCTGCCGGTACCGATCTCCAGCACGCGCTCGTGCGGCTCGACCAGCAGCGCCTGCAGGGTGCGGCCCTCGATCACCGGCTTCATCATGAACTGATCGTGGCCCAGCGGCAGCGAGAGGTCGGCATACGCCAACTCGCGATGGGCCGGATCGACGTAGTCCTCGCGCGGGGTCGTGCCGATCACCAGCAACACGCGCGGATCCAGCACGTCCCACGGCCGAACCTGCTGTTCGACCATGTTCTCGCGGGCCTGTGCGTAATCGATGGTCATGGCTGGGGTTCGCTTGAGGGGGCGGGCATTCTATCCCGGCTTGCGGAACAGCATGCCCGCACCGCCGCGCGGCATTGAGTGCCGGAAGTCATCGGGCCGATGGTCACTGTACGCGGCATGACGAGTGTCATTGCTGCGGGCTGCAGGGTGCGGCCCGGTACGCGCGCAGGAACAGGTCGACCCCACTGGTGAGGTGGCGGGTGATGGTCGCCTCCTGCAGCGGCTGCGGATGACCGATGATCAGCCGTGCATGCGGCTCGCCCTTGATGAGGGCGAAGAAGTGGGATGCGGCTTCGTCCGGATCATCGATCGCGAGCTCGCCGGATTCGACCCGTCGCTGCAGCAGCTCGGCCAGCCCGCTCTGGATGCGCGCGGGCCCGGCTTCCCAAAAGCGCTCGGCCATCGCCGGGGAGATCGCGTTGGGCGCGCACAGCATCCGATGGCCGGCGACCGCCTCCGGGCAGCTGACCATCGCGTAGAACGCGCGCGAAATCTCCAGCAGCCGTTCGCGCAGCCCGATCTCCGGCGAATGCCTGAAAAGCTCCATAGGCAATTCCTGCTCGCAATGGGCGCGCACGGTTTCGGTCAGCAGGCCATCCTTGTCCCCGAAGTGGCTGTAGACGGTGAGCTTGGACACGCCCGCGGCCTGCGCGATCTGGTCCATGCTGACCCCATCGAAGCCGTGCTCGGCGAACAACTGCTTGGCTGACGCCAGGATTGCGGCGCGCTTGGCCGGATCCTTGGGGCGGCCGAGGGTGGAACGGGGGGGGGCGGGCATCGCGCTCATGCTTCAATAATAAACCGATTGGTTCTTTAATTCGAGTTTGCCGGTCGAATCGGTTCAGCCGGGAGCTGTCAGCACGCGGGCAGCCGCAGCATCCACCGCGCTGAGATGCGTTGTGGCCTCGATGCCGGCATCGATGAATCCCTGGCGCATCGCCGGGGCCGCCATCTCCGCCAGTGCTCGTGATTCAAACCAGGCGAACACGCTCGGCCCGCCGCCGGAAATGCTGGCCCCCAGCGCGCCGTGGTCAAGCGCCGCCTGCTTGACCTGCCCGAAACCGGGAATCAGGCCGGCGCGGCGCGGCTCCACCAGCACGTCGCGCAGGCCTTCCCGGATCATTTCGATGTCGCCGCGTTGCAGCCCGGTCAGGAACAGGGCCAGCGCGGTGGTCTGGGCCACGCAGTCGGCCAGCGGGTAGGGCGAAGCCAGCACTTCGCGGGCGCGGCGGGTTTCCAGCACCAGTGCGGGGTGCACCACCACCGCGTGCAGCCCTTGCGGCACCGCCAGCCTGAGGATCCGGGTGGGCGTGGCCAGCACCACGCCCCCCAGCAGCATCGGCCCGACGTTGTCGCCTTGCCGGCTTCGGGTGGAGACGAACTCCCCCTCGAGCGCGAACGGATACAGCGCTTCTCGGCTCAGCGGTGCATCGAGCAGCGCATTCGCCGCGACCAGCGCCGCCACCGCCGAAGACGCCGAGCCGCCCAGCCCCGAGCCGAGCGCGATGCCCTTGTCCAGCTCGACCTCGAACCCGAACGGCAGCCGCAGCGCCTCACGCAACGCGATCAGCGCCGCGCCGGCGGTATTGTCGGGCGCGACCAGCGGGATGCACCCGACGCCCTCGACCTCGCCTTCGATGCGTGTGATGCGGACTTCGGGTCGCTCGATGCGGCGGACCGTGGCGACATCGCCGATCCCGTCCACGGCATGGCCGAGCAGGTCGAAGCCGACGCCGATGTTGCCGACGCTGCCGGGCGCGCGTGCGCGGGCGATGGAGGATGGTGCATTCATCACGCTACTTTAGGGCGTGGCAAGCCCTGTTCGCACACCGCCGCGCGGCGCCAGCCGGTTTCCGCCACAATGACGGTCGAAGCGGGGGTACCGGCAACGGTTGAGACAGTCCCTTCGAACCTGATGCGGTTGAGACCGCCGTAGGGAAGCTTCGCAGCACGACGCATCGGTTTGCGCGTGCGCGCCGCCGCTTCGTCCATGCACCCGAATGTCGAACAGGACGAATGCCGATGAATGCCCTCCCCACCGAACTGCTGCGCCAGGCCGAGGAACTCTCCGCCGAGGTGACCCGGCCCATCCCCGGCTCGCGCAAGATACATGTCGAAGGCACGCAACCCGGCGTGCGCGTGCCGATGCGCGAGATCGTGCTGACGAAGACACCCACGCTGTTCGGGGGCGAGGACAACGCGCCGGTCACCGTGTACGACTGTTCCGGACCCTACACCGATCCGGATGCCGCCATCGATCTGGCGAAGGGGCTTCCGGCATTGCGCGCGCAATGGATCGAAGCGCGTGGCGACAGCGAACAACTCGCCGGGATCAGCTCCGAGTTCGGTCGCGCGCGCGAGCACGATCCGAAATTGGCGCATGTGCGCTTCCCGAACCGCAGCGCACCGCGTCGCGCTGCGGGCGGGGCGAATGTCAGCCAGATGCATTACGCCAGGCGCGGCATCGTGACGCCGGAAATGGAATTCGTGGCGATCCGCGAGAACCAGCGCCTGGAGGCCGTGCGCGAAGCGCATCTGCTGCGCCAGCATCCCGGGCATGACTTCGGCGCGAACATCCAGAAGATCATCACGCCGGAATTCGTGCGCGACGAGATCGCCCGCGGCCGCGCCATCCTGCCCAACAACCTCAACCACCCCGAAAGCGAGCCGATGATCATCGGTCGCAACTTCCTGACCAAGATCAACGCGAACATCGGCAACAGCGCGGTGTCCTCGGGCATCGCCGAGGAAGTGGAAAAGCTGGTGTGGGCGATCCGCTGGGGCGCGGACACGGTGATGGATCTCAGCACCGGCAAGCACATCCACGAAACGCGCGAATGGATCCTGCGCAACAGTCCCGTGCCGATCGGCACGGTGCCGATCTACCAGGCGCTGGAAAAGGTCGACGGCCGCGCGGAGGAGCTGACCTGGGACATCTTCCGCGACACCCTGATCGAGCAGGCCGAGCAGGGCGTGGACTACTTCACCATCCACGCCGGCGTGCTGCTGCGGCATGTGCCGCTGACCGCGAAACGGGTGACCGGAATCGTGAGCCGCGGCGGTTCGATCATGGCGAAGTGGTGCCTGGCGCATCACAGGGAGAACTTCCTTTACACGCATTTCGCCGACATCTGCGAAATCATGAAGGCCTATGACGTCGCCTTCAGTCTGGGTGATGGCCTGCGTCCAGGTTGCATTGCTGACGCCAACGACGCCGCGCAGTTCGGTGAACTCGAAGCGTTGGGTGAGCTGACCAAGATCGCGTGGCAGCACGACGTCCAGACCATGATCGAAGGCCCCGGCCATGTGCCGATGCAGCTGATCAAGGAGAACATGGACAAGCAGCTGCGCGAATGCGGCGAGGCGCCGTTCTACACGCTGGGACCGCTGACCACCGACATCGCGCCGGGTTATGACCACATCACCAGCGCCATCGGTGCGGCGATGATCGGCTGGTACGGCACGGCGATGCTGTGCTACGTGACGCCGAAGGAGCACCTGGGCCTGCCGAATCGGCAGGATGTACGCGAAGGCATCATGGCCTACAAGATCGCCGCGCACGCCGCGGATCTGGCGAAGGGCCATCCCGGTGCGCAAGTGCGCGACAACGCATTGAGCAAGGCGCGCTTCGAGTTCCGCTGGCAGGACCAGTTCCACCTTGGTCTCGACCCGGAGCGTGCGATGGAATACCACGACGAGACCCTACCGAAGGAAGCGCACAAGCAGGCGCATTTCTGCAGCATGTGCGGCCCGCATTTCTGCAGCATGAAGATCACCCAGGACGTGCGCGACTACGCCGCCGAACATGGCCTGAGCGAGGAGGACGCGCTCAAGGCCGGCATGGCCGAGAAGTCGGCCGAGTTCCGCCAGGCCGGCGCCGAGGTCTATCGCGAGGAGTGAGCGTCGCCGGCCTGCGTCCACGGCGATCAGGCCGCGCAGGCGCTAGCATCCGCGCATGGACACCGCCGGCCCGATTCCCCGCTTCCTCGCCAGCATGCGCCGCGAGCCCTCGCGCGCGCTGCTGGTGGCGCAGGTCGCCGCCCTGCTGCTGTATCCCTTTGCGGTCGGAAACCGCGCTGGCCACGCGTTCGCCACGGCGCTCAGCGTCGGCGTGTTGGCGCTGGCCATCCGCATGGTCGACCAGTCGCCGCGCAAGGCCTGGGTAGCGGCGATGTTCGCGGTGCTGGGCGTGCTGGCGTGGCAGTTGCACATCAGCCGAGGCTCTCCGGCAATCGGCGTGTTCGGCGCACTCTGCTACGCCATCGCCTACTTCTATTCGGCCTGGGCGTTGATCGCCTACATGATGCAGGACGACCAGACCACGCTGGACGAGATGTGGGCGGCCGGGGCCACCTTCATGCTGTTCGTGGAGGCCTATGCATGGTTGTTCGTGGCCCTGCAAACGGTCCAGCCCGGGGCCTTCGTGGTGCCCGGTGGCAGGCCGGACGCGCTCATGCGCTGGATCGACTTGGTCTTCCTGTCCGGCACCAACTTCTCCGCCACCGGCATCAGCGACATCCTGCCCGGCACCCCGCACGCGCGGATGCTGCTGCTGGTGCAGCAATGCAACGGCGTGATGTACCTGGCCATCGTGGTTGCGCGCCTGGCCGGGATGATCCAGCCCGCAAGGCGAGAGTGAACGGCCGGCAACACCTGATGCCGCGGCATCCGCCTTTCAAACGAGGTTGACGGCGGGTTGTCTAGACTGGAAGCACAGGCCTTGGAGGGCAACACATGAACATCCAATCCATCCGGCAAGCCGCGCAGAGCCGCATGCGTCCATGGCTGGTCGCCATCGCCGCGGCCATCGCGCTGGCTGCCTGCGCCAGCGGCCCCGCCGTGCGCACCGACTACGACCCGACCGCCAACTTCGCCCAGTACCGAACCTGGGGCTGGTACACGCCGATCGCCATGGAGCAGTCGGGTTATTCCAGCTGGGTTTCCGAGCGCATCAAGGCCAACGTGCAGCGCGAGATGGAAGCCCGCGGCTATCGCTTCGACGCCAAGACCCCCGACCTGAAAGTCAACTTCCAGGCCGTGGTGCAGGAACGCACCAGCGTCTACAGCATGCCGCGCTCGGACATCGCCTGGGCCTACAGTTATCGCGCACGCAGCTATGTCGCGGTGCCGGTCTGGTACGACGAGGCGGTCGTCAACAATTACACCGAAGGCACGCTGACCATCGACCTGGTGGATGGCGCGCAGAACCGCATGGTCTGGACCGGCGATGCCATCGGCCGCATCGCCAGCCGGCGCACGCCGGAACAGCGCGCCGCCGACATCGACGAGTCGGTGGCCGCGATCTTCGGCAAGTATCCGTATCAGGCCGGCAGCGGCCAGCCATTGCCGCTGCCCGCGCGCTGAACGTATCTATTGGCTTCGCCAACCGAAAGCCCCGCCATCGGCGGGGCTTTCTTTTTGAGCTGGCGGAACGCTCCGGCCGTCAGAAATTGGGCTTTTCGCCTTCGGGCGTGTCGTTGAAGCGCTTGATCGCATCGAGCAGGATGGCTTTCGCCTCGGCCGCGTTGCCGAAGCCGTCCAGCTTCACCCACTTGTTCTTCTCGAGGTCTTTGTAGTGCTCGAAGAAGTGGCCGATGCGCTCCAGCCAGTGGCCGCTGACCTGCTCGATGTCATCGATGTGCGCGTAACCGGCGAACACCTTCGTCACCGGCACGGCGAGCAGTTTCTCGTCGCCGCCGGCCTCGTCGGTCATCTTCAGCACGCCGACCGGACGGCAGCGGATGACCGAACCCGGCACCAGCGGCAGCGGCAGGATCACCAGCACGTCGGCCGGGTCGCCATCGCCGCACAGGGTGTGCGGGACATAGCCGTAGTTGCACGGGTAGCGCATGGGCGTGGAGAGGATGCGATCGACGAAGATCGCGCCGGATTCCTTGTCCACCTCGTACTTGACCGGCTCCGAATCCTTCTGGATCTCGATGATGACGTTGATTTCGTCGGGCGGGTTCTTGCCGGTGGAAACGAGGTCGAGGCCCATCGGGCAGCTCCGGAAGCGGGAAAGGGCGCATTCTAGCGAGCGATGACGCATCGCACAAAAAAGGCGGCCCGCAGGCCGCCTTCAGGGATCGGAAACCGAGGATTACTGTCGCGGCAGGTCGCTGTCCTTGCGCTCGATGTACTGGCGCGACCAGCGATCGGCCACGCGCCCGGCCGCCTCGCGACCGCCGAGACCAAAGGCAAGCGCCACCGCGACCGCGACCGCACCCAGCACCAGCGCGAAGGCCAGGTTGACGATGTCGTCGGCTATGCCCATCGCGCGCAGACCCATCGCGATCACCAGGCCGAGGATCGCCACCCGTGCGATGCGCGAAAGCCCGACCGCATTGTCCGGATTGGCGCGGCGGATCGCCTCGGCGGCCAGGTTGGCCAGCCAGTAGCCGACCACGAAGATCACCAGGCCCAGCAGGATGTCGGCGCCGAAGGCAATGAACGTCGCGAGCAGGTCGCGCACGCCCGCGAAGCCGACCAGATCTGCCGCTTCCACCGTGGCGAACAGCATGATGAAGAACAGCGTCACCTTGCCGACGAAGCCCGAAAGCGAACCTGTCTCCGGGCTGCGGGCCAGGGGCTGTGCGGGGTCGGACGTGACTGCGACCGGCTGGGCGGCAGGCGAGCCATCGGCACCGCGAACCCCTTCACGGGCACTCGAATACTCGTACTCGGCGCGGGTGGCGCCCGGCAGCGCCGGTACGTCGGTCGGGGCGCGGTCGAAGGCGTGGCCCAGGCCCAACCGTTCGGGCAGGCGGTCCAGCCCCAGGCTCGCCAGCAGGCTGCTGACCAGGCCGGCCACGAAGCGACCGATGAACCACGCCAGCAACAGGATGGCGGCGGCAGCCAGGATGCCCGGGATCGCCGCGACCATGATGTCGAGCATATGGGTCAGCGGCTGGGAGATCGCGGTGATCCTCAGCGCGTCGAGGGCGGCGATCAGCGCCGGCACGAATACCAGGATGAACGCCAGCGTGCCGCCCAGGCGCGAAAGTTGCAGGTCGCGGGTGTCCTCGTTGCGTGCGGAGAAGCGGTCGATGCCGGTCGATGCAAGCAGGTTGGTGACCAGTCCGCGCACCACCTTCGCCACCACCCAGCCGACGACGCCGATGACGATGGCGACGAAGATGTTGGGCAGCATGCCCATCACGTCGGTGGCCATGGTGTTGAGCGGGCCCATCAGGCCATCGATCTGCAGCACGCCGACGATCGCCGGCAGGAACAGCAGCAGCACCAGCCAGTAGGCGACGTTGCCCATGTTGGCGGAAATCGGCGGCATGTCGGCGCCGGCGGAAAGTTTGTCGTCCAGGCGCGTGGCCATCAGGCCGCGGTTGACCAGGCCGCGCACCACGGTAGCCACGATCCATGCCAGCAGGGCCAGGCCCAGCGCCAGCAGGATGCGCGGCAGGTAGGCCATCACCGTGCCGGCCAATACCGACAACGGACCGGAGACGCCATCCACGTTGAACACGCTGAACATGCCGAGCACGGCCAGCAGCAGCACGAACCAGAACACCAGGCGCGAGGCGATCTTCTCGTAATCGAAGTCCCGCGCCTCCGGCGTGGCGGTATTGAGGCGGACGTTGAGGCCAAGCGCGGCCAGGCCCTTGCGGGTCCCTGCGGCGAGCGCGAGTGCCACCAGCCAACCGATCAGCAACACCGCCAAGCCACCCAGCAAGCTTGGCAGGTAACTGCCTACGGAGTTCTGCAGCGAAAGCAGCCAAGGGGGAGTGGTCATGGGGTTGTCCTTCACGAGTCTGAACCTCCATCGTATGGAACTTGCCGTGAACGGGTCGTGCCCGTGGCATGACCATTGCGTGAAGCCCGCGACGCGACGCAAGGCCATTGATGGGACGCGCGGAGGCGTGAAAAAGCCCGCATATTGCGGGCCTTTTCACCATGGATTGAAGATGCGGGCGGGTCAGCGCAAGCGCACTTCCACCCGCCTTGCTTCGGCCGGATCGCCGCTGCCGGTGGTCAGTACCGGTTTCTCCAGATCGATGCGCGAGGTGTCGATGCCGCCTGCGGCGACCAAGGTGTCGCGGACGTTCTGTGCGCGCTGCTTGGAGATCTCGGCATTGACTTCGGCGTTGCCGCTGGCGTCATGGAAGCCGGACACGACGGCCTTCAACGAGGAATCGGATTGCAGCGTGCGGATCACGCCGGAGAGCGCGGTGCCCGCTTCTGGCGGCAACTGCGCCGACCCGTAGGCGAAGAACACGTCCGCCGAGCGATCGTCGCCGCGGGTGACGAATCCGGCGGTGGCCGCGGCGATCTGCGCGGCCTCCCTTTCGGCAACGGTGGTCTGCGCCCGCGTGGCGTCCGCCGACAGCGCCGCCACGGCCGCGTCGGCTGCGTTCAAGGTGACAGGCGCACCATGCACCGAAGCCGCATCGACATCCCCCGCCCGCACCGGCAACAGCGGCACCAGCAGCAGGGCGACGATGTTGATGATCTTGATCAGCGGGTTGATCGCCGGGCCGGCGGTGTCCTTGTAGGGATCGCCCACGGTGTCACCGGTGACCGCGGCCTTGTGCGCCTCCGAGCCCTTGCCGCCGAAGTTGCCGTCCTCGATGTACTTCTTGGCGTTGTCCCAGGCGCCGCCACCGGTGGTCATCGAGATGGCGACGAAGATGCCGGTGACGATCGTGCCTATGAGCAGGCCGCCCAGCGCCGCCGGGCCCAGCAGCAGGCCGACGATCACCGGTACGACCACCGGCAACAGCGAGGGCACGATCATTTCCTTGATCGCGCTGCGGGTCAGCATGTCGACGGCCTTGTCGTACTGCGGCTTGCCGCTGCCATCCATGATGCCCTTGATCTCGCGGAACTGGCGGCGCACTTCCTCCACCACCGCGCCGGCGGCGCGACCCACTGCTTCCATCGCCATCGCGCCGAACAGGTACGGGATCAAGCCGCCGATCAACAGGCCGATGATGACCTTGTGGTCGGACAGGTCGAAGGCGAAGGTGCGACCGCCGTTCGCGGCGCTCAAGTTATGGGTGTAGTCGGCGAACAGGACCAGTGCCGCAAGCGCGGCCGAACCGATCGCGTATCCCTTGGTCACCGCCTTGGTGGTGTTGCCGACCGCATCCAAAGGATCGGTCACGTCACGCACTTCGCTCGGCAGTTCGGCCATTTCGGCGATGCCGCCGGCGTTGTCGGTGATCGGCCCGTAGGCATCGAGGGCGACGATCATGCCGGCCATCGACAACATGCTGGTCGCGGCGATGGCGATGCCGTAAAGCCCGGCGAGCTCATACGAGGCCCAGATCGCGATGCACACCGCGATCACCGGCATCGCCGTCGATTTCATCGACACGCCGAGGCCTGCGATGATGTTGGTGCCGTGGCCGGTGGTCGATGCCTGCGCGACATGGCGCACCGGCTTGTATTGCGTGCCGGTGTAGTACTCGGTGATCCAGACGATCAGGCCGGTCAGCACCAGGCCGATCAGCGCGCACCAGTAGAGGTTCATCCAGCCGTGCGCGTTGTCGGCCATCAGCGAGCGGGTGATCGGGAAGAAGGCGATCGCCGCGAGCACCGCGCTGACGATCACGCCGCGGTACAACGCGCCCATGATGTTGGGCGAAGTGCCGCTGACCTTGACGAAGAACGCGCCGACGATCGAGGCGATGATCGAAGCGCCGCCCAGCACCAGCGGATAGAGGATGCCGTTGGTCCCGACTTCATTGGCCATCAGGCCGCCCAGCAGCATGGTGGCGATCACGGTGACCGCGTAGGTCTCGAACAGGTCGGCGGCCATGCCGGCGCAGTCGCCGACGTTGTCGCCCACGTTGTCGGCGATCACCGCCGGGTTGCGCGGGTCGTCCTCGGGGATGCCGGCCTCGACCTTGCCGACCAGGTCCGCGCCGACATCCGCGCCCTTGGTGAAGATGCCGCCGCCTAGCCGCGCGAAGATCGAGATCAGCGACGAGCCGAACGCCAGCCCGACCAGCGCGTGCAGCGCATCGGCCTCGGCCACGCCCATCAGCTTGGTGAGCACATACCAGTAGCCGGCGACGCCGAGCAGCCCCAGCCCGACCACCAGCATGCCGGTGATCGCGCCGCCCTTGAAGGCGACGTTCATCGCCGGGCCCATGCCGCTGCGCGCGGCTTCCGCGGTCCGCACGTTGGCGCGCACCGAGACGTTCATGCCGATGTAGCCGGCCGCGCCCGAGAGCACCGCGCCGATCAGGAAGCCGATCGCCGTGTACCAGCTGAGGAACACGCCTACCAGCAGGAACAACACCGCGCCGGCGATGGCGATCGTCAGGTATTGCCGGTTGAGGTAGGCGCGCGCGCCTTCCTGGATGGCCCCGGCGATCTCCTGCATGCGTTCGTTGCCGGCCGGCTGCCGGTTGATCCAGCCCGCGGCCCACAGGCCATAGGCAATGGCGATGACGGCGCAGACCAGCGCCAGGATGAGACCGTACTGCTCCAGCATGAAACCTCCCCAGTTCTAATGCGGATGTCGGACGACCGGGCGACTATGGCATACGGACCGGGCCATTGATTGCTGTGGCGCAAAAAGCCGCCGCATCGACATCGCACACAACATGAATGTGGGATGCCGTGATGTGCCGTGGCTCGCGTTCGATTCAGCCGCAACGTGGCAGCCTGCCAAACGATTCCAGCCGGAGCATGGCCTTGATGAAGATGTCGATTCCCCTTGTCGCAATCGCGCTGGCCACCGCCGTGGGCAGCGGCGTGGCCGCGCAGACGCAGCCGGAAACCAAGCGCCCGGTCGGCAAGCCTCAGGCCAACGGCGTGCCGCACACCCTGCGCGTGTTCCCCGAAGCCTGTACCCGGATCCAGGGCCAGTTCACCGGCAATGCCGCGAAACCTTACGAGTTCGCGGCGGTGCGCACTGGCGAGCGTTGCCAGCCGCGTGCGCGCATCGTCGATGCGGCCAAGGTCAAGCCGCAGAGCAGCCCGGGCTGGGTCTATGCCGACCTGGTGCAGGTACCGAGCGCCGCCTGTCCCTCGCAGCAGGCGGTTGTGCGGGTCTGGCGCCACGACAGCAAGGCCGCGCCACCCAAGCTGGATGCGCAGGGCCGCAGCCGCCTGTATATCAAGGATTCGATGGACGCCAAGCCGGCTGCCAATGCCGCGCAGGTGCCGATGTTCGCGGTGGAGATGGGCGTCGAGGGCAAGGCCTGCCGCTGAACCTTCCCGTGGCGATCCGCGCCGGGGTCAGTCGCGGATCGTCACCCGCTTCAGCCGGCCAGCGGCGCCGGACTTGATGACGACATCCTGCTTGCGGCAACCGAAGTGATCGGCGAGCAATGAGATCAATTCCGCATTCGCCTTGCCATCGACCGGCGGGGACTTGAGCTGCGCCAGCCAGACGCCGTCCTCGCCCTCGACCAACGACTGCGCGCGGGCGTTCGGCTTGACCTTGAGTTGCAGGGTTCGCATCGATGGCGGACGGAAATGAAAATGGCGATGCCGCGGAGCATCGCCATTGTTGCATCCAGCTCGGGTGGAGCACTATTTAGCCGGCCGACAGTCGGTCAGTTCGACCACGCTGCTGTTGAAGCCGGCAAACGTACCGGTGAGATTGATGCGATCGCCCTCGCGCATGGTCATGGCGAAGGCCTTGGCGTCGGGAGCCATCCGGCACATCACCTTCACGTCCATGAGCGATCCGATCGTATCGCCTGCGACTTCGCGACTGCCTTGGAAGAACACCGAGTAGCGTCCACCCGAGCCGTGCACGTTGCTGGCCCAGCCCTTCAGCGTGTAACGCTTGCCCTGGTGGCGGGTGGCGACCATCGCGTAGTTCTCGTTGGACTGGCGCTGGATCATCGAAACGAAGTTCGTCGCCAGCATGGCTTGCGGCTTGGCTTGTGCCGGGCCGGATGCCGCGACCGCGCGACCTGCCGCGCCTGGCTTGACCGAAGCGAGCATCGAACACAGCTCCTTCGACACCGCACCGCCGGTGGTGAGCGCACCTCGGTTCATCTTGACCAGGGCGCCGACTGTGGTCGCGCCGGCTTCGCTCTCGGCGGTGATCGAGATCGGAAACGAACGGGCCATGACGCTCTCGGGCTGTTCGAGGATCAGCACGCCGTTGGCGCCGTCTTCCTCCAGCACGTCATAGCCGTTCTTGCGGCCGATCGCCGCCATTTGCGAGATCGCGCTTTCCTTGGTCAACCCGGACACGCTCACGCTGGAGGTGTAACGCAGCCCGGTGAGAGGATTGCCTTCGCGCTTGAAATTGGTCTCGCACTCGCCGGCAAGGGCGGGCGCTGCCGACAGGAGCAGGAGCGCGGGGGCGAGGTGGAGGCAGGCGTGGCTGCGAAGTTTGGCTTTCATCGAAACGGATCCTTGTTTGGGCATGGATGCCGAAGCCCAGGATCGTGTCCGCGCGCCGGCCCGCTGGCGAGAGGCCAGCGCGATGATGTAAGCCGAGCCTGCGCGTTGGCGTCACCTGTCAGTTCTGACAGGGATGCGGATTCAGGCGACGCGCGCCCGCGATCTTGCGTGTGCGATTTTCCGTGGGGAAATTCAGTCGAAGTCGAAGCTCACGTACTTCGGCAGCCCATCGCGCGCATACGGCGGATACGCCTCCCCGCGGATCAGCGGCTGCAGGTAGCGGCGCGCGGCCTCGGTGATGCCGAAGCCATCAGTGCGGATGAAATCGTCCGGCATGGTTTTCTCGGCGTTGGCGATGTTCTCCAGCGGCGCGGCCTCGATCTTCCAGCGATAGGGTGAATCGGCGATGCGGCGGATCACCGGCATCGTCGCGTTCATGCCCTTGAGCGCGAACTGCACCGCCTTGCGGCCGACCGCCTGCGCCTGCCTGAAATCGGTCTCGGAGGCGATATGGCGCGCCGAGCGCTGCAGGTAGTCGGGCAGCGCCCAGTGCACCTTGTAGCCGAGCGCGTCCTTGACCCGGCCGGCCAGGTGCGAGGCGACGCCGCCCAGCTGGGTATGCCCGAACGCGTCCTTGCCGCCGCCGGCATCGGCGACGAATTTGCCTTGCGCATCACGGATGCCTTCGCTTGCCACCACCACGCACCAGCCGACGCGCTTGACCACTGCATCGACCTCGGCCAGGAACGCCGCCTCGTCATACGCACGCTCGGGGAACAGGATGATCTGCGGCGCCTCGTCGGGCGACGTGCCGGCAAGGCCCGCGGAAGCCGCCAGCCAGCCGGCATGCCGACCCATCGCCTCGTAGACGAAAACCTTGGTGGAGGTGCCGGCCATCGCGGCCACATCCAGCGCGCACTCGCGCACCGACACGGAGGTGTACTTGGCCGCCGAGCCGAAACCCGGGCAGCAATCGGTGACCGCGAGGTCGTTGTCGATGGTCTTGGGCACGCCGATGCAGGTCAGCGGATAGTCGAATTCCTTCGCCAGCCGCGAGACCTTGAGCGCGGTGTCGGCCGAGTCGTTGCCGCCGTTGTAGAGGAAGTAGCGCACGTCGTGCCTGCGGAAGGTCTCGATCAGCTGCTCGTACTTCGCGCGGTCTTCTTCCAGCGATTTCAGCTTGACCCGGCAGCTGCCGAAGGCCCCGCCCGGCGTATGCGCCATCGCCCGCACCTGTGCGGTCGACAGCACCGAGGTGTCGATGAGATCGTCATCCAGTACACCAAGAATGCCGTTGCGCGCAGCCAGCACGCGTAGGCCACGGCTACGGGCCTCGCTGATCACCGCTGATGCGGTGGCGTTGATGACGGCGGTGACGCCGCCGGACTGGGCGTAGAGGAGGGTGCCCTCGGGGCGGTTTTTCTTCGACATGAGGAGGAGGGAAAGGGAGGGGGGATGCGTTAAGCTGGCGATCATCGCGCTGCGCCCGAGTGTAGCGCCGACCCCGAAAACCTTATGTGTGGAGCATGCGATGCGTCTGGTTCTTCTTGGCCCCCCCGGTTCCGGCAAAGGCACCCAGGCCGCGCGGCTGAAAGAGCATCTGCAGGTGCCGCACATCTCGACCGGCGACCTGCTGCGCGCGGAAGTCGCCGCCGGCAGCAAGCTGGGGCTGGAGGCGAAGGAAGTCATGGCGCGCGGCGAACTGGTCAGCGACGCGATCCTCTTGGGGATGCTGGAAGACCGCTTCTCGCGCCCGGACACCGCGAATGGCTTCATCCTCGACGGCTACCCGCGCAACCTGGCGCAGGCCGATGCGCTGGGCCAGCTGCTTGAACGGATCGGGCAGAAGTTCGATGCCGCGGTGCAGCTGGATGTCCCCACCGACCTGCTGGTGGACCGGATAGCCGGTCGCGCCCAGGCCGAGGGGCGTGCCGATGACTCTCCGGAGTCGGTGCGCACCCGGCTCAAGGTCTACGACGACCAGACCGCGCCGGTGATCGATTTCTATCGCCACAAAGGCCAGCTGACCGTGGTCGATGGCGTGGGTGAGCTGGACGAGGTGTTCGCACGCATCATCGAGGCGATCACCCCCGGCCAGGATGTCGGCTGACCCATCCATCGCAAGCCTAAATATTGCAAGGAGAGCCTGATGCTCCGCCTGATCATCGCCCTGCTGTGCCTGTCGCCGCTGTCGCTGGCAGCCGCGCAATCCTCCAACTGCGATCGCCCGAAGAACGATTTCGACGGACTGTATTGCCTCAACAAGGTCTACCAGGAATCGGACGACGAGCTCAACGCCGCGTTCGGCAAGCTCAACCGTTCGCTCAATGCCGAAGGCAAGGCGATGCTCAAGCGCGGCCAGCTGCAATGGATCCGCGAGCGCAACGACAAGTGCTCGGAAAGCCGCGGCAATGAATTCCTGGTCAACCTGCGTTGCGCGACCGAGATGACCGTCGAGCGCCTGCAGTTCCTGCAGGCCCGCCAGCGCGAATGCGCCAGCGCCGGTTGCCGCAACAGCCAGCTGGAAGACTGATCGAAGAATGAAGCTGCATATCCTCGGCATCGCCGGCACCTTCATGGGCGGCGTGGCCGCCCTCGCGCGCGAACTCGGGCATGAAGTCGAAGGCAGCGACCAGGCGGTCTACCCGCCGATGTCGACCCAGCTTGAACAACTCGGCATCGCGCTCAAGCAGGGCTACGAGCCCGCGCACATCAGCAGCGATTGCGACAGCATCGTCATCGGCAATGCGCTCTCGCGCGGCAATGCCGCAGTCGAAGCGGTGCTGGACGAGAGCCTTGCCTACACCAGTGGCGCGGAATGGCTGCGCGACCACGTGCTGCCGGGGCGCGAGGTGGTCGCGGTCGCCGGAACGCATGGCAAGACCACCACGACGACGATCGCCACCTTCCTGCTGCAGGCGGCGGGACGTGAGCCGGGCTTCCTGATCGGTGGCGTCGCCGAGGATTTCGGCGTGTCCGCGCGCATCGGCAGCGGCAAGGAATTCGTGGTCGAGGCCGACGAGTACGACACGGCGTTCTTCGACAAGCGCAGCAAGTTCGTGCATTACCGGCCAGCGGTCGCCATCCTCAACAACCTCGAGTACGACCACGCCGACATCTTCCCCGACCTTGCGGCGATCGAGCGCCAGTTCCACCACCTGGTGCGCACGGTGCCGCGTCGTGGGCGACTGATCGTCAACGGCGAGGACGAGAACCTCGAGCGCGTGCTGGCGATGGGCTGCTGGACGCCGGTGGAGACCTTCGGCATCGCATCGGCGGATGCGCCCGCTGGCTTCGACTGGTGTGCGCGGATGGCGAACGAAGACGGCAGCGTCTTCGACGTGCTGCACGGTGGCGAGAAGATCGGCACGGTCGAATGGCCGATGCTGGGCCGCCACAACGTGATGAACGGACTTGCGGCGCTGGCCGCCTGCCATGCGGTCGGCGTGGAGGTCGCTTCGGTGATTCCTGCGCTCGCCGAGTTCCGCAGCGTCAAGCGGCGCATGGAAGTGGTGGACGAGGTCGCTGGCATCACCGTCTACGACGATTTCGCCCATCACCCGACCGCGATTGCCACCACATTGGGCGGTTTGCGCGCGAAAGTGGGCGAGGCACGGATCATCGTGGCGATGGAGCCGCGTTCCAATTCGATGCGGCTGGGCGCGCATGCCGAGGCGCTCGCGCCCTCGCTCGACCTCGCCGATGCGGTGGTCTTCCTCGCCCGGCCAGAACTGCCTTGGGATGCGCAGAAGGTGATCGAGGCGGTGCGTGGCGAGGCCATCGCAGTGGCCGACGCCGAGGCGTTGTTGGCCGACCTCGGGCGCCGCGCGCGTGCCGGTGACCATGTCGTCTTCATGTCCAATGGCGGCTTCGACGGCGCGCCGCGTCGGTTTGCGGCACGGCTGCGCGCCTGAGGCTCAGCGCGCCGCCGGGGTCGTACGCAGTCGCAACACCCGGACGCCATCCTCGCGGCTGTCCTCGGCCTGGCGATCCAGCACCGCCAGATCCTCGCGCAGGCGCGCATGGGCCGCGCCATCGTCATCGACCGGCAACCACAGCCAGCCGACATCAAGCACCTGCCGATAGCGCATCGTCTGCACGGTGCCGACCCAGAGCGGCGTGTCGTCGGACAGGCGTGCAGGTGCCGGCCACATGCGCAGGACCAGACGCTCATCACTGCGCGCGCCGGGATGCACCATCAACAGCGACTCGGGCCGGCCCTCCAGCGCGGCCGGAAGGATCGGCTGGCGATCCGGCGCCAGGTCGCCATCGAGCAGGCCCAGCGTGTCCGCCCAGCGTGCCTGCGGCTTGACCCGCCAACCCTGGACCTCGAGCGCGGTCTGCAGCGGCACCAGCGGGCCCGCCACCTGCACCGACAGCGGCCAGCGGATCGTATCGCCGCGCGCGTTGCGGGTCTCAGGCAGGTCTCGCCACCGACCTTTCCACCAGCCCTCGACATCAAGACTCAACGAGGGTGGAGGGGGTGAAAAACGCGCCAGCAGGCGGTCGGTATCACGGGGTGCGTGCCAGAGCCCGGCCAGCAGGAAAACGCCGAAGAACAGGCCGGCCAGCGGCCGCATCCAGAACGAACGCGCAACATGGCGGCGATAGGCGATGCCGAGCATCAACACCCACAGCAGGCCGAAGATCACGCCGCTGGCGATGTCACTCAACCAGTGTGCGCCAAGATAAAGTCGCGCGAAGGCGATCAGCGTCACCACCACCGTGCATGCCAGATAGGGCCAGACGCGACGACGCCCCGGCCATTCGCGGGCAATGAGGACCGCGAAGAAGCCGAAGGTGATCGTCGCCATGGTGATCGTCACCGATGGAAAACCGAAGCCGTCCGGTGCGGTGGGCGGACGCGGCATCGATACGAAGTGCTTGAGCAGCATGCTTGCCAACCAACCGAATACCAGCGCCGCCAACCAGTGCACCGCCGCCATCCAGCGGCGGCGCCAGCCGAGCCAGGCCAAGCCGGCGATCACTGCGGGCGCGAGCACCTGCGCATCGCCCAGCCGCGAAAGCGCCGCCATCAGATGGTCGGCCAATGGGTTGCGCAGGGCGAACATGGCCTCGTACACGGTGTGGTCGAGGGCCAGCGGCCCGCCGCGCAGGACCAGCGCCGCCAACCACATCACCGCCGTCCAGGCCATCGCCAGCAGGGCGGCGAGCAACAGCAGCAGGGAGGGCGACTCCGGCCGGTTGGGATCCACCACGTAGCCGGCGGTACGGCCCAGCAGCGGATGCGCGCGCGACCAGCGCAGCAGCCGCGCCATCAGGCTGTCGGTGTGCAGAGCGAACCAGCGCGATCCGTACACCACCACGGCCCAGGCCAGCGCGATCACCGCAAGCAAGGTCACCAGCACCAGGGCGAGCTTGTCGGCGACGGCGGCCACCGCGTCGTAGGAACGGCCGAAGATCCAGCCCGGCGCGAGGAACAGGGCCGACCACAGCAGGCATGCGAGCGCGCTGGCGGCCGCGTAGCGCGAGAACGGCAGCCGCAGCATCCCGGCAATGGCCGGCACGAATGGCCGCACCGCGCCGACGAAACGGGCGATGAACACGCTCTTCAGCCCATGGCGCAAAAACAGCCGCTCGCCGCGGTCGATGAGCTGCGGGTAGCGCCGGAACAGCCAGAGGCCACGCATGTTCGGGCCCCAGCGATGGCCCAGCCAGTAACTGAGTGCATCGCCGGCGAAGGCACCGGCCGCCGCCGCGGCGATCATGTAGGGCCCGTTGACGTGGCCCAGCCCGATCAATGCGCCTACCGCGAACAGCAGCGGCAATGCCGGCACCACGATGCCGACCACCGCCAGCGCGTCGCAGAAGGCGATCAGGAAGGCGATCGCGCCCGCTGCCACGGGGTTCGCGCTGATCCAGGCGACGAGTTGGTCGAACCATGCGGTCGGCATCGCAGGATTATAAGTGGCGGTCGCTTACACTTCGGCTGAACCCCAAGGAATCAAACCGCCGTGCAGACGCTGTCTGGCAAGACGCTCCTCATCACCGGTGCCTCGCGCGGGATCGGCCGCGCCATCGCGCTGCGCGCCGCGCAGGACGGCGCCAACATCGCCGTCGTCGCCAAGTCGGCGGTGGCCAACCCCAAGCTCCCGGGCACCATCCACTCGGTCGCAGAGGAGGTCCGTGCAGCGGGCGGCCAAGCATTGGCGATCCAGTGCGACATCCGCGAGGAGGACGAGGTCAAGGCCGCGGTGGCCGCGGCCGTCGATGCCTTCGGCGGCCTCGACATCCTCGTCAACAACGCCAGCGCGATCTGGCTGGCCGGCGCACTCGACACGCCGATGAAGCGCTACGACCTGATGACGCAGGTGAACTCGCGCGGCAGCTTCCTGTGCGCGCAGGCCGCGTTGCCGGAGTTGATGAAGTCGGCCAACCCGCACATCCTCACCCTGGCGCCGCCGCCTTCGCTCGATCCGAAATGGTGGGCGCCGCATACGGCCTACACGCTGGCGAAGATGGGCATGAGCTTCGTCACACTGGGGTTGGCCGGGGAGTTCGGCCGCAAGGGCGTCGGCGTCAATGCGCTGTGGCCGAAGACGATCATCGCCACCGATGCGCTCAACATGATCGCGGGCGTGGAGATCGACCGTTGCCGCAAGCCCGAGGTCGTCGCCGATGCGGCGCGCGAAATCCTGCTGCGTGATGCGAAAACGACCAAAGGCCACTTCTTCATCGACGAGGACGTGCTGCGCGAAGCGGGGGTCAGCGACTTCGCGCCCTACGCGGTGGATGCGTCCAAGCCCTTGTTGCCGGACTTGTTCCTGGATTGAGCCGTGAACCGCACTCTGATCATCATCGGCGCCGCGATCATCCTGATCGGGTTGGCCTGGCCGGTCCTGCGCAAGCTGCCGTTGGGGCGATTGCCCGGCGACATCATCCATCGCAGCGGCAACACGACTGTCTACTTCCCGATCGTGACGATGTTGTTGGTCAGCATCGTCATCAGCCTGCTGCTATGGCTGTTCCGCAAATGAGGAAAATCTCCTGAAATACCTGCATTCCATGATCCGCGTGCGCGACCTCGATGCCAGCTTGCGTTTCTTCGTCGAGGGCCTGGGCCTGGCCGAAACCCGCCGCATGGACAACGAGGCCGGCCGCTACACGCTGGTGTTCCTGGCCGCCGAAGAAACCCCGAACGCCGAAGTCGAGCTGACCTACAACTGGCCCGCCGAGGACGGCAGCGTCGAGGACTACGGCAACGCACGCAATTTCGGCCACCTGGCCTTTCGCGTGCCCGACATCTACGCGACCTGCGAGCGCCTGCAGTCGATGGGCTACACCATCCACCGCCCGCCGCGCGACGGCCACATGGCGTTCGTGAAATCGCCGGACCAGATCTCCATCGAACTGCTGCAGGACGGCCACCTGCCACCGGCCGAGCCGTGGGCGTCGATGCCCAACACCGGCAGCTGGTGATGGCGGACATGAGCGAAGACCTGCTTGCGATCGGCCGCGACCGCTACGTGCCGGTCTATCGCCAGCGCGCGATGGTGCTCGAGCGCGGCGAGGGCTCGCGGCTATGGGACAAGGCCGGACGCGAGTACGTCGATTTCGCCGGCGGCATTGCCGTGTGCGCGCTGGGCCATGCCGATCCGGGACTTATCGATGCACTGACCACGCAGGCCGGCAAGCTCTGGCATACCAGCAACGTCTTCCACAGCGAGCCGCCGCTGCGCCTTGCCGAAGAGCTGGTCGCGGCCTCGCGCTTTGCGCGTCGGGTGTTCCTGTGCAATTCGGGCACCGAGGCCAACGAGGCCGCGATCAAGCTGGTGCGCAAGCACGCAGCCGATGCCGGACGTGCGCCGGAGCGCAGGGTCATCGTCACCGCGCGCGGCAGCTTCCACGGCCGCACGCTGGCGGCGGTGACCGCGACCGCGCAACCGAAATACCAGCAAGGCTACGAACCGCTGCCCGGCGGCTTCCGCTACGTCGATTTCAATGATCTCGCGCAGTTGGAAACCGCGATGGCGGCGGGCGATGTCTGCGCGGTGATGCTCGAGCCGGTGCAGGGCGAGGGTGGCGTGATGCCGGCCGCCGACGGCTACCTGGCCGGCGTCCGTGCGCTCTGCGATCGCCATGACGCCTTGCTGGTGCTCGACGAGATCCAGTGCGGCATGGGTCGCGCCGGCCCGCTGTTCGCGCATTGTGCGGACGACGTTGTCCCGGATGTGGTGACGTTGGCCAAGGCGCTCGGCGGCGGTTTCCCGATCGGCGCCATGCTGGTGGGTCCGCGTGCCGCAGAAACCTTGCAGTTCGGTGCACACGGCACCACGTTCGGCGGGAATCCATTGGCGGCGGCGGTGGCACGAGCGGCGTTGGCGCGCATCGATACCGATGAGATCCGCGCCAATGTCGAGCGACAGTCGCGGGCTCTGCGCGAGGGTATGGCGGCTATCAACCAAACGCATGGTCTCTTCCATGAAGTGCGCGGTCGCGGTTTGATGCTGGGTGCCGTGCTTCAGCCCGCTTTCGCCGGGAAAGCGGGCGACATCCTTGATGCCGCGGCGGCCGAAGGTCTGTTGCTGCTGCAGGCGGGGCCGGACGTCCTGCGCTTGGTGCCGGCGCTCAATATTCGCGACGAGGATGTGTCCGAAGGGCTCGCCCGCCTGCAGCGCGCGCTTTCATCCTTGCGCGACTAGCCACTCAAGCCGCGTCACCGCCTTCATCGCCTTGCTCCGGCAGCGCACGCCCGCACTTTCGGCAATACCACGCATCGTTCTCGTGTTCCGGCAAACCGCATTCGTGGCAACGCAGCGCCATCCGGGTCTTGTCGCGCATGGTGCGCGCGAGCTCGGCGGTGTAGATGCCGGTCGGCACCGCGATGATGCTGTAACCGATGATGATCAGCGCCGAGGTCAGGAACCGCCCCACCGGCGTGCCCGGCGAAATGTCGCCATAGCCGACGGTCGCCATCGTCACCACCGCCCAGTACATGCCGGTCGGGATGCTGCTGAAGCCGTGTGCCGGCCCTTCGACCACGTACATCAGCGCGCCGAAGATCACCGTGATGGTGAGGATGGTGACGATGAACAGCAGGATCTTGCGGCGGCTGCGCACCAGTGCCTCGATCAGCACGCCGGCCTCGCTCGAATATTCGACCAGCTTGAGCACGCGGAAGATGCGCAGCAACCTGAGAATGCGCACCACGGTCAACGAGGCGCTGGCCGGGAACAGCAACGAAAGGAAGGTGGGCAGGATCGCCAGCAGGTCGATCACCCCGAAGAAGCTGGTGGCATAGCGCAGCGGCCGCCGCACCACCCACAGCCGCACCAGATATTCGGCGGTGAACAGGAGGGTGAAGAACCACTCGGCCAGGTACAGGGCGCTGTGCCAGCGCGCCTTGATCGCCGGCACGCTGTCGAGCATCACCACCAGCACGCTGGCGATGATCGCAAGGATCAGGAGGACATCGAAATTGCGCTCTTCGCGTGTCTCGTGCAGGAACGCCAGCCGGAAAAACCGGTTCCGCCAGCCTTCGGTGCTTGCAGGGTAGTGCTGTCGCTCGAACGTGCCGCCGTGCGAACCTGGGCGATGGTCGGGGTTGGGTTCCATCAGGCGCCCACCATGGACGGCCCGCGGCTCACAACGAGTGAAAAGCCGCGCGTGCAGCTTCGATCGTCGCGGCGATCACCGCATCGTCGTGCGCGCCCGACACGAACCCGGCTTCGAATGCCGAGGGCGCGAGATAGACGCCGCGCTCCAGCATGGCGTGGAAGAAGCGATTGAACGCAGCGGTGTCGCAGGCAAGCGCGCCCCGATACGTGTCGACCTTTTCGGCGCTGAAGAACAGGCCGAACATCCCGCCGACCCTTTGCGTCGTGAATGCCACGCCGGCAGCGTTCGCCGCAGCCTCAAGCCCGTCGCAGAGAGCATGGGTCTTCGCTTCCAGGGCATCGTGAAACCCCGCAGCGCTGACGAGATCCAGCATCGCCAGCCCTGCCGCCATCGCCACCGGATTGCCGGAGAGCGTGCCGGCCTGGTAGATCGGGCCGGCCGGTGCGATCTGTTGCATCAGGTCGCGGCGTCCCCCGTAGGCGCCGACCGGCATGCCGCCACCGATCACCTTGCCGAAGGTGCTGAGGTCCGGCCGCACGCCGTAACGCGCCTGCGCGCCGCCGAGCGCAACCCGGAAGCCGGTCATCACTTCGTCGAAAATGAGCAGTGCACCGTGCTTGCTGCACAGCTCGCGCAGGTGTTGCAGATAGCCTTCGCGCGGCGGCAGGCAGTTGGCGTTGCCGACCACCGGCTCGATGATCAGGCCGGCGATGTCGTCGCCGCATTCGTCGAACAACGCGGTCGCCGCATCGAAATCGTTGTAGGGCAGGGTGAGGGTGAGGTCGGCCAATGCCTTGGGCACGCCCGGTGAAGTCGGCACGCCGAACGTCAGCGCGCCACTACCGGCCTTGACCAGGAAAGAGTCGCCGTGTCCGTGGTAGCAGCCCTCGAACTTGACGATGCGCGCACGCCCGGTCGCGCCGCGGGCCAGCCGGATCGCCGAAAGCGTGGCCTCGGTACCGGAGTTCACCATCCGCACCATCTCGCAGCTCGGGATCAGCTGGATTATGCGTTCGGCCATCGTGACCTCGAGCGGATTGGGCGTGCCGAACGACAGGCCTTTCTTTGCGGTTTCGATGACCGCTTCCAGCACCTTGGGATGGTTGTGGCCGACGATCATCGGTCCCCATGAGCCGACGTAGTCGATGTAGCGGTTGCCGTCAGCATCGAACAGGTACGCGCCCTCCGCGCGCTCGGTAAAGAACGGCTCGCCACCGACCGACTTGAACGCGCGTACCGGCGAATTGACTCCGCCCGGCATGAGCGACTGGGCGCGGGTGAGCAGGTCATGCGAGCGTTCGTGGTTCATGTCGTTCTCGTTGTGGGATCAGTCGAAGGCCGAGGCGATGGCGCGTGCGGCGGCAACCGGATCGGGCGCATCGAATACGCCGCCGATCACCGCCAGCAGGTCGGCGCCTGCCGCCACGGCATCGCGTGCATTGTCCGGGGTGATGCCGCCGATCGCCACCCGGGGCACGCCCAGGTCGCGCGTGTCAGCGAACAACCCGGGCGTCGCGCGCCGCGCTCCGGGCTTGGTCGTGGAAGCAAAGAGTGCGCCGAACGCGACGTAATCGGCACCCGAATCGACTGCGATGCGTGCGCGTGCGGCATCGTCATAGCAACTGGCACCGATGATGAAATCGCGGCCAAGTTCCCGGCGCCACGTGGCGATGTCGCCGTCGTCCTCACCCAGGTGCACGCCGTCCGCGCCGACCTCCCGCGCCAAACGCGCGTCGTCGTTGACGATGAAACAGACGCCGGCGTGCGCAGCCATGTCGCGTAGCGTGCGGGCCTCATCGTCGCGGACGCCGGGGCAGGCACGCTTGTTGCGGTACTGCAGGCAAACCACGTGCGCCAGCAACGGGGCAACGCTTGCGATCAACGCACCACTGTCGTCTGCATCAGGCGTGACGAGGTAGAGGCCACGGGTGGGGAACTGCATGATGGCGATGCGTCGGCGACCAATGGATGGGACAATGCGACATCTTCCCTCATCGCCCGTCGAGCGTCATGTCCGCAGCCAATCCATCCACCACTCCCTTCCGCACCTGGATGTGCGTGGTCTGTGGCTTCATCTACGACGAGGCCGCCGGCCTGCCCGAGGACGGCATCGCGCCCGGCACGCGCTGGCAGGACGTACCGGACACATGGACCTGTCCCGACTGCGGCGTCACCAAGGACGACTTCGACATGCAGGAGCTTTGATCCTGCATCTTCCGCACAAAAAAACCCCGCATTCGCGGGGTTTTTTTGTGCCCAGCGGGTGTCATTTCGCCTTGTCGATCCCCGGCCCGAATTTCAGCTCCATACCGTCCCTGAGATCGAGTTTCTCGGCGTTGCCGGCATTGAGCTCCAGCACGTAACGCGCGGGCGCATTGCTTGGATAGGGCGGGCAGCCATCACCGAGCGCGCAGGCGGGGACGTCGCGCTGTTGCGACACCAGCCTGCGTGCGTTGTCGAAATACAGGATGTCGAGCGGGATGCGCGTGTTCTTCATCCAGTACGCCTGCGGTTCCTCGGACTCGTGGATGAAGAGCATCCCATGGCCTTCGGGCAGCGCATCGCGGAACATCAGCCCGCGCGCACGGCTGTCGTCGTCGTCGGCGATTTCCACCGTGTAGCGCTTGCCGGCGAGCTCGACCCAGCGCGATTCGCCACTCGCGCAGCCAAGCATGGGTGTGGCGAGGAGCGCGAAGAGCAGGATTCGCAGAAGGTTCGACATGCGTGTCTCCAAGGATCGATGCCCCGATTCTGCACGTGCCGCCGGGTCGAGGGAAATTCAGCCGAGGGGCTTCCATCCAGCCCCGCATTCATGCACAATGCGCGCCCCGCCAAGGCAAGTCCGGACGCGGGGAGCGCCAGACAGATTTTTCGCAGCTAAGGTGTTGACGGCCACGAAAAACCAGCTATCATGTCTGGCTCACCTCGGCGGAAACGCAAAGGTGAACGGCAGAAAAAGTTCCTTGACACGGTGTTGACAAGAACCAGATCTGCGGTATAGTGAGCGGCTCCCTCGGGCGAAACGCACGAAGGGCAAAACGGGAAGGCGCTGAGGCCGAACCGAAGATCTTTGAAAGTGTACGCAGGTGACTTGTGCGGGCGTCTGGCGGATGGAAGTTTGTCCATCAAGCAAGACGTTCGAACAGAACCAAGTCAATTCAAAAGCATAGCGATATGCAAGCGAGTGATTCGGGTCTGGGATGAAGTCTGCACTCAAAACATTCGGGGTTCGCCTCGAGCAATTTTAAGTGAAGAGTTTGATCCTGGCTCAGAGTGAACGCTGGCGGCAGGCCTAACACATGCAAGTCGAACGGCAGCACAAGGGAGCTTGCTCCCTGGGTGGCGAGTGGCGGACGGGTGAGGAATACGTC
>JAEWNY010000060.1 GCA_023461075.1 Pseudomonadota bacterium | reverse complement strand
GTGGTGCCACCCGATCCTGCGCAAGTCGAGGACGATGTCCGTCGTGCGCTGGCCGAGGACATCCGCGAAGGCGATGCCACCGCCGCCCTGCTGCCCGATGGCCCCGACATCGCCTACCTGCTGTGCAAGGAGGACGCGGTGATCGCCGGGCGTCCGTGGTTCGATGCGGTGCACCGCGCGCTCGATCCGGACGTACGCATCGACTGGCGCATCGACGAGGGCGCTCGCGTCGCGGCCAATACCGTCATCGCCACGCTCGAGGGCCGTAATCGCGCCTTGGTCACCGCCGAGCGCAGCGCGCTGAACTTCCTGCAGACGCTCTCGGGCACTGCCACGATCACCGCGCAGTACGTCGATGCGGTCGTCGGCAGCGACGCCAGGATCCTCGACACGCGCAAGACCCTGCCGGGCCTGCGCATGGCGCAGAAATACGCGGTGCGGATGGGCGGCGGCCACAACCACCGGATCGGCCTGTTCGATGCGGTGATGCTGAAGGAAAACCACATTCGCGCGTTCGGCTCGGTCGCGGCGGCGATCGACGAAGCCGGGCGCGTGCATCCGGAGCTACCGCTGATCGTCGAGGTGGAAACGCTCGAGCAGTTGCGCGAGGCGCTTGAAACCGGCTGCACGCGCGTCCTCATCGACGATTTCGATGCCGAGTCGCGGCGCGAAGCGGTGCGCATCGCCCGCGAGGAATTCGCCAGCCGCATCCCGCTGGAGGTCTCCGGAGGCGTGGACATGACAACGATCGGCGAGATCGCCGCCGACGGCGTCGACTACATCTCGATCGGCGGCCTGACCAAGCACGTGCGCGCGATCGACCTGTCGATGAAGCTCGGACCGCCACCCTCGACGGCGCGCTGAAGCGGTTCATGGCAGGCTATCGGCCCACGTCCGCAATCTTCATCGAAACCCGCCCATGACCCAGATGAAACACCGAAGCGAGAACCGACGCGCCTGCATCGGCGTGGTCGCCTTGGCCAGTGCGACCTTGGCCGCCTGTGCCAGTGCCCCGAAGCCGCAGCCCAGGCCCGACGGCGTTCCGGTCGCGCCCGCTCCCACGCAGCAGGCGCCGCAGTTCCCCAGCGCAACGCCGGCCTATCGCGTGCCGCCGATGCAGTTCCCGGCTGGTACCTCGACCGCTTCGCGCATCGTGCAGATCGCGCAGCGCGAGCATCGCGCCTGGTACCAACCCTTCATCGATGCCAATGGCCGCCTGGCCAGCCGGCGAGTCGGCGAGGCCGAGCGAGCCAGGCTGGAGGATGGCGACGAAGCCTGGGCGCGCGTCGCCGCGTACTGGCGCGACAGCGGCACGTTGTCGGAGATGGTCAACAGCAACCAGGCCGGTGCCTACCAGTGCCAGCAGCCGTATGGCTCCACCTTCGCACGAAGCGAATGCCGCGCCTTCGTCTCCGACGTGGCCTGGTCGGCGGCCTTCATTTCCTACGTGATGGCGCAGGCCGGCGTGCAGGGGTTCCGGTATTCGCCGCGCCACATCGACTACATCCGCGCGGCGTTCCGCAACGATGGCAGCAGCCCTTACAGCTTCCAGGACCCGAACCAGACCCCGGTGCAGCCCGGCGACATGCTCTGCTACGTGCGCAACAGCGGCAGCGTGGTCGGTTACGGCGGTCTCAGCGCCTTCCTGTCCGGTTCCGGCGGTGGCCTGCAATCGCATTGCGACATCGCGACCCAGGTGACCGGCAACCAGGTCTGGCTGGTCGGTGGTAACGTGGCCAACATGGTGACGATGCGCAAGCTCAGCCTTGACGCAGGTGGGCGTGCACTTTTGCCGCGGCCGATCAGCAACGCGTGGGTCAGCGCCGACGAGGAAGGCATGGACCCGTCCTGCTCGCCGGGCAACGAGGCCTCCTGCAGCATGAACCGGCAGAACTGGGCGGTCCTGCTCAAGCTCGTGCGGCCCTGATGTATTTCAGCGCCGACTGGCTGCTGTGGGGGCTGATCGCGCTGGTACTGGGCGGCGCATGGTTCAACGGCGCGCGCCGGGCCGCGGAGATTGCCCACGAGGTGGGCCGTCGCGCCTGTCGCCGCAACGGCGTGCAATGGCTCGATGAAAGCGTGCACGCCACCGGCGTGCGCCTGCGCCGTAAGCAGAACGGCTGGCTTGGGCTGGAACGCAGCTTCCGCTTCGAATACTCGCGTGACGGCAGCGACCGCCACGCCGGCAGTCTGTCGCTACTCGGCGGGGAACTGGTGCGTTTCGTCGGCCCGGTGCGCGAAGAAGGCCAGGCCAGCAGTCTCGATATCGACGCCTGACCCGGGTTACTTGACCACGCGAAGGCGCGGCCGTCCGCCGGCCGGACCGGACGCGGGGGATGGCGGTTCGTCATCGCCATTGGCATCAACGCTGTTGTCATCACTTGCCGCCGGCACCGCCGACAGCTGCGGGCGACTGGTGGCGGTCTCGGCTTGCGGCTGGCCTCCAGCCTCCGGTGTCTGCGGGGATGCCGCATCGCCCTCGCCTTCCACCGGATCCGGCAGCGCCATGCCCTGCCCGGTCTCGCGCGAGTAGATCGCCAGCACCGCATCGACCGGCACGAAGACCTCGTGCGCCACGCCACCGAAGCGCGCGCCAAAGGTGATGTACTCGTTGCCCAGGCTCAACTGCTGCACCGCGCGCTCGGCGATGTTGAGCACGACCTTGCCGTCCTTCGCCGTGCCGGGCGGCACATGCACGCCGGGCGCGTTCGCATCGACCAGCAGGTGCGGGGTCATGCCGTTGTCGCTGATCCATTCGTGGATCGCGCGCAGCAGGTAGGGGCGTTGGCTGGTCATCGCGCGCAGCGGGGGAACGCGAGGCGCATGCTTACTCGGGGATCTCGCGCAGCTTCTTCTCTTCCTCGGTCAGGCTGCGGATGAAGCCGGGGTTGCGGAAGATGCGGTTGCCGTAATCCTCGATCGCCTTCCCGCCATCCTTGGGCAGCGGGATCCCCAGCGAATCCAGCCGCCAGATGATCGGTGCGATCGCGCAATCGGCCAGGCTCATCTCGGTGTTGAGGAAGAACTTGCTGGCCTTGAACAGCGGCACCGATTGCACCAGCAGCTCGGTCAGGCGCTTCTTGGCGGCATCGGCCTGCGCCTTGCCGCCCAGTTGCATCGCCTGTACCTGCGGCACCCAGTCATGCTCGATTCGCAACGTCGCCAGGCGCAGGCGCGCGCGGGATAGGGGGTCGATCGGCATGAGCGGCGGATGCGGGTAGCGCTCGTCGATGTACTCGCTCACCACCGAGGCCGCGTAAAGCACCAGGTCGCGCTCGACCAGGGTCGGCACCGAATGATAGGGATTGAGATCGACCAGATCCTCGGGCGGCCGCGTGGGATCGACCGGGATGAAATCGTAGGTGACGCCCTTGGCGGCCAGCACCAGCCGCACACGGTGCGACAGCACGTCATCCACGCCTGAGAAGAGGGTCAGGTTGTTACGGACCCGGGTGGTTGTCGACATCATCATCTCGTCTCTCTCCTTTCCTCGCCTGACGCTCCATGTGCAACGCGGGCCATGCGGCCCGCGTCACCGTTGCTCGTTCAGTGCACGTCCTTCCAGTATTCGCGCTTCATCAGCCAGGCCAGGAAGGTGAAGAAGGCCAGGAACAGCAGCACCCAGACGCCCAGGTTCTGCCGCTTGAGCCCGGCCGGCTCGCCCGTGTAGGCCAGAAACGCGCTGATGTCGCGGACCACCTGGTCGAATTCCGCACCCTGCATGCGTCCCGGCTGGGTCACCACCAATCCGGTCACCGGGCGCTCGCCGGTCGCGTCGGGGGTGCCGAACTGCGGATGCTGCAAGCCTTGCATCTGCCACAGCGGGTTGGGCATCGAGGCGTTCGGGAACACCGTGTTGTTCCAACCCAAGGGCCGCGAGTCGTCCAGGTAGAACGACTTCAGGTAGGTATAGATCCAGTCGTCGCTGCGCACGCGGGAGATCACCGACAGGTCCGGCGGCGCCTTGCCGAAGAACTGCTCGCCCAGCTTGGCGTCCATCCCGGTGTTGATGGTCTCGCCGGCCTGGGTGCCTTCCTTGAAGATCAGGTTCTGCTTGACCTCGTCCTCGGTCAGGCCCAGGTCCTCGCCGATCCGCGAATAGCGCTGGTACTTCAATGAGTGGCAGCCGGCGCAGTAGCTCATGTAGTACTTGGCGCCGCGCTGCAGCGAGGCCTGGTCGGTCAGGTCGACGCCGGATTGCTCCAGGTGCACGCCGGTTTCCGCCGCCTGCAGGCCACCGGCGAGCATCAAGCCGGCGAACAGGCCGATCAGGCTGCGATGCAGCTTCTTCATGTTCTGCATGTCAGTGCCCCCCCGTGACGCGCTCGGGCACCGGCTTGGTCTTGTCCAGTTTGGTCCAGATGGGCATGGTCAGGAAGAAGAGGAAGTAGTAGACGGTCAGGATGCGACCGATCACCGTTTCCGACGGATCGGTGCCCGGGCCGCCGCCGATCTTGGCCAGCCACAGGAACGACAGCGCGAACAGCAGCAGCAGCGTCCATGACAGCCAGCCGCGGTAGCGATAGGACTTGACCGGCGACTTGTCCAGCCATGGCAGCAGGAACATCACCGCGATCGCGCCGCCCATCACGAGCACGCCCCACAGCTTGATGCCGAAGAACGACGGCACCACGCGCAACATCGCGTAATACGGGGTGAAGTACCAGGTCGGCTTGATGTGCGCCGGAGTCACGAGCTCGTTGGCCGGGGTGAAGTTGTCGTGCTCCAGGAACAGGCCGCCGAAGCCCGGCGCGAAGAAGATGATGAACGCCGCGACGATCAGGAAACAGCCGACGAAGAAGGTGTCCTTGACCGTGTAGTACGGGTGGAACGGCACGCCATCGGCCGGCGCGGTCGGCGACCAGCGGTTGCCCTTCGGGCCCTTCTTGATCTCGATGCCGTCCGGGTTGTTGGAGCCGACCTCGTGCAACGCGCCCAGGTGCAACACCACGA
>JAEWNY010000059.1 GCA_023461075.1 Pseudomonadota bacterium | reverse complement strand
CCTCGATGGCGAGATCGCGCGGGCGATCGTGGCCGATGTCGATGATGTTGCAGTCGGCGCGTCCGGCGTGGTCGACATGTCCCGCGCCGACCAGGAAACGCGCGACTGCATCGATCGGCTTCTGCGTCGCCGACAGGCCGATGCGCTGCAGCGGCTTGCCCGTCAACGATTCCAGGCGTTCCAGCGACAGGGCGAGATGGCTGCCGCGTTTGCTCTGCGCCAGCGCGTGGATCTCGTCGACGATCACCGACTTGATCCCGGCCAGCATCGCCCGCCCGGATTCGGAGCCCAGCAGCACGTACAACGATTCCGGCGTGGTGACCAGGATGTGCGGCGGGCACTTGCGCAAGGCGGCGCGCTCGGACTGTGGCGTATCGCCGGTGCGCACCGCGGTGCGGATCTCGACATCGGGCAGGCCGAGCCGGGTCAGTTCCTCGCGGATGCCGGCCAGCGGTGCTTCCAGGTTGATGTGGATGTCGTTGGAGAGCGCCTTGAGCGGCGAGACGTACAGCACTTGCGTGCCGTCCGCGAGGCCGTGCGCCAATCCCTCGCGCACCAGTGCATCGATCGCGGCGAGGAAGGCGGTCAGCGTCTTGCCGGAGCCGGTTGGCGCGGCGACCAGCACGTGTTCGCCGGCGGCGATCCGCGGCCACGCGGCATCCTGCGCCGCGGTCGGCGCGGGGAAGCGACCGGTGAACCAGCCGGCCACCGCGGGATGGAAGCCGGAAAGTGCGGGGGGCAGGGGCATGGGTGGATTATCCGCGCCGCCGTCGGCCGTGGCCTGAACGCCTGGGGCGTGGCTGAAATCGAGGCGGAACTGCGCGGCCATCGCGGGAGAGTCGTCGCGATGCGTCTCACCGAGTGAGACAGGTCCGTAAGCTATGTCGATGTCGCGTCTTCCCGCCACCGTCGTTCATGCCTTGCGCGAAGCCGCCACGCGGATCGATCGCGTCGACGCCGAGGCGTTGCTGTTGCATGTGCTGGGCCAGCCGCGTGGCTGGTTGTTCACCCACGGCGGCGATGCGCTGACACCCGACCAATCCTCGCGCTTCGACGAGTTGATCGCGCGTCGCGAAGCCGGCGAGCCGGTTGCCTATCTCACCGGCAGCCGCGGTTTCTGGACGCTGGATCTCGAAGTCACGCCGGACACTCTTATTCCGCGTTCCGAGACCGAGTTGCTGGTGGAGCTGGCGCTGGCACGCATCCCGCACGGTGCCGCATCACGCATCGCCGACCTCGGGACCGGCAGTGGCGCGATCGCGTTGGCCATCGCGTCGGAACGGCCGACTGCACGCGTCGTCGCCACCGATGCCAGCGAAGCCGCGCTGGCGGTCGCACGCCGCAATGCGCAAGGCAACGACATCGCCAACATCGAATTCCGCCATGGCAGCTGGCTTGCGCCGCTGGCGGACGAACGCTTCGATCTCATCGCCAGCAATCCACCCTACATCGAAAACGGCGATCCGCACCTCGTGGAAGGCGACTTGCGCTTCGAGCCGATGAGCGCGCTGGCCTCGGGCGATGACGGGCTGGACGACCTGCGCACGCTCGTTTCGGCAGCACCTTCACGCCTCGTCGTAGGTGGCTGGCTGCTGGTCGAGCATGGCTGGGAGCAAGGTGACGCCGTGCGTGCCTTGTTCGCCAATGCCGGGTTTTCGGATGTCGAGACCATCCGTGACCTCGAAGGCCGTGACCGGGTGACGCTCGGGCGACTTTGAGGCGAACAGCTAAACTGTGTATTCATCCGCACGGAGTCTGTCATGCGCACGCTGTATCCGCCGATCGAGCCCAACCGCAGCGGCATGCTCGCGGTCGACGACCGCCACACCCTGTACTGGGAGGAATGCGGCAATCCCGACGGCAAGCCGGTGGTGATGCTGCATGGCGGGCCGGGCGGCGGTTGCAATGCGTCGATGCGTCGCTTCCACGATCCGTCGAAATACCGCATCGTGCTGTTCGACCAGCGCGGCGCCGGGCGCAGCACGCCGCACGCGGACCTCGTCGACAATACGACGTGGGACCTGGTCGCCGACATCGAACGCATCCGCGAGATGCTGGGTATCGAGCATTGGCAGGTATTCGGCGGCAGTTGGGGATCGACGCTGGCGCTGGCGTATGCAGAGAAGCACCCCGAGCGCGTGACTGAGCTGGTCCTGCGCGGCATCTTCATGCTGCGGCGTTGGGAGCTGGAATGGTTCTACCAGGAAGGCGCATCGCGCATCTTCCCCGACCAGTTCGAGCCGTATCGCGAATTCATCCCCGAGGCTGAACGCGGCGACCTGATGGCCGCGTACCACAAGCGCCTGATCTCGGACGACGAAGCGGTGCGCCTCGAGGCCGCGCGGCGCTGGAGCATCTGGGAGGGCGGCACCAGTTACCTGCGCGTGCCGGAGGACTACGCGGACAGCCATGGAGATGCGCAGTTCGCGCTGGCTTTCGCGCGGATCGAGAACCATTACTTCGTCAACAAGGGCTTCTTCGATGCCGACGACCAGTTGCTGCGCGATGCCCACCGCATCGCAGACATCCCGGGCGTCATCGTGCACGGCCGCTACGACGTGGTCTGCCCGGTGGCGAACGCCTGGGACCTGCACAAGGCTTGGCCGAAGGCGGAGCTGGTGATCAGCCCGACCGCCGGGCATTCGGCGTTCGAGGACGAGAACATCGATGCACTGGTGCGCGCCACCGACCATTTCGCGCCTCGCGCGATGTGACCTGCGAATGACGAGGACAGCAAGATGAGCGAAGACAACGAAGACGAGATCATCGTCAAGGACAGCAACGGTACCCGACTGGCCGACGGCGACAGCGTGACCCTGATCAAGGACCTCAAGGTCAAGGGCACCTCGGTGACGCTCAAGCGCGGGCAGATGTGCAAGAACATCCGCCTGACCGACGACGAGGAGCTGATCGAGTGCAACGTCGACAAGGTCAAGGGCCTGGTCCTGCGCACGGAGTTCGTCAAGAAGGCTTGAGATCGCGGCATCGAGTACACACAGAAGGGCGCCTTCCGGCGCCCTTGCTTGTTCATGGCGATGCCGCTTCGCTCATTGCCCGCTCCCGGCCAACACCTGCGCTGCCGTGCCGACGATGCGCGGGTCGGGCCGGCCGACCACCTTCAGGTCCTTGCCCGGATACGGCAGGGTGCTGAGGAAGTACCGCATGCAGTTGAGCCGCGCGCGTTTCTTGTCGTCCGACTTGATCACCACCCACGGCGAATCGGCGGTGTCGGTGTGGAAGAACATCGCTTCCTTGGCCTCGGTGTAGTCGGGCCACTTGTCCAGCGACTGGATGTCGATCGGCGAGAGCTTCCAGTGCTTGAGCGGATCGCTGCGGCGCGAATTGAAGAGGCGCATCTGCTCTTCGCGGCTGACCGAGAACCAGAACTTGTACAGGCGGATGCCGCTGCGGACCAGCATGCGTTCGAACTCCGGCGTCTCGCGCATGAATTCCAGGTACTCGGATGGGGTGCAGAACCCCATGACCTTCTCCACGCCGGCGCGGTTGTACCAGCTGCGGTCAAAGAACAGGATTTCCCCGTAGGTCGGCAGGTGGTTGATGTAGCGTTGGAAGTACCACTGCCCACGTTCCTGTTCGCTGGGCTTCTCCAGCGCCACCACGCGCGCGCCGCGCGGATTGAGATGCTCGGTGAAGCGCTTGATCGCGCCGCCCTTGCCTGCCGCATCGCGGCCCTCGAACAGCAGGATGATGCGCTGTCCGGTTTCCTTGGCCCAGCTTTGCACCTTGAGCAATTCGATCTGCAGTTTCTTCTTCTCCGCCTCGTATTCCTTGCGGCGCATCCGCGTGCTGTACGGGTACCCCTTCGGCAGCGGGGCGCTGACGCTTTCCTCGCCGGTGACCGGCATCGCCGACATCTCGCGGGCAGATTCGGCATCCACGCCCAGCGCTTCCGGGCTCACGCCCAGCAGCGGCGGCATCGCTGGCGGATTTTCCCTGACCCGGGCGGTCGCCTCTTTCTGGGCGATGGCGAAGGCGGATTCGCTTGCGCTGTCGGATGCCACTGGCATGACGGTCCTGGGCTTGCGCGCGGGCGATTTGCGCGGCGTGCTCGCGGCTGGTTTTCGGCCCGAAGGCGGCGTGGCTTTGCTTGCGGGTGTCGCCGGGCGTTTGCGGGTGGCCATCGGTCGCTCCTGTCTTGATGCGGACAGCCTGCCATGGCGCGGGAGTCGATGCCTTGATGCCCCTCAAGCGTGGCTCTATCCACGCAATTCAATCCGCGCGGCTGCCATCCGGGTTGTGCTCGATCATCCAAAGCCCGGCCCAGAGCTTGAGATCGAGTTCATAGCCTTCCGCGTGCTTCTGCATCAGCCAGGCCGGCGCATCGGCGCGCGGCACCGCGTGCACGGTAATGCCTTCATCGTCGACACCGCCGCCATCACCCACCTTCACCAGGTCGCGCGCGCGCACGAAGGCGATCCGCTCGTTGCTCATGCCGGATGAAGTCGGCCCGGTCAGCAACACATCGACCCGACGGGGCTGCCACCCGGTTTCCTCGATGAGTTCCCTGCGTGCGGCGGCTTCAAGCGAATCGTCGTCGTGGTCGTCGCCGACCAGGCCGGCCGGCATTTCTATCGTGCGTGCCTGCAGCGGCACGCGGAACTGCTCGACGAACAGGACCTCGTCGGCGGGCGTCACCGCGATCACGATCACCGCCATGCCATCGCCGCCGTGGCAGCGTTCGCAGGCTTCCCACTTGCCGCGACGGACCAGCCGCAGCCATTTGCCCTGGTGGAGGATTTCGACGTCATCGGCCATGACCCGATGCTAACGCAAGCCGATGACCGCCGAATGGATCAGGAGATGGAGGCAGCTTCCAGCAGCCTGCGCCGGGTCATCGGCCCCAGTCGCGTGCGTTCGGCGAATGCCGAGAGCGCATCATCGTCGGCGCGGACGCGGGCAAAAGGCGGCGCATGGGGATCGAGTGGCACATCGCAAGCGATTCGCGTCAGCTGCCGCCACAACATCGCGTGCTCGCGTTGTTCGTGCAGCCGGCGCGCGGTGGTCGCGGCACCTCGCAGGCGCAGGAAGGCGACCTCGTCGATCCGATCCAGCAGCTCGTCCAGCCCACCGAAATGCGAAATCAACGCCGCCGCGGTCTTCTGGCCGATGCCGTTGACGCCGGGGATGTTGTCGACCGCATCGCCGCACAGCGCCAAATAATCCGCGACCTGGTGCGCATGCACGCCATGGCGCGCCTTGACCCCGGCCGCGCCCCAGCGCTGGCCGCGCGCGAAGTCGTACTGCTCGTCGTCGGCCTCGAGCAGCTGCGACAGATCCTTGTCGGCGGAAACGACGACGCCACGGAAGCCCTCGCCACGCGCCGCCAGCAGCGCGCTGCCGATCAGGTCGTCGGCTTCGTACTCGGCATGGGCAAGGGTGGCGATGCCGAGCCCTTGGCACAACGCCTTGCAATGCACGAACTGGCGCTTGAGTTCCTCCGGCGCCGGCGGGCGGTTGGCCTTGTACTGCGGATAAAGCCGGTTGCGGAAGCAGGAATCCAGTGCCTCGTCGAAGGCGATCGCGATGTGGCGCGGGCGTTCGCGCTCGAGCAACTCCAGAAGGAAACGGGTGAAACCCTGCACCGCGTTGAGCGGCCAGCCGTCCTGGTCATGCCATTCGTCCGGCATCGAATGCCAGGCACGGAACACATAGAGCGACGCATCGACCAGATACAGCGTCGGCCTTGCCGATGGACGGATCATGGCGTCCAGTCGGACAGCAGCGTCTCTGCATCCGGGCGATCACGCTCGGGCGCCTCCATCGCCGCGCTGCCGATGTGGAGAAAGCCGACAATGACCTCGTCCTCGGCGATGCCCAGGCGCTCGCGGATCATCGTGTCGTAGCTGGCCCAACCGGTCAGCCACTGCGCGCCGTAACCGGCGGCCTGCGCGGCCTGCAACAGCGCGAAGCAGACGCACGAGGCGGTGGAGAAGCGCTCGCTGGCCGGGATCTTCTCGTCGAAGCCTTGGGCCGCGACCACGGTGACGATCACCGGCGCGAAGGAAAACCGGCTGCGTTCCTTTTCCACCGCGGCATCGCTGGCGTCCGGATCGATCTCAAGCTTGCGACTGGCCAGCAACTCGCCCATGGCCGCACGGGTATCGCCGCTGATGCGGAGGAAGCGGAAGGGCACGCGCTTGCCGTGATCGGGCACGCGGCTGGCCGCCTGCAGCATCGCCACCAGTTGCGCATGGTCGGGGCCGGGTTCGCCCAGTTGGCGCGAAGGGACCGAGCGGCGGCGGTCGAGGCAATCGAAGGTCATCGTCACTGCGTTGTGTCTTCAAATATGGGACGGGAATCTCAGCGGCATCTCGGCCGGCATTGCTACCTTGATTCTACGTTTCACGAGATGAACATGGCGGACCCATTGCAACAGGAGCGGGCGGGGGATGTCGGCGGCGATGCCGAGCGCTTGCATCGGCAGGCGGCGCGGCTGGCAGCGGAATGGATGGCGGGGCAACTGGCGGACTTCTGGACCACGCTGCAACGGCAGCAGGCCAAGGTCGACGTCGCCACCAGTGGCTATTCGGCGCATCAGGCCAACCTGGGGGCGTTGCACTTGCTCGTCTCGATGCAGCCGGAGTGGTTATCTGGGTTCCGCCAAGGGCTGGAAGCCTCTGCGCTGGCCTGGGGCAGCGGGCACTCGGCCATGGGTCGAGGGCGGGCGCTCGGGCTGATGTCGGAGATTGAGCTTTCGGTGCATCTCCAGGCGCAACAGCTCGCGAGCGAACTGGGCAAGACGCTGGCTCCGGTGCTGGCCAATTGCGATCGACAGGTCGCGGCGCTGGCAGCGGCGCTGAACCTGCGTGGCAGCACCGGCGAGGTCGGCAATCCCTGGGGACCCGAAGGCGTGCTCAGGGCATTCGCCGAAAGCCTGCCGCTGGACGAGATCAACCATGGCGTGGCAACGATCGCCTTTGATGGATTGCGCGCGCGACTGCCTGGCGTGTACGGACAGGTGGTTCCCAACCTGTCGGCCCTGCTCGCCGGTGCCGGCGTGTTGCTGCCGGAATCTGCGCCCACGCGGGCCGATCCGGACCGGTCACAGACACCGGGGCGCGTTGATACGGGGCTCGCGGAACCACGCGTCGGCCCGGATACCCTGGCCAACCTGCGTGCGCATCCGGTAGTCGAGCCGGGTGCCGGATCGGTACCGGCGCCGGCGGTCGATGCCTCGCGCTTGCCACGCTATCGCGACATCGTCCATGGCCATCTCGAACAGTGGCGGACGCGTGCCCGACAGGCGGGCACCTGGGCCTCGCCGGGCGCGACGAACATCGACGCGCAGGTGCTCAGGAGTGCCGAGGTGCTGACGATGGCCACCATCCTGCAGGGCGAAGATCCCGCGCGCTATGCCGCGGCGCTGGAACGGCAGGGTGTCTCGTCCCTGCAGTGCGTGATCCGCGAGGAGATCACCCAGGCGGCCACGCAGCTGGGTTTCGAGCAGGAACGCATCCGCTTCAGCCAGGACGACGAGGATGCGATCGATCTGGTGGCGATGCTGTTCACCGTGCTGGCCGAGGGCAATGACCTGCTGCCGCGATCCACCCGCTTGTTCGGGCGACTGGTGATGCCCTACGTCAAGGTGGCGATGCTGGACGACTCGCTGTTCAACCGCCGCAGTCATCCCGCGCGTCGCCTGCTGGACGCCTTGGCCGAAGCCTGTGATGGCAACGCCGGAGAGAGTGCGCCCAATCGCGAGATGCTCGACCGGGCGGAGGATGTGGTCGAGCAGGTCGTCGTGCGCTTCCAGGAGGACCAGGCCATCTTCGAGCTGGCCGCCAAGGAGTTGCAGGATTTCCTGCAACAGCAGAAGTTGCGCGCCGAGGTCTCGGAGCGGCGCCTTGCCGAGGCCTTGCACGGCCGCGAGCGCCTGCAGTTCGCGCGCGAGGCGGCAAGGAACGAAGTGTCCATCGTGCTGGAATCCACGCGGCTTGCAGATGCCACAGGCCACTTCCTGCAGGAACATTGGCAGCGCGGCTTGGTCCAGACCTGGCTGCGTCATGGCGCCGATTCGATGCGTTATCGCGCGCAGCTGGCCTTGGGCGGGGAACTGGCCGCGCTTGATGGCGAAGGTGCGGCCCTGCATGGCGATGCATTGGCGCGCGGCGTGGTGGCGCGCCTGCCCGCGCTGCGTGAATGCCTGGCCTCCAGTGGTCTGGCTGGCACGGGTGCGGAAGAAGCCATCGCCCGCCTTTGCGCAGGACTGGCGGATGCCGGCGCCGAAAGAAAACACCTTGCCGGCAGCCTTGAGCCGGCGGAAGAGGAACCGCGCACCGAATCCCTGCGCGTGGCGAGCAAGCGAACGGCGGTGTCCGATCCCCTACTGGTCGCGCGCCTGCGCAAGCTGCGGGTCGGGCAGGGGCTGCGCGTCCGCGAGGAAGAGGGACGTGAATCCGCGGCGCGGATCGCCTGGATCAGTCCACTGACTTCGCGATTCCTCATCGTCAATCGTCGCGGCATCCGCAAGCTGGTGGTCTCGCCCGAAGAGCTGGCGGAACTGGTCGAGGCCGGTGAAGTCACGGTGCGCGCGGTCGATGCCCCGGTGGACCACGCCATGCGCCAGGTATGGGAGCAATTGCGCGCAGCTGGCGCGACGGTGCACTGACCGCCACCATCCAATCCGGTTAGGATGCGGAAAACAGCGTACCGGGGCATGCGATGGCGGTCAGGATCGGCGTGGCAAGGGAAACCGCATCGGGCGAGCGGCGCGTCGCGCTGACCCCCGAGACCTGCGGCAAGCTGGCCAAGGCGGGCTGCGAGGTCACCGTCGAGCGCGGCATCGGCGCGGGGGCGCATTTTCCCGACAAGGCTTACGCACAGGCCGGCGCGAACGTGGTGGACGATGCGGCTTCGGCACTCGCGGAGGCGGACATCGTGTTCTGCGTGCAGCCGCCGTCCAACGCCCACATCGCGTTGATGAAGCAAGGTGCGGCCCTGGTCGGCGGCGTGCAGCCGGAGGCGGACCCGAGCCGAGCCGACGCGCTGCGCGAACGCGGCATCGTGGCGTTCCCGCTGGAGAAGCTGCCGCGCACTACCCGCGCGCAGGCGATGGACGTGCTGAGTTCGCAGGCCGGCATGGCCGGATACAAGGCGACCCTGATCGCTGCGCAACTCGCGCCGCGCTTCTTCCCGATGCTGACCACGGCGGCCGGCACCATCCGGCCATCGAAGGTGTTGATCGTCGGCGCCGGCGTGGCCGGGCTGCAGGCGATCGCGACCGCCAAGCGGCTCGGCGCACAGGTCGAGGGTTTCGACGTGCGCCCGGAAACCCGCGAGCAGATCGAATCCTTGGGCGGCAAGTTCCTGGATCTTGGCGTCAGCGCGGCGGGTGAGGGCGGCTACGCGCGCGCCCTGACCGACGAGGAACGCGCCGAGCAGCAACGTCGGCTGGGCGAGCATCTGAAGGGCATCGATGTCATCGTCTGCACCGCCGCGGTACCCGGTCGCCCGGCGCCCAAGATCATCAGCAGCGAAATGGTCGATGCGATGAAGCCGGGCAGCGTCATCGTCGACCTGGCCGCCGAGACCGGCGGCAACTGCGCGGCGACCGTGCCCGGTGAGACCATCGAGCGGGGCGGCGTGACGATAGCCGGGCCGCTCGGCCTTGCATCGATGGGTGCGCTGCACGCCAGCGAGATGTACGCGCGCAATGTCTACAACTTTGCCAGCCTGCTGCTCAATGAGGGTGCGTTGGCCTTCGACTGGGACGACGAGCTGCTGGTTAAGACGGTCTGGCCGCCGCGCGAGGCGCCGACCGCCTGAGGCTCAGTGCCCGTCGCGACCGCGCCGGCCATCATGACCCTCATCCTTGCCGCGGCGCGGGGCGTTCTCGCGCATCCAGTCCTCACGTTGTTGCGCACTCATCTTCGACCATTGCGCGCGCAGCGCGTCGCGTTGCTGTACTGACATCCCCCGCATCGCATGGAACAGCGCGAATGCCTGCCGACGTTCCCGCCGGTCCATGCCGCGGGTCTTGTCGAACAGCACCTTCATCTGCGCCTGCTGCTCCGGCGTGAGCTTGTCGAACCGGCGCATGCCGACATGCGCGCGCGCGCGTTGCTCCGGCGGCATGTCGCGCCAGCGCCTGGCATGCTCGAGCATGCGCGCGCGTTGCGCCGCATCGGCATTGTTCCAGCGCTCGCGCACCGGTTGCAGCAGCAATTCGCGATCGGCGGCGGGCAGCTGGTCCCAGGCCGGCTGGGCGGTGTCCTGGGCCAGGGCGGGTGTGGTCAGCAGCAGGGACAGCAGCGATGCGGCAAGCGCGAGGGCGGGGGCTTTCTTCATCGTCATCACTCCATCGCCAGGCTGCGGGCTTCGTCGCTGCCCAGCCAGGCATAGAAATCGGGATTGCGGACCAGCAGATCGGTGGCGTCCGCGGCCTCGCCGGTGGGGCCGGAAACCGTGGCGAGCGCCGGTTGTGCCCGCCGGGCATCGGACGGGGCCTCGATTGCCGGCGACCACCACAGGCCGATGGCCAAGGCCAGGCTGGCGAATGCGGTCGCGGCCGGCCACATCCGGCGTGCCGGTGCGCTGGCCGCCCTGCGTTGCGCGGCGATCGTGGGGATCAGTTGCAGGCGCAGCGGGCCGGGCAGGTGCGCCGTGGCCTCGCGATAGCGCTCGCGCATCAGTGCGTCGAAGCGGGTGTCGTCGTGTTGCGTTTTCATCGCCAGTCTTCCAGTTGCGTTTGCAGTGCCGCGCGTGCGCGCGACAGATGGGTTTTCACCGAGCCCTCGCTGCAGCCCATGATGGCTGCGGTCTCGGCGACACCGAGTTCCTCCAGCACGCGCAGGCTGAAGGCCTCGCGCTGGCGGGCCGGCAGCGCATGCATCGCCTCGCGCATCCGGCCCCAGGCTTCGCGGCCATCGTGGTCGCGGGACGGGTCGGGGCGCCCGTCGGCCCATTCCATTTCGCTGCCGTCATCGAGCGTGGCCGAACTCATCCAGCCAAGCCGGAACTTGCGCCTGCGCTGGATATCGATGATCCGTGTGCGCAGGATCCGCCAGAACAGCGGCGACCATTCCTCGGCCGGTCGCGTGGCATAGGCGAGCATCTTCAGCATCGCGTCCTGCACCGCATCGAGCGCGTCCTCGCGGTGGCGCAGGCCCAACTCGGCAAAACGGAATGCGCGCGGCCCGACCGCCGCCAGGAAGCCATCCAGCGTCATGGCGGGGGCTTCGGCAGCCTCCAGGTTCAGGCGCGGCTCCAGTCCGGCATCGGGCACGGGGTCGGGTTCATGCAAGGGGTCCGGGGATGGAAACGCATGGCGAGCCTGCGCGTTGACGGTGGGCGGCATCGTTCAGCCATGGTTATGATGCCGAAAACAGCGGGAGGCGAGGCGATGTCTGACGCATTCGTGGCGCATGTCTTCGACATGCTCTATATCTTCATGCTGGCTGCGATCGCCGGCCACGTGATCATCTCCCGCGTGCCGGTGATCCTGCACACGCCGCTGATGTCGGGTTCCAACTTCATCCACGGGATCGTGCTGATCGGCGCGATGGTGGTGCTGGGCCATGCCGACACCACGCTGGAGAAAGCGCTGGGTTTCGTTGCCGTGTTGCTCGGCGCCGGCAATGCCGCCGGCGGCTACGTGGTCACCGAGCGGATGCTGGAGATGTTCAAGCCCAGCAAGCCCGTGACGAAGATCGAAGCGGAGACGGGGCATGGCTGAGCTTGCCGCGTTGCGACCGCATCGCTCGACGCGCGATCTGTTCCAGCAGCTGAGCTACCTGCAATATCCGGCGATGCTGGTGGCATTGGGCTACATCTTCAAATCGGGCCTTGCGTTGGGCGCACAGGACGCCGGCGGCATGCCTGCGGTCTTCGATGACTGGAACTACGCGCTGCTGTACGCGGGTGTCGGCATCGGGCTGTCGTCCCTGCAGGACCCGACCCGGACGCAGAACAAGATGTCGCTACGGGTCTGGCAGGACCCGCGCAAGGGTCGCTGGATGCTGGGCCTCCTGACTTTCTACGCCTTGGGCGCGATGGCGGTGGGGTTGGTTGGCGCCTACCTCGCCGCGACCACGCTGGTGAACCAGCTTTCGCTCGGTCTCATCGCGTTCGGGCTGGGCATGATCGGCCTGCTCAAGACCGCGATCGAGATGCGCGAACACCACCGGCTTGATCGCCAGCCTGCCGCTCGCGCAAGCGGTGATCGCCACGTCGCCATGCAAGGGGAAAACGCATGACCGTCCTCACTTTGGTCAAGTTGAGCTATTTCATCGCCGCAACGCTGTTCCTGCTCGGCCTGCAGCGCATGGCCAGCCCCAGGACCGCGCGCAGCGGCATCCAGTGGGCGGGTGCCGGGATGGTGCTGGCCACGCTGGCCACGTTCTTTCTGCCCGGCCTTGCCAACATCGGCTTGATGATCGTGGCGATCGTCATTGGCGTCGGCCTCAACTGGGTCTGGGGCAGGAAGGTCGCGATCACCGACATGCCGCAGATGGTGGCGCTGTTCAACGGCATGGGCGGCGGGTCGGCGGCAGCGATCGGCGCGGTGGAGCTGGTGCGTGCGGCCAATGGCGATGTCGCGCACGGGCGCTTTGCGCTGGCGCTCGCCGTCATCGGCGCGCTGATCGGCGCGGTGTCGCTGACCGGCAGTATCGTCGCCTGGGCCAAGCTTGATGGCCGGCTCGACAAGCGTTACGCGTTCTCGGGGCAGCAGTACTTCAACGCCTGCGTCGCGCTGGTCACGCTCCTGGCCGGCGCGATGGCGCTGTACTCGTTGTCGATGCCGTGGATCATCGCGTTCTTCGTGCTGGCGCTGGCGCTGGGTGTGTTGATGACGCTGCCGATCGGTGGCGCCGACATGCCGGTGGTGATCTCGCTCTACAACGCATTCACCGGTCTTGCGGTGGCCTTCGAGGGCTACGTGCTGGGCAACGAGGCGCTGGTAATCGCCGGCACCATGGTGGGCGCGGCCGGCATGCTGCTGACCCGGCTGATGGCCAAGGCGATGAACCGCAAGATCACCAACGTGCTGTTCTCCGATTTCGGTGGCGGCAATGCCGAGATGCAGGCGATCGGCGGCAGCATGAAGCCGATCGAAGCCAGCGATGTCGCCGCCTTGATGGCGTATGCAGAACGCGTGGTCATCGTGCCCGGATACGGCATGGCGGTGGCGCAGGCGCAGCACAAGATCTGGGAGCTCACCCAGCGTCTGCAGGAGCGCGGGGTCAAGGTGAAGTTCGCCATCCATCCGGTCGCCGGGCGCATGCCCGGGCACATGAACGTGCTGTTGGCCGAAGCGGGCGTGCCCTACGACCTGATCGCCGACATGGACGACATCAATCCCGAGTTCGCCAACACCGATGTCTCGCTTGTGATCGGCGCCAACGACGTGGTCAACCCGGTGGCGAAGACCGATCCGGCATCGCCGATCTACGGCATGCCGATCCTCGACGTGGTGAATTCGAAAAACACCATCGTCATCAAGCGCGGCAAGGGTACCGGGTTTGCCGGCATCGAGAACGCGCTGTTTTACGCCGACAACACGCGCATGCTGTACGGCGACGGCAGCGAGATGGCGACTGCACTGGTCAGCGAGTTGAAGGCGCTCGACGGCGGGCACTGAAATGCGCGCATTGACCGCCCGCGCACGCTCATCGCCCGAACCAACCGGCCAGCGCGATGGCGATCGCGTACTGCAGCCAATCCAGGGGTGCCTGCGACATCTGCACCAGGGTCCAGGCGAATCCGCTGCCCATCAGCGGGATGCCTTCCCACGGCATCATCCCCATCAGCACGCCGACCCGCGCCGCCAGGCTCCACCACAGCGCCAGCGCGATCGCCAGCGCGGTCCCGATCGCGGCGATCCAGCCGCGCGTGCTTCCGCGCGGCAGCCGCGCCAGCCGCACCATCAGCACCAGGTCGAGCGCGGCAACGAAGGCGAACGCGGGCAGCAGTCGATCCAAGGAAAGGCCCAGCAATACCCACAACGCGGCGATGCCGAGCGCGCCGAGCAGCGGCAGCAGCAGACGCAGTGGATGAAAGCGCGTTGCGGGGGCATCAGCGGTGCGGGCTGGGTTGTCGGGCATCGTTGGAAGGCGGACCGGGCCGTACAGGATAGCGATGTGGCGGCGTACAATGCCGGATTCGTTCCGCCCCACGTCCATGTATTCCCGCAGCAGCGAACCCGTGCGCTTCGAGCGCGATTGCCCTGTCGTCCTGGTGCCCTCGGGCGAGGCCGTGAGCATGCCGGCCGGCAGTATCGGCTACATCACCCAGGCGCTCGGCGGCAGCTTCACCGTATTCGTCGAAGGCAACCTGATGCGGGTCGCCGGCAAGGATGCGGATGCCATCGGCAAGGAGCCGCCGACGCCGATCGAGCTGCCGGAAGGCGCGAGTGATGAGGACGTCGAGAAGCTCATCTGGCAGCAGCTGCGCACCTGCTTCGATCCGGAAATCCCGATCAACGTGGTCGACCTGGGTCTTGTTTACGAGGCCAACCTAATGCCGCATCCCGAGCAGGCGGGCATGCGCAAGGTGGAAGTGAAGATGACCCTGACCGCGCCCGGCTGCGGGATGGGCGACATCCTGGTCGCCGACGTGCGCGACAAGCTGGAACTGATCCCGACCATCGCCGAGGCCGACGTGGAACTGGTGTTCGACCCGCCGTGGAACCGCAACATGATGAGCGAGGCCGCAAGGCTCGAAACGGGAATGTTCTGATGCGCCGATGGCTTGCCTGCGCGATGTTCGCGATGCTCGCTGCCTGCGTGCAGGCGCCGACGCAGGTACCCGCGCCTGCGCGGGATCCGGCTGCGAAAATGGCCTCCCTGCCGAAGGTGACGCAAGGCAGTGCCACCGGCTGGGGCGGCATGGCGCCGCTGGGCGATGGTCGCTATCTCATCGTCCACGACAACAAGGCCAACGAACCGGGAACGCGGCTCTCCACCTTCGATCCGATGACCTCCCGGCCGCAGGCCTTGTCCCAGCCGGTTGCATTGATCGACTGGCGCCATCCCCAAGGCATCTCCAACGACCTCGAATCGGTCTGTGCCCTGGAGGGGCGTCCCGGCGAGGTGCTGGCCGCCGAGAGTGGCTATTACAAGGGCCAGTACGGGCGGATCTTTCACCTGAAAATCGCCGGTCAAACGGCCGAGATCCTGCGCACGCATGCCTTGCCCAGGGATCTGGTGGACGAGAAGCCCGCCAATTACGAAGGCCTGGCCTGCCAGCGCCAAGCCGATGGACGCACTCTCCTGATCCTGGGCGAGCGTGGTGGCGGGGCACCGCGTCCGCAGGGCAGCCTGCGCATCGGTTGGCTGGATGCCGATTTGCGGGCCGTGCGTTGGGATGCTGCGATCGTGCCGGTGCGTGCGGCGGGCACCTGGTCTGCGCAGTACCAGGTCCGCGACATCGCCGACCTGGCGTTGGAGCCGGATGGGACCCTGTGGTCGGTCGCGGCGATCGATCCGGGCGATCAGGGGCCGTTCCGCTCGATGATCTGGCGCGTCGGCACGGTCGATGGGAGCCAGGCGCAGCCGATACGACTCTCGCCTCCGGTGGTGGGCTGGACGCTGGAAGGCCTGAAGGTGGAGGCGATCGCGACCCCGGACCCGCGGTTGCAGGGCGTGCGCCTGCTCATGGCGACCGACGACGAAGCCTACGGCGCGGCTTGGCGCACGCTGGGCGCGCCGGAAACCCTGCAGCCCTGAAGCTTCAATCCCTCGCTTCGAAGCGATTGGCGTCGACGTTCTTGCGGACCTTGTCCGGCGACCAGATGCGTCCGTTCATCGCGATCCATGCACCCGCAGGCAGCGACTGCACCGCGCCGACCGCGCAGCCGATGTTGAACTCGGCGTCGGAGCCTTCGAAGCGCGCGGGATTCAAGGCGCCGGTCAACACGATGGTCTTGCCGGGGATGTCGGCCAGCACCTTCGCGGTCTCGACCATGCTGTCGGTGCCGTGGGTGACCAGCACGCAACGCTCCTCCTGCGCGGCGATGGTCGCGCGCAACAGGGCGCGGTCGGCGTCGTCGACGAACAGCGAATCCTTGCGCAGCAGCGGGATCACGCGGAAGCGGAAGGCCACGCCCAGGTCGCCGAGGATCTTGCCGATCTGCGGCTCGCCCACCTGGTAGTCGGATTTGGCATCGAAATACACCTTGTCGATGGTGCCGCCGGTGGTGACGATCAGTAGGTCTTCCATGGTCGGGTCCGCAGGTTCGATGCGTCGATTTTAGGCCAAAGCGGCTTCAGCCCGGACCGGCGCGACGGCCGAAGCGTGCGCGCATCCCCGACCAGCTGGAGGCGATGACGATCAGCAGCGCCAACGCGAGGATCGCCAAGGCCAGTGCGCGTGCGACGCCGGATTGCGTCCAGGCTTCCATTACCCCGTAGGAGAACCAGAACAGCGCGAACACGCCCGACCAGAAGGTCGCGGCGCGAATCCGCAGCCCGAGGGCGATCGCCAACAGCAATGGCGGCATCGCCGCGAACAGCATCACGCCGGTGTTGTGGCGGAAGCCCCAGCCGAAGACCGCAGCCAGCAGCAGCAATGCCGGCAGCAGGATGCGTTGCGAACGGCTCATGCCGCCAGCCTTTGCGCCATCCGCGCAAGCCGCCGACCGAAGGCGCGCGCCAGGTCGGCTTCGTCATCGCTGAGGGTGGGATCGTCTTCGCCACCGGCGACATGGCTGGGGCCGTAGGGCGTGCCGCCGCCGGTGGTGCTGGACAGCCGCGATTCGCTGTAGGGGATCCCACAGATCACGCAGCCGTGGTGGAGCAGGGGCACCATCATCGAGAGCAGGGTGGATTCCTGGCCGCCGTGCATGGTCGCGGTGGAAGTGAAGACGCCGGCCGGCTTGCCGATCAGGGTGCCATTGGCCCATTCGGTGCCGAGGCCGTCGATGAAATGCTTCATCGGCGCGGCCATGTTGCCGAAGCGCGTCGGGCTGCCGATCGCAAGGCCAATGCATTCGCGCAGGTCGGCATGGCTCACGTAAGGCGCGCCGGTTTCCGGCACCGGAGGCAATGCGGTTTCGGTTTGCGGCGCGACCGGCGGCACCGTGCGCAGGCGCGCCGACATGCCTTCGACCTCGCCGATGCCGCGCGCGACCTGCCGCGCCAGCGCGGCCACCGAGCCGCCGCGGCTGTAATAGAGCACCAGCACCTCCGCCATCGATAATTCCTGCCTTCGTGAGGTCGACAGTGTATTGCGTTGGGGTGGGATGCGGCCGCCTGCTAGTCTGTGCGCGATGGCCGGAATGCCCCTCCACCGCCGCTTGCAGGGCCACTTGATGGAGCGCGTGCGCGATCGCGTGCGGATGCTCACTTTCGCGCGTTTCGTCTGGTGGCGCTTCCTCGATGACCGCCTGTTCGAGGCCGCCGGCGCCTTGGCCTTCACCACCGCCTTCGCCGTGGTGCCGCTGTCGTTCGTGGTGTTCGGGGTGTTGTCGGCCTTCCCCGGTTTCGATCGCTGGTCGGCCGCGCTTGGCGATTACGTCTTCAGCAACTTCGTGCCGAGTGCGGCATCGGCGGTCAAGCAGTACCTGATCGTGGGGCCGGAAGCGCGGGTGCAGATGACCACGGCCGGCGTGGTCGCGTTGATCGTCTCGTTGCTGGTCACCCTGACCAGCGTGGAGTCGATCTTCAACCGCATCTGGCGGGTGCCGACCGCGCGACCCAAGTTCAGTCGCTTCCTGGTGTACTGGACGGTGCTCACGCTGGGCGCATTGCTGGCCGCGACCAGCCTGGCGCTGTCCACTCGGATCTTCAAGATGGCGTTCTTCGACACCAGCGCCGGCGAGTGGCTGGCGGGCTGGATGCTGCGCGGCACGCCGATCCTGATCGAACTGGTCTGCTTCACCCTGATCTTCCGCGTGGTGCCGCACCGGACCATCAAGTGGCGGCACGCCTTGGCTGGCGGGATCCTCTCTGCGATCGCCTTCGACCTGGTCAAATGGGCGCTCGGGTTCTATTTCGGCCATTCGCAGGCCTACCAGAACCTCTACGGCGCGATGTCGCTGGCGCCGGTGTTCCTGCTGTGGATCTACCTGGGCTGGGTCTCGGTGTTGCTGGGCGCGTCGTTCGCGGCCAGTCTCTCGGCGTTCCGCTACCAGCCCGTGGCGATGCGGCTGCCCTTGGGCCACGAGATGTACGGACTGTTGCGGATGCTCGGGCGCCTGCTGGCGGCGCGGCAGGCCGGTCGCGGCCTGCATGTGGACGAAATACAGGAACAGGAGCCGATGCTCACCGATGCATTGGTGCAGCAGTTCCTCAGCCAGATGGACGAGATCGATCTGGTCGCGCGTGCCGAAACCGGCGAATGGTTGCTGACCCGCGACCTCGACCAGATCACGCTGGGCGAGCTCTACGAAGCCAGCCACCTGCGCATTCCCACCGGCGAGGCGCACCTGCCGTGCCGCGACGACGAACTGGGCGCCAGCGTGTCGGCGGTCATCGACGACTTGCGCATGCCGCTGCGCGACCTGCTCAAGCGCAAGGTGTCCAGCATCTACGACCAACTGCCGAGGCCGCCGCCGTGAGACGCGTCGCCACGCTTGCCCTGATCACATTGCTGGTCATGACCGCTTGCCGCAAAGCTGACGAAGCGCCGGTCCCGGCAACGCCGCAAGATGCGCCAGCCGAGCCGGGCGCGCCCGTCACTCCCGAGCCCGCCGTGAGCAAGCCCGCCGCGATCGGTGAGGTGGTGACGCTGGCGGTCGACACGCTCGATGGCAAGCGCTTCGATCTGGCCGCGCAGCGGGGTCAGTGGGTGGTGGTGAACTACTGGGCGACCTGGTGCGGGCCCTGCCTTGAGGAAATGCCCGAACTTTCGGCGCTCGATGCGATGCGCGAACACATCCAGGTCGTCGGCCTGACTTACGAGGACATCCAGGCCGATGAACTGCGCGCCTTCCTCGACAAGCATCCGGTGGTGTATCCGATCGCGATCATCGATCCGGCCGCGCCACCGGCTGCATTCGAGGCGCCGCGCGGCCTGCCGATGACCCATCTGATCGCGCCGGATGGCACCTTGGCGAAATCCTTCGTCGGCCCGGTCACCGCCAAGTCGATCGAGGATGCGATCGCCGCCGCCGGCGGCCCGCAACCGGTGAAAGCCTGATGCCCGCGGCCCGGTTCGACATCACCGGCCATGTGCAGGGCGTGTGGTTCCGCGCCAGTACGAAGGCCGAAGCCGAACGACTCGGCATCACCCGTGGCCATGCCATCAACTTGGCCGATGGCGGCGTGGAAGTGGTGGCGATGGGCGATGCCGGCCAGCTCGATGCGCTCGGGCGCTGGCTGCATCGCGGCCCGGAGTTGGCGCGCGTGGAGAGTGTCGTGCGCGCAGACATCGATGAAGCCGGCATCGCGCACGGCTTCCGCGTCGGTTGAGTGTCAGCGCTCGAACGGCGTGAGTGGCTTGACCACGCCGTAGCGCTCCTTCTTAGGCTTGGCCGGCAGTGGCGGGAATTTGATCAACGGCTCGTCCACGTGGGTGTCAGGCAGGCGATCCAGCAGGTCGCGGATCAGGGTCAGCCGCCCGTTCTTCTGGCTGTTGAAATCGACCAGGGTCCACGGCGCGCTCTTGGTGTGCGTGGCTTTCAGCATCGCCTCGCGGGCGGCGGTGTATTCGCCGTAAAGCTCGCGTGCCTTGAGGTCGATCGGCGAGAGCTTCCAGCCCTTCAGCGGATCCTCGCGGCGTTCGGCGAAACGCGCCTCCTGCTCGTCCTGGTCGCAGCACAGCCAGTACTTGAACAGCAGGATGCCGTCATCGACCAGTTGCTTCTCGAACACCGGTGCATCCCGCAGGAAACTCTTGACCTGAGCCGGCGTGGCGAAGCCCATCACCTTCTCGACGCCTGCGCGGTTGTACCAGCTGCGGTCGAACAGCACGATTTCGCCGGCTGCGGGCAGGTGCGGCACGTAGCGCTGGAAATACCATTGCGTCGCCTCGCGTTCGGTCGGCTTGGGCAGGGCGACCACCCGGCATTGGCGCGGGTTGATGTGCTCGCTGATCGCCTTGATCACGCCGCCCTTGCCGGCGGTGTCGCGGCCTTCTACCAGCACCAGGATGCGTCGGTTTGTCGCCTGCGCCCACCGCGCCATGCGGGTCAGCTCCACCTGCATCGGCTCCAGCAGCTCTTCGTATTCCTTGCGTTTCAAGATGGGCGCCCCGTCTGGTGGGTCAAAGGTGCTTGGAATACCACTGGGTGGCATCCTCGCGCCAGCCGGCATCGCGATAGAGCGCGTGCGCGGTCTCGTTGTCGCGGGTGGTCTCGAGCACGATGAAGGCGGCGCCATCGTCCTTGCCGAATTCCTCGGCGGCCTTGAGCAGGGCGCGCGCGACACCGTGGCGGCGTTGGTCGGGATCGACGTAGAGATCGTTCAACACCCAGATGCGCGCGGTCTGCACCGAGGAATACATCGGGTAAAGCTGGCTGAAGCCGATCGCCGCGCCATCGCGCTCGGCCAGAAGCACCACCGATTCGTTGTTGCCGATCCGCGCGCGCAGCCAGTTGCGCGCCCGCGTCTTGTCGGACGGCTGCGCGTAGAACTGGCGATAGGCATCGAACAGCGGCACCAGCGCATCGACATCCTCAAGCGTCGCCTGTCGGACCCGTGTCTTCATCCTGCCCCCAACGGCATGACCGGCGCCTAGCACACCACAGCCGATGTTTCGGATTCGTTAGCCCTGGCGCGGGTTCAGGCTTCGTCGGTCAACCGGGCCAGTGCGTCGGCCTGCGCTTCGCGCGCCAGTCTTTCGATGAGCGCGTCGAGGCCGCCTTCCATCACGTTCGGCAGGTCGTACAGGGTCAGGCCCTCGACCCGATGGTCGGTGATCCGGCCCTGCGGGAAGTTGTAGGTGCGGATGCGCTGGCTGCGGTCGCCCGAACCCACCTGCAGCTTGCGGTCGGCGGCCTGCGCGGCCTCGCGGCGTTCGACTTCGGCCTCGACCAGCATCGCCTTCAATCGCTTCATCGCCTTGTCGCGGTTGGCGTGCTGGCTGCGTTCGGTCTGCGATTCCACCACCACGCCGCTCGGCACATGGGTGATGCGGATCGCGGACTCGGTCTTGTTGACGTGCTGGCCGCCGGCGCCGCTGGAGCGGAACGTGTCCACTTTCAGGTCGGTCGGGTTGATGTCGATGTCGATGTCGCCGGCTTCCTCGGCGATGATCGCCACGGTGGCCGCCGAGGTGTGGATGCGGCCCTGCGATTCGGTTTCGGGAACGCGCTGCACGCGATGGGTGCCGGATTCGAACTTCAGTCTGGAATACGCGCCATCGCCGTCGACCCGGGCAACGATTTCGCGGAATCCGCCATGTTCGCCGGGATTGGCCGATTCGACCTCGACCTTCCAGCCCTGGCGTTCGGCGTAGCGCGAATACATGCGGAACAGGTCGCCGGCGAAGATCGCCGCCTCGTCGCCGCCGGTACCGGCGCGCACTTCCAGGTACAGGCCGGCATCGTCACGCGCATCCCGCGGCACCAGCTGCGCCATCAGCTCGCTTTCCAGTTCGGCGATGCGTATCTCCGCGTCAGCGACTTCTTCATCCGCCATCGCCGCCAGTTCCGGATCGGCGCGCATTTCGATCGCCGCAGCCAGGTCGTCGCGCGCCTGGCGCTCGGCGATGAGCGCCTGCGAGACCGGTTCGAGCCGGGCGAATTCGCGCGAGAGCTTGCGGAACTGCGTCTGCTCGCCGATCACTTGCGGATCGGCCAGCAGGCGTTCGACTTCGTCGCGGCGCTCGGCCAGCGCCTCAAGCTTGCGGCGGAGCGTCGCTTGCATCGATATCGTCGTCGTGGAGTGCCGCTTCCGGCGCGGTCGGAAAGAGGCGTTCGGTGGCACGCGCGAGTTCGACGTCGCCACTGGCGGCGGCATCGCGCAGGGCCACGGTTGGCGCGTGCAGCAGACGGTTGGTCAGGGTGTGGGCGAGCAGGTCGAGTGCGGCCTGCGGATCGCCACCGTTCGCGAGCAAGCGCTGCGCCTTGCGCATGGCTTCGCTGCGTGCGGCATCACCATGCGAGCGCAGGCGGCGCAAGGGTGCGTCGTTGCGGACCAGGGCGAGTCGTTCCATGAAACGTTCGGCGTGGAGCGTCGCGATCGCCTCGGCTTCCTCGGCCGCCTCGCGACGGCTGCGGCGGTTGTCCTCGACCACGCGCTCGAGGTCGTCCACGGTGTAGAGGAAGACGTCGCGCAGGTCGGAGATCGAAGGTTCGATGTCGCGCGGCACGGCCAGGTCCAGCAGCAGCATCGGCCGATGACGGCGCGTCTTCAACGCATCCGTGACCTGCCCGCGCAGCAGAACCGGATCGCGCGCCGCAGTCGCCGAGAACACGATGTCGGCCTCGGCCAGATGCCGGTCGATTTCCGCCAGTGGCAACGCGAAGCCGCCATGGCGGCCGGCGATGTCCTGCGCGTGGGCCAGGGTGCGATTGGCAATCAGCAGGCGCTTCACCCCGCCATCGGCCAGGTGCTTGGCCGCGAGTTCGATGGTTTCGCCGGCGCCGACCAGCAGCACGGTGGAATCCTCGAGCCGGGCGAAGCTTTCCTGCGCCAGCCGCACGGCGGTGGACGCGACCGACACCGGATTCTGACCGATGCGGGTATGCGTGCGCGCGTGCTTGGCGGTACCGAAAGCCTGCTGGAACATGCGGTCAAGCGGGCCGCCCAGCGTGCCGGCGCTGCGCGCGGCCGACCAGGCCTCCTTCACCTGACCCAGGATCTGCGGCTCGCCCAGTACCAGAGAATCGAGCCCGGCGGCGACGCGGAACAGATGCCGCACCGCCTCGATGTCCCGGTGGCGGTAGAGGTAGGCGTCGAGCGCGGCGTCCGCAGCAGGGCTGCTCGCCAGCCAGCGCTCAAGCGCGAGGCCATCGTCGGCCACCGCATAGAGCTCGGTGCGATTGCAGGTGGAGAGGATCGCGACTTCGTGCACGCCCGGCATCGACCGCAAGGCCGCCAGCGCGGCCGGCAACGCGCCGGCATCGAACGCCAGCCGCTCGCGCAGCGCGACCGGGGCGGTCTGGTGGTTCAACCCGAGCGCGTGAAGGGCGGGCCGGTTCGGCATGTTCAGGAAGTTGCGATTAAGCTGGCGGCGATCATCCAATCCGCCATTTTACGCCCCTCGCCATGCCTGACCGCCAACCGCGCGCGCTCCTGTTGTTGATGTCGATCATGCTGGCTGCCGTTTGTGTGCCGGTGCCCGCGCCACTCCACGCTCGCACGCCCGCGCCGCCAGCGGCCAATGCGGCATTGGAGCCGCTCCTGGCCGGCGAATTCGCGCTGCAGGCCGGCAAGCTGGACGAGGCGGCGAAGCATTACCTCGATGCGGCCCGGCGCAGCGCGGACATCGGCTTGGCCGAGCGTGCGACGCGCATCGCCCTGTTGGCCAACGAAGACCGCGTTGCGGGCGAGGCATTGGCCTTGTGGAAGCGGGGCGGCGAACCCTCACTCGCGCTGACCGCATCCGAGGCCACCTTGGCCGTGCGTGGCGGTCGCGCCGATGCGGCTGCATCCAGCCTGGAAAAACTGCTGCGCGATCCCGATCCGCGCGGCTGGCGCTACGCCCTGGTCGCGCTCAGCGGTGGCGGCAAGGACACCCAGCGCACCGGCGCGGTACTCAAACGCCTGCGCGAACGTGGCGCCTTGCCGACCGACATGGATGCGCAGCTCGCGTTCGCCGGCCTCGCCCAGCGCCTGCAGCAGCAGGCCTTGGTCGATGCGTTGGTCGGCGACATCGTCAAGGCCCACCCGGACGAGCCGCGCGTGCAACTGCTCAAGGCCAGCCTGTCGCGCGAACGCGGTGACCTGGATGACGCGCGTCGACAGCTTGACGCGTTGCGCGGACAACTCGATCGCCTGCCCGCAATGCGCCTGCCATTGGCCGGCGAGTATGAGGCGATGGGCGATGCCGCGACCGCGGCGGCCGTGCTTGCCGGTGGCGAGCAGGACACCCAGACCCGCGCCCTGCGGGCGGCGATGCTCTCCCGCGCCGAGGACGATCCAGGCCTTGAAAAACTCTATGCAGAGTTGAAAGCCGAAGGCGCTACCGCCGCCGAGCCGCGCCAGCGCCTGCTGCTGGGGCAGGTGGCCGAGACGCTGAAGAAGTACGACGAGGCCCTGCACTGGTATGACGCCGTGGCCGGTGGCCCGATGCGCGATGTCGCGCGCCTGCGCCGCGCCAGCACGCTGCACGCGATGGGTCGCAGGGACGAGGCGTTCACCGCCCTGCGCGCGCTGCAGAACGCCGACGAAGCCGAAGGCGAGGTGGTGCGCGATGCGTACCTGGCCGAAGCCGAATTGCGGCAGAAAGATGGCGACCAGAAAGGCGAGTTCGATGCGTACGCGCGCGGACTGGCGGCGATGCAGGACGAGCTGGCGATCCTCTATTCGCGCGCGCTGGCTTGGGAACGCATCGACCGGATCGATGCCGCCGAGGCCGACCTGCGCAAGATCCTGGTGGTGGATCCGGAGAACGTCGCCGCGCTCAATGCGCTCGGTTACACGCTGGCCGACCGCACCACGCGCTATCGCGAGGCGCTGGAGCTGATCGACCGTGCGCGCGTGGCCGAGCCCGGCAACGCAGCGATCATCGACAGCCACGGCTGGGTGCTGTACCGCCTGGGCCGCCACGAGGAGGCGCTGGTGCAGTTGAAGCGCGCCTTCACCCTCAACAAGGATGCGGAAGTCGCCGCCCACGTTGCCGAAGTGCTGTGGGTGATGGGCCGCAGGGACGAGGCGCGGCAGTGGTTCGATACCGCGCGCAAGATCGACCCCGAACATCGCGCCCTGAAGCGCGCGCTGGAGAAGACCGGAGCATGAATTCCATTCGCGACATCAAGGTGCCGCATCGCGCGGCGATGCTGGGCCTTGCCGCATGGCTGCTCTCGGCTTGTGCGGGGCATGCGGTGAAGCCGCCTGCGCAGGCGGCGTTGACCTGCGACGGCACGCAGCCATCGAGTGATCCTGCGGGTGCCTGTGCGCAGGCGATCGCGGGCCTGTCTGCCGCCTACGCCGCGGATGCGGCCGACCAGGCCGCCGGCCATGGCTGGACGATGCAAGGCCGTGCCGCGATCAGCACCGGCAAGCAGGCCGGCAACACCCGCGTCGAATGGACGCAGCCGGCGGGCGACCGCTACAGCGTGACGCTCAGCGCGCCAATCACCCGGCAAAGCTGGCGGCTGGATGTCGCGCCCGGCCAAGCCACGATCACCGGGCTGGAGGGTGGGCCGCGCACGGGGTCGGATGCCGCCCTGTTGCTGCGCGAGGCGACCGGCTGGGATATTCCGGTGGCCTCGATGCGGCATTGGCTGCGCGGGATTCCCGCGCCGGAGTCCGAACCCTCCCAATATCGCTTCGACGCCGCCCACCGGCTGGTCGGGCTCGACCAGGACGGCTGGCGCATCGATTTCACGCGCGGCAAACGCCTGCCGACCGGCATCGATGCCCGCCGTGGCGACAGTCGCGTGCGCTTGGTCATCGACCAGTGGACCGGCGATGCCGACGCGGATTGAGGGATGACACCCGCCGCGAGTGAGCGTTTTCCCGTCTCGGAAGGCTGGAGCATCTGGCCCGCGCCGGCCAAGCTCAACCTGTTCCTCCAAATCACCGGCCGCCGCGCAGATGGTTACCACCGGCTGCAGACAGTGTTCCGCTTGCTCGATTGGGGCGACGTGATCCGCCTGCGGCCTCGGCAGGATGGCGGGATTCGCCGGGTGGCTGACTCCTTCACGGGCGTGGCGGAAGCCGATGACTTGGGTGTTCGTGCCGCCAACTTGCTGCAAATGCAAGCCAACATCGCCCAAGGCGTCGACATCGCCATCGAAAAACACATTCCGACCGGGGGCGGATTCGGTGGCGGCTCGTCGGATGCAGCGACGGTTCTGGTCGCGCTGAATCATCTCTGGGACCTGGGCTGGCCGGCGGAACGGCTGGCGCAACTCGGGTTGCGGCTCGGTGCCGACGTGCCGGTCTTCGTCCACGGCCATAACGCCTGGGCCGCGGGCGTGGGCGAAGTCATCACCCCGATCGAACTGCCGCAGGCTGCCTACGTGCTGGCCTTTCCGGGCGTGCATGCGGCGACCGGCCCGTTGTTCCAAGCCGATGATTTGACGCGGGATTCCGCGCCCGCGACAATAGCCGACTTCCTTTCAGGATCGCTCTCGGGCAATGCGTTCGAGCCGGTGCTGCGGAGGCGCGAGCCGGCGGTCGATGCCGCCTTCCACGCGCTCTCGGCGATCGGCACGCCTCGCTTGACCGGCAGCGGCAGCGGCTGTTTCGTCGAATTCGCCACCCGCGATGACGCCGAGGCCGCGCTGGCCCGATTGCCCGCGCAACTGGACGCGCGGGTTGCAGAAGGCGTGGCGAAATCGCCACTGCTGGACGCGCTGGAAGGACGGCACTGAAGGCGACTTCGGTTCCGCAGCACTACAGGGGCGTCGCCAAGTGGTTAAGGCACCAGGTTTTGATCCTGGCATGCGTAGGTTCGAATCCTTCCGCCCCTGCCATCCATCGAAGAAGTTCCATCCACTTTCACCGCGCGGTCAGAGCGAAGCGGAGTCGGCCCATGGCGATGCAGGACCAACGCAATCTGCTGGTGTTTTCCGGCAACGCCAATCGCCCGTTGGCCAAGGCCGTGTGCGACGAGCTCGGCATCCGCATGGGCAAGGCGCTGGTCGGGCGTTTCTCCGACGGTGAAGTGCAGGTAGAGATCGAGGAGAACGTGCGCGGCCAGGATGTTTTCGTCATCCAGCCGACCTGCGCGCCCTCCGCCGAGAACCTGTTTGAATTACTGGTTCTGATCGATGCATTGAAGCGCGCCTCGGCCGGCAAGGTCACCGCGGTGGTGCCGTACTTCGGTTACGCGCGGCAGGACCGCCGCCCGCGCTCGGCACGGGTGCCGATCACCGCCAAGGTCGCGGCCAGCATGTTTACCGCGGTCAAGGCCGATCGCGTGCTGACGCTGGACCTGCATGCCGACCAGATCCAAGGCTTCTTCGACATCCCGGTCGACAATGTCTATGCCTCGCCGCTGCTGCTGGCCGACATCTGGCGCGCCTATGGCACCGACAACCTGATCGTGGTCTCGCCCGACGTCGGCGGCGTGGTGCGCGCGCGCGCGATCGCCAAGCGCCTGGACGATGCCGACCTCGCCATAATCGACAAACGTCGCCCGAAGGCGAACGTCGCCACGGTGATGAACATCATCGGCGACGTGGCCGGCAAGGATTGCGTGCTGGTCGATGACATCGTCGACACCGCCGGCACGCTGTGCGCCGCCGCTGCAGCGCTCAAGCAGCATGGCGCCGCCAAGGTCGCCGCCTACATCACCCATCCGGTGCTGTCGGGCGCGGCCATCGACAACATCACCAAATCGCAACTGGACGAACTGGTGGTGACCGATACCATCCCGCTCTCCGAGGCGGCCAAGGCCTGCGGCAAGATCCGCCAGCTCTCGGTCGCCGAGTTGCTGGCTGAAACCATCCGCCGGATCGCCTTCGGCGAGTCGGTGAGCTCGCTCTACGTCGACTGACGCCGGGCGCGCACCCCATTCGCGGCATTTCGCCGCGAGCACGGCTCCCCTGGTCGCGGGGGAGTCACACCACCGCAGCGATGCGGTTTCCAATCTGAAAGTGAGTAGAGAAATGGCTAAGGAACACAATCTGACGGCGTTCGGCCGCAAGGACGAGGGGAAGGGTGCGAGCCGCCGCCTGCGTCATGCCGGCCGCATCCCCGCCGTCGTCTACGGCGGTGGCGCCGACCCGGTCAGCATCGAGCTGGACCATGAGCCGGTCTGGCTGGCGCAGATGCACGACTGGTTCTATGCATCGATCATCACCCTGAGCGTCGACGGCAAGGCCGAGCAGGTCCTGCTGCGCGACATGCAGCGCCATCCGTACAAGCAGCTGGTCATGCACATGGACTTCCAGCGCGTGAAGGCGGGCGAGAAGATCCACATGAACGTGCCGCTGCACTTCGTCAACATCGACGAATCGCCGGCCGGCAAGGCCGCCGAGGTGTCGGTGACCAGCGAGATGAACGATGTCGCCATCGTCTGCCTGCCGAAGGACCTGCCGGAGTTCATCGAAGTCGACCTCGGCAACATCGACGCCGGCGATACCGTCAAGCTGTCGGCGGTGACCCTGCCGAAGGGCGTCGAGCTGGCGCATCCGGTGACCGACGAGCACGACCCGGCCGTGGCCGTGGCCCGCTTCGTCAAGGAAGAGGTCGAGGAAGAAGCGCCGGCGGATGCCGAAGCCGCCGAAGTGCCGGCCAGCGAGCAGGACGATGCGGGCGAGCAGGCGGGCGAAGCAGCTGCAGAAGGCGACGCGGCCGAGTGATCGCCGCCGGGCGGGACGGCAGCTGTTGCCGCCTCGCCCGACACTTCGATGCAAGCACTGCGCCTCATCGTCGGGCTGGGCAATCCAGGACCCGAACACGCGAAGACCCGCCACAACGCGGGTTTTCGTTTTGTGGACGCGCTGGTCGAAAAGGCCGGCGAGCGTTGGCGCGTGGAATCCAAGCTGTTCGGCGAGGTCGCACGGGTGTCCATCGACGGTCGTGACGTCTGGCTGCTGAAGCCCGCGACCTTCATGAATCTTTCCGGCAAGTCGGTGACCGCGGCGCTGCGCTTCTGGAAGATCGAGCCGGAAGAAATGCTGATCGCCCACGACGAGCTGGACTTGGCGCCGGGCACGGTGCGGCTCAAGTTCGATGGCGGCCATGGCGGCCAGAACGGACTGCGCGACACGATGCGCCTGCTCGGCCATGGCAGGTTCGGGCGGCTGCGCGTGGGCATCGGCCACCCCGGACACAAGGACCGCGTGACTGGCTGGGTGCTGGGCCGCGCCAACACCGATGACGACGTGCTGATCGCGCGCGGCATCGACGATGCACTCGCCGTGCTGCCGCTCGCGGTCGCCGGCAACTTCAACGAGGCGCAGAAGCGCCTCAACACGAATTCCTGATCCCCAGAGGATCGATACGCTGCCTGCGGGCGGTGAACGGAGCAACCCAACATGGCCATCCAATGCGGCATCGTCGGCCTTCCGAACGTCGGCAAGTCCACCCTGTTCAACGCGCTGACCAAGGCCGGCATCGCCGCGGCCAACTTCCCGTTCTGCACGATCGAGCCGAACGTCGGCGTGGTGCCGGTGCCGGATCCGCGGCTCAACGCGCTGGCCGGCATCGTCAAGCCGGAAAAGGTGATCCCGACCGCGGTCGAATTCGTCGACATCGCCGGGCTCGTTGCCGGCGCAGCCAAGGGCGAGGGCCTCGGCAACAAGTTCCTCGCCCACATCCGCGAGGTCGATGCGATCGCCCACGTCGTGCGTTGCTTCGAGAATGCCGACGTCATCCACGTCAACAACAAGGTCGATCCGATCGCCGACATCGACACCATCGACACCGAACTGGCGCTCGCCGACCTGGAATCGGTGGAGAAGGCGCTGCAGCGTGCCGAACGCAGCGCCAAGTCCGGTGACAAGGAGGCGAAGGCGCGCGCCGAAGTCCTCGGCCGCGTGCGCGCCGGGCTGGATGAGGGCAAGCCGGTGCGTGCGATTGGCTTGAGCGATGACGACAAGGTCGCGATCCGCGACCTGTTCCTGCTGACGACGAAGCCGGTGATGTACGTCGCCAACGTGCTCGAGGATGGTTTCGGGGACAATCCGCACCTCGATGCCGTGCGCGCCCGCGCCGAAGCCGAAGGCTCGCAGGTGGTGCCGGTGTCGGCGGCGATCGAGGAGGAGCTGTCGCAACTCGACGATGCCGACCGCGACACCTTCCTCGCCGACCTCGGCCTCGACGAGCCGGGCCTGAACCGCGTGATCCGCGCCGCCTATGCGTTGCTCGGCCTGCAGACCTACTTCACCGCCGGCGTCAAGGAAGTGCGCGCATGGACGGTCAAGAAGGGCGCGACCGCGCCGCAGGCCGCGGGTGTCATCCACACCGATTTCGAGAAGGGCTTCATCCGCGCGGAGACCACCGCCTACGACGATTTCATCAAGTACAAGGGCGAGCAGGGTGCGAAGGAAGCCGGTCGCCTGCGCCTGGAAGGCAAGGAGTATCGGGTGCAGGAGGGCGATATCCTGCATTTCCGCTTCAACGTCTGAGCAACTTCGCCAGCGCGCCGCGGAGTAGTTGGTGCTTTGCTTCGTGCTTGCTGGTTGGCTTCAGCCAACTCCCGCACATTCCGCGATCGCCGCCTGGCCGCACCATCGCCGGCTGTGATGGCGGGCTTCGCGGTACTCGCCAAGAAAAACCCCGCCGAAGCGGGGTTTTCTTTTTTCCGAAGCTGCGAAGCTCAAAGCGGCTTGCCACCGATTTTGTGGGTGTACTGAAGGTAGAAACTGCGGCCTTCGCGATCGAACCACGAGATGTCGTAGTACGGGTATCCGGTGTAGGTCGGATCGTGGGGCGGTTCCTTGTCGAACAGATTGACTACCGACAACGAAACACGCGAGCGCGGGGTGATGTCGAACTGCAGGTTGGCGTTGTAGCGATAGGTCGCGGGGATCCACGGGTGGGTGCCGTCGCTGGGTGACCAGATTTCGTAGTAGGAATCGTCGTTGGGCAGCTTGCCGAGGCGTCGGCCCTGGATCGACGCGGACCAGCGGTCCTGCGACCAGCCCAGGCGCAGCGTCGCCTTGCTGCGCGGGATGTCGTAACCGCTGTTGATCGCGAACATGTCGACGAACGGTTCCTCCGGATATTCCTGGATGTCGTGTCGCTTGACCCAGGTGTAGCCACCGGAGAGCCGGAACGTTCCGATGCCGGTGTCCCAGCGCAGGTTGCTGCTGAGGTCCACGCCACTGGTGCGCTCGCGGGCGATGTTGATCGGATTGACGTGGACGCCGTAGAGCGTGCCATCCGACATTCGCGTGATCCGCGACAGGGTGTCGACGCACAGCGGCGAGTTGATGTCTTGCGTCCCCTGGCGGCAAGCCAGCTCGTTGCGCATCACCTCGCTGACGCGCAGGTCCTGCACCTGGTCGCGCATGTCGATGCTGAACCAGTCGACCGACAGGTCGAACCAGCTTGCCGGCGACCACACGACGCCGGCCGTCCACGATTTGCTGGTTTCCGGAAGCAGGTCCTTGTTGCCATCGCGGCTGCGGATGATGCCTTCGCTGCTGTAGTCGCAGTCATCGAACGGCAGGTCACCCTGTTCTTCCGCGCAACGCCAGTAATCGGGCGCGGAGGTTTCGTCATTGCCGGGCCCGGTGAACACGTAGTGCAGGTCCGGCGCGCGGAATGCCGTGCCGTAGGAGCCACGTACCAGCAGGCTGTCGAGGGGACGCCATTCAAGGCCGGTGCTCCACGTGAGCTTGGCCGGTTCACGGCCCGCGAAGTTGTAGCGGTCGTAGCGGCCCGCCACGCTGATGTTGAGGGAAGGCAGCACCGGCATGCGCAGCTCGCTGGCCACGGCCCAGCGGCTGCGGCTGCCCTGGCCGGAGGAGTCCTTCCAGCTGTAGTAGTAGTACTGGGTGGCCAGCGGGTCGGGCTTGATGTCGTAGCTCTGGTGGCCGACTTCGGCGGTCGCGGCGAAACCGACCGGCCCACCGGGCATGTTGAACAGGTCGGCCTGGGTCAGCGTCAGCGCAAGTGTCTGCGTCGCCGACTTCGGACGGTAGGTGGTGTAGGCGAAGATGCTGTCGAATTCCTGCGGCGTCAGCGGCGTCCATAGCCGTGCAGGATCCGCATCGAAGATCGGATAATCGACGCCGCGCCACCGGCGCATGCCAGGCAGCTGCGGGCCCAGGAACAGCGCGTTGGCCTTGGCCGCGACGATCTGCGGCCAGCTGATCTTGGCTTCGTATTGCGAGTGGCTGACTGCCGCCTCGTAATCCCAGTCACCGGCCAGCACGCCCTTGAAGCCGGTGGTCAAGCCCAACGTGCGCTGGGTCGTGTTGACCATGCGGTTGGTCAATCCACCCATCTCCTCCGGGGTGAAGATGCGCTGCCAGTACTCGGCCTGGTCGGTATTGGCGTTCCAGAAGTAGTCCCACTCGATGCCATCCGGGGTCATCAAAGCCCAGCTGCGTGGTGCGCGGAACAGCGAGACCTGGTGGCGCCCGGCCTGCACGTCGGCAAACCATTCCGCGCCGTTGGCCAGCGGATAGCTCATCGATGCATAGGCGTTGATGCCGCTGCGTTGGGTGATCTGGGTGCGGTAGGACGGCGTGCGGTCGCTGCCGCAGTAGTAGCCATAGCGCGGTCGGAAGGCGTAGTGCATGGTCCCGTCGTTGAGGTGGGACATGCCCTGGCAGGTCGCCTCGCCCGGGTCGATGTAGTCATCCCACCAGTCGGTGGCGAGGAAGTTGCGCGAAGGCAGGCGCGAGTTGGCGGTCGGGCCATCGAAGGTCGAATCCTGAGCTTCGCGCTGGAAACCCCACAGCGGTTCCTGCTTGCGGTACTCGAAGCCCGCGACCATGTTGAAGTCGCCGCGGCTGAAGCCGGTGGAGACGTTCAGCCGATGCGACTCGGCATCGCCTTCCTCGGTCTGGCCGTAGCGGTAATCGACAGTGGTGCCATCCGCGCGCTTCTTCAGGATGAAGTTGACCACGCCGGAGATCGCGTCCGATCCATAGATGGCCGATGCGCTGCCGGTCAGCACCTCGATGCGGTCGATCATCCCGAGCGGCAGGCTGGAGACATCGGTGAAGTTGCTGCGGCCACCGAATGGCAGCGGGAAGTCCGCGATGCGCCGTCCGTTCACCAGCACCAGGGTGTGGTTGGGGCCGAGTGCGCGCAGGTCGACCTGTTGTGCGCCGGGCGAGAAATCCGCCCCGCCCGCCGATTGCTGGCTCTGGGTCTGGCCGCCGTTCTGGGTCAGGGACTGCATGACGTCAGGCACGCTGGTGAAACCACCGGCCTGGATGTCCTCGGCGGTGATGACACTGACCGGTGCCGGGCCTTCCACTTGCGCGCGCGGGATGCGCGAACCGGTCACCACCACGCTGTCGAGGGTGGTTTGAGGCGGGGAAGGGGGTTCCTGCTCCGGTTGTTGTTGTGGCGGATCCTGCTGCGCCTGCGCCATGCAGGGCAGTGCCAGGAGCAACGCGGCCTGGACCGCAAGGCTGAGCGAGCGCTTTTTCATCGTCTTCCCCTTTAGCGTTGACTGGATTTGGCCGTCGCTGTCATATATACGCTCGCTGAACGACCGAGCAAAGGGGTGATAAGTCATGAACGCCGTCTCCCGCGTGCTGGCCCCGCGATCACGCTGGCTCCCGGCCCTCTTGCTGTGCTTGGCGATGCTGGGCTGCGCCGAGGCGCCCCCGCTGCCGACCCCGGCCTCGCCGCCCCCGATCCGGCAGACCCGCGACCTGCTGCTGTTCGAGCAGGGCGATCCGGCCAAGCCGGCGCCCGCCGCACCACGCAAGGCTTTGTTGCTGGTCGGCGGCGGGGACCGGCCGAAGGAGGCCTTCAGTTGGTGGTTCGAGCAAGCTGGCCACGGCCACGTGGTGATCCTGCGTGCTTCCTACGGCGGCGAGCATGGCGATGAGTTCTACCGCAAGGTCGGCGGCATCACCTCCGCCCGGACGATCGTGTTCCGTTCGCGCAAGGCGGCGTTCGATCCGCAAGTCGCCGCATGGCTGGCCGGTGCCGATGCCATCTTCGTCAGCGGCGGCGATCAGTCCAACTACCTGCGCTACTGGCGCGACACGCCGGTGCAGATCGCGCTCAACAAGCACCTGGCCGCAGGCAAGCCGCTTGGGGGCACCAGCGCCGGCCTCGCGATCATGGGTCGCTACGTCTACGGCGCACTGGACGGCAACAGCCTGACGTCCGATGAAATCCTCAAGCGTTCTGACACCTCGCAGGCCACCATCGCGGAGGATTTCCTGCGGGCGGAGCCGCTGTATTCGGCTGGCGTCATCACCGACACGCATTTCGCCAAACGCAAACGCCAGGGCCGCCTGATCGGGATGATGGCGCGGATCACGCAAACCCATCCGGGCGCCCCGGTGCTCGGCGTGGCAGTGGACGAGGATGCCGTGCTTGGCATCGATGCCAAGGGCGAAGGCCGCGTCTTCAGCGAGAACGGCGACCGCGCCTGGTTGTTCCGGCCGGGCGCTGCACGCATCGAGACCGGCAAGCCATTGCAGGCCTCGGGATGGACGATCATCGGACTGGATGCATCCAGCCGGCTGTACACCTCAAGTGATTGGCGAGTCGCCAAGCCCGCCTACGTGGGCCAAGCCGACATCACCGATGGCATCATCCGTTACACCCCCGCATGGCCGCCTGGCCAAGGAAGCCCGTGATGAAAACGACACCTCTCATTGGGTTGCGCGCCGCCGCACTGACGATCGGCTTGGCGATGGCGACGGTGGCATCCGCCGCCGAACCGGTGCTGATCATCCATGGCGGTGCCGGGGTCATCCGGCGCAACAACAATGCGGCCGATGAAGCGGCGATCCGGCAGGCGCTGGAGACGGCGCTCAAGCGCGGCCATGCGGAACTGTCGGCCGGCAAGCCGGCGCTCGATGCGGTCACCGCCGCGATCACCGTGCTCGAGGACAGTCCGTACTTCAACGCCGGCAAGGGCGCGGTATTCACCCATGAGGGCCGGAATGAGCTGGACGCCTCGATCATGGACGGCCACACCCAGGCGGCCGGCGCGGTCGGCGGTGTGCAGCACATCAAGAACCCGATCCTTCTGGCTCGCGCGGTGATGGAGAAATCGCCGCACGTGATGCTGATGGGCGCCGGGGCTGAAACCTTTGCCAAGGAGCAGGGCTTCGCGATGACGCCAGCCTCCTACTTCCGCACTGAAAAGCGCTGGCAGCAACTGCAGAACGCGAAGAAGGAGGCCGCCAAGCAGGCATCGCTCGCGCTGCCGGAATACCTGAAATACGTCGGTACCGTGGGTGCCGTCGCCCTGGATGCGCAGGGGCGACTGGCTGCAGGCACTTCCACCGGCGGCATGACCAACAAACGCTGGAACCGGGTGGGCGACAGCCCGGTGATCGGCGCCGGGACCTGGGCCGATGCCCGCTGCGCGGTGTCCGGGACGGGCTGGGGTGAGTACTACATCCGCACCGCAGCGGCGCGCTCCGTTTGTGCCCGGGTGGAATACCTGAAAGAGACGGCGGCGCAGGCGGGAGGTGCGGTGATCAATGGCGATGTCGTCAAGCTGGGCGGCGATGGCGGGGCGATCGTGATGACCGCAGACGGCGATTTCGCCTTCCCGTTCAATACCGAAGGCATGTACCGCGGCTGGATCGGGGCCGACGGGAAACCGCACGTGGGCCTGTATGCCGATGACGGCTTCCGCGGCGATGTGCTGCCCGACCAGGCCAAGGCCAGCGAGGCGCCCACGCACTAGGCACCGGCTGGCCGGTTTGGGCGTCGGCGGACGTTGACATGCCCGGAACGGCCCGTCAGAATAACGGGCTGTTTCACCGCCTGCTGGTTTCGGCGGAGGGATACCCAAGCGGCCAACGGGGGCAGACTGTAAATCTGCTGGCTTACGCCTTCGGTGGTTCGAATCCACCTCCCTCCACCATCTTCAATGCATCGAAGGTGGCAAATGGCAGAGAAGTGTGCAGGGCGAGCGTGTGCGGCGGGTGGTTTCGGACCACCTACAAGCACGGGTTCGACAACATCGCTTGCGATGTTGAGCGCGCCGCAAGGCGCGGCCCGAAGGGCCCAGACCACGTAGTGGTCGAAGCCATCCACCTCCCTCCACCATCAACTTGCAGCGGCGTACGGGCTTCCCTGTGCGGGAGTAGTTCAATGGTAGAACTGTAGCCTTCCAAGCTACTAGTGCGGGTTCGATTCCCGTCTCCCGCTCCACTGAACGCCGGCGTCGCAAGGCACAGAAAATCCGCTCACGTAGCTCAGTCGGTAGAGCACCTCCTTGGTAAGGAGGAGGTCGATGGTTCGATTCCATTCGTGAGCACCATCCAGCAGTACCACCATCGCAATCCAGTAACCGGGAATAATCATGGCAAAGGGCAAGTTCGAGCGCACCAAGCCCCACGTGAACGTGGGCACGATCGGTCACGTTGACCACGGCAAGACCACGCTGACCGCAGCGCTGACGAAGGTGGGCGCGGAGCGTTTCGGTGGT
>JAEWNY010000058.1 GCA_023461075.1 Pseudomonadota bacterium | reverse complement strand
AGCTGCCGATCGCGTTGGTCGGCAACAAGCTCAAGCCGTGGACCAATGCCTCGCAGCAGGCGATGGACATCCTGCGCCAGTGGGGCGTGCCGCTGGTGGCGGAGTTGCGCGACAGCCAGTCATACGTATTGCTGACCGGCCTCGGCCGGAGCCTGTTCGATTACCGCTCCACCCAGGTGCGCGCCCATCAGGAGGACTGGGAGCCGCTGCTGCGCTGGCTGTACAAGCCGCGTTGACGGGCGGAGCGCTTGCATTGAGTCTGCAGGAACTCGTGCTTATCCGGCATGCGCAGGCCGCCCCGGCGGTCGGTTGGGAGGCCGATGCCAGCCGCCGCCTGACCCCACGCGGCCTAGAGGAAGCAGGCGCCGCGGGACGATGGCTTCAGGACACGGTCGGGATGCCGCAAGGCGTGCTGTGTTCGCCTGCGATGCGCACGCGCGAGACCTTGGCGCAGCTCGTGGCGGCCGGTTGCACGCTGCCCGAGGCCGACATCGCCGCCGACATCCACGAGGCGAGCCTGGGCGACCTGCTGGGCGTGATCGAAGCGCACATCGCCGCCATGCCTGCGCTCGCGCGACTGTGGCTGGTTGGCCACAATCCCGGACTTGAGCAGCTGGTTTTCCATCTCGATGCCGCCGCCCGCCTGCACGCGCTGCCGACTGCGGGCATCGTGGTGATGCAGTTCGATGGGCGGGTGCCGGTGACCGATCCGGGCGCGGCTCGCATCGCCCACACGTGGTCGCCCTGAGCCGATGCGGCAGGCGATCCCAGTCCTTGCGTGTGCGGTCCTCGCGGGCCTGGCGACGGCTTTCCCGGCGGTTGCCGGAGAGGTGGTCCTACCTGCGCGCGTCGGGGATGGCGCTTTCATGCTGCGATCGGTGATGGGCAGGCCGATGCAGGGCCGCTTCAACGGCGTCGAAGGCCGCTGGATCGCGCAGGCCGATGGCCGCCTGCGGCTGGCGATCACCATGCCGGCCGCGGAGGTCGACATGCCGCGCCACCCCCGCTACACCCGGATGCTTCGCGGTGCGGATTTCTTCGACAGCGCCCGCCATCCCAACATCCACTTCCTGTCCGATCCGGTGGCCGCCGATTGCTCCCCGCGCGGAGGCGTGCTGGAAGGCGAGCTGGTGATCCGCGGGGTCAGTCGCCGCGAGCAGGTGCAGGTGGCGCCGGGTCGCTGTGCTTCGCCGCGCGCGCGCGATTGCGTCATCGAGGCGCGCGGCAGGGTCAGGCGTGGCGACTTCGGCATGCACAAGTTCCGCGGCGTGGTCGGCGAGCATGTCGAATTCGACTTGCGGGTGCCGATGGAGCCGATGTCGTGAGCGCTTGGCGATGGGCGTTGGCCTGCGCGCTGCTGTGGCTCTCGGGTTGCGCCTCGCTGTCGGACACGCAACGCGCCGAGGTGGCGCGGATTGTAGAAGCCGAACGCCCGGTCGCGCTCGATTGCGCGCAGGCGGATCGCTGCGCTCAGCCCTCGGCATTGCTGGCGCAGGCCGACGGCGCGATGCGCGATGGCGGCCACCATGCGCTGATCCTCGACCACGGCACCGATGCCTTGATGGTGCGCATCCACCTGATTCGCGCGGCGCGCGAAAGTATCGACCTGCAGACCTATATCTACGACGAGGATGACTCCGGCCGACTGGTCCTGCGTGAGCTGGTCGCCGCGGCACGGCGCGGGGTGAAGGTACGCGTGCTGATGGACCAGTTGACCGCGATGAAGAGCGTGCACACGCTCGCTTCGCTGGCCGGCGCGCATGCCAACTTCGAGGCTCGCGTCTACAACCCGGTGTTCGGCAAGGGCCAGCTGAGCTGGACCGACTACGCGATGGCGACCCTGTTCCGCTTCCGCATGCTCAACCAGCGCATGCACAACAAGCTGCTGCTGGTCGATGGAAGGCTGGGTATCACCGGCGGGCGCAATTACCAGGACGATTACTACGACTGGGATGCCGAGTACGACTTCCGCGACCGCGATGTGTCGCTGTCCGGTCCGGTGGCGCGCGAGATGGGCGCCAACTTCGATGCCTTCTGGGCCTCGCCGCGCAGCGTGGCGGTGGCCGAGTTGCGCGATGTCGCGCGGCTGATCACCCGCGAGGGTGTGCCGGCGCTTTCCACTCGAGCCTATGAGCATCCCGATCGCGCCTTGGCCATGCAGCGCGATGCCAACGATGCCGCCCTGCTCGATGCGCGCCTGGTCTCGCGCACGCGGCCGGTCGAAGGCGTGCAGTTCGTCGCCGACCTGCCGCGCAAGCATCGGCGCGATGTCGCGCAGGCGGCGGGCGGCAGCGATGCCAGCGCGGAGCTGATGCAGCTGGTGCAGTCCACCCAGGAGGAACTGCTGCTGCAGACGCCCTATCTGGTGCTGTCGAAGCCGGCTCAACGGTTGTTCGAGTCACTCAATGATCGGCCGCGCCCGCCGCGGGTGGTGATCTCGACCAACAGTCTGGCCGCGACCGACGCTTTCATGGTTTATGCGTTGTCGTACAAGTACCGTCGGCGCTACCTGCGTCGTTTCGGCTTCGAGATCTACGAATACAAACCGTATCCGGAAGATGCACCGATCGACCTTGCCGCCACCCGCGCCAGCGTGCCGGAAGCGGTCGATGAGGTGGAATTCCAACGCCGCCGCGAGGCTTACCAGCAGATGCGGCGCGAGCCCTGGGCGCAGCGCGATCGCCGCGAGTACCTGGTCCGGCGGCGCATGTTCTTCTCCGCGCGCGGCAGCAGCGTGCCGCTCAAGCGGGCCGGCGTGCGCATCGGCCTGCATGCCAAGTCGATGGTGGTGGACGAAGGCGTCGGCGTGGTCGGCACCCACAACTTCGATCCGCGCGGAGACAACTACAACACCGAGAGCGCGCTGATCATCCGCGACCGCGGTTTCGCGGCGGAACTGGCGGCGAGCATCCGCGGCGACATCGCGCCGGCCAACTCCTGGGTGATCGCCCCGCGCGAACGCAATCCGATACTTCCGGGATTGCGTTACTCTCTGCTCAAGGTGTCCGAGCACCTGCCGGTGTTCGACCTGATGCCGGTGCGCTATGCGACCAGCTACGAATTCGTGCCCGGCCCGGATTGCCCGGCGCCGCTGCGGATCGGCGATCCGCGCTTCCATGACTGCTATCGGGCGGTCGGCGACTTCCCGGAGGTCAACGTCGGGCCCAAATGGTTCGCGACCCGGATCCTGACCGCCTTCGGCGCCGGTCTCGCGCCCATCCTCTGACCCCCTGCTTGCGTGGATTTTCGCCCCCGGCCGGGCAGGTCGGCGGGTGACATCGGTTCAATGACTTATGGCACAGGTGTTTTGTTGTTCTGGTGTATTAGTCTACCAACACACCAAGACATCACCCACCGCAAGGAGCCTGTCATGAACGCCAATGCCACCCGCCTGAACACCCGTGAAGCCGCTTCCTCCACCAACGCCCACCGTCGCTCGGTCCGTCGTGAACGCGAGTTCGGCACCGGCTATGGCCGCAGCAGCGGTTATGCCGATGGCCTGCGCCGCTATGCCGGCCGCGACGCCGGCGCCAACTTCCGGGTCCACTGACATGGCGTAAGCTGGCCGGCCCCGACCCCAGCCGGCCAGCCGCCATGTTCCGCAGCGATGTCACTCTCGAGCAGCTCAACCAGTGGTCCGAGGGGACCATGATGCAGCCACTCGGGATCGTCTTCAGCGAGATCGGTGAGGACTACCTGCGCGGGACGATGCCGGTCGATGCCCGCACCCGCCAGCCCTATGGCCTGCTGCACGGTGGCGCGTCGGTCGCCCTGGCCGAGACGCTGGGCAGTACCGCCGCCGGCCTGTGTGTCGGCGCGGACGAGGGCGTGGTGGGCATCGAGATCAATGCCAACCACCTGAAGGGCATCCGCGAGGGCATCGTCACCGGCACCGCGCGGCCGCTGCACGTCGGTCGCAGCACGCAGGTGTGGGAAATCCGCATCGAGGATGAAAACGGCCAGCTGGCCTGCGTGTCGCGCCTGACCCTTGCGGTGATCCGTCGCCGCGCTTGATTGGATGTCGATGCCGTGGCGCAACACGCGCGGCATCGCTATCGTGCACCGATGAGTCGTTCGTCCCCCGACCCCTTCGTGCTTCGCGCGTTCCGCTACGTCTATCGCATCCCGTTGCTGCTCTGGCACATCGGCATCCACCTGCCGGTGGTGATGCTGTTGATGTCGCCGCTCACCGGCGGCATTCAATTCCGAGGCATGCGCCTGGACCATCGGGTGGTGCGCTGGTGGTCGTGGAGCCTGATGAAGGTTTTCGGCATCACCGTGCGCGGCGTCGGCCGGCCGCTGCCTGAGGCGGCGATGTTCGTCTCCAACCATGTCAGCTGGGTCGACATCGTCGTCCTGCACAGCCAGCGGATGATGGGGTTCGTCGCCAAGAAGGAAATCGAAGGCTGGCCGCTGGTCGGCTGGATGGCGGGCCGCGCCGACACCATCTTCCACCAGCGCGGCAGCCAGGAATCGCTGGGCGGGGTGATGGCGCAGATGGCCGAACGCCTGCGCGATGGTCATTCGGTCGGAGCGTTCCCCGAAGGCGGCACCCGCGGCGGCAAGGAACTCGGGCCGTTTCATGCACGCATCTTCACTGCCGCGGTAGAGGCGTCGGCGCCGGTCCAGCCGGTGGCGTTGCGCTATGGCGAGGGCGGATCGGCGCAAACCCGCGTCGCTTTCGGCCCGCGCGAGAACTTCGTGCAGAACTTCCTGCGCCTGCTCGGCGATCGTGCGATCGTGGCCGAGGTGGTGTTCCTGGAGCCGATCCTGCCCGGTGATGCCGAAGGCCGCCGACGCATCGCCGACACCGCGCGTGCGCGCATCGCGGCGGCGCTCGGCCACGCATGAAGCGCGCCGACAGCGCCTATGTCGCGCCATGGTGGGCGCGCAGCCCGCACGTGCAATCGATCCTGGCCAGCAGCCCGCGCCGGGTGGCGTTGGGTGCGCGACGTTTGCGCGACACTGGTGCGATCACCAGCGAGCACATCATCGATGCCGGCGGGGGCGTGCGCCTGCACGGCCTGCACAGCACGCTGCCCGGACGCGACGCACGTGGCCTTGCCCTGCTGCTGCACGGCTGGGAAGGAAGCGCCGAATCCGGTTACATGCGGCTGACCGCGGCGAACCTGCTGGAAGCCGGGTTCGACGTGTTCCGGCTCAACTTCCGCGACCACGGGCCGAGTCATCACCTCAACGAGGCGTTGTTCCATTCGTGCCTGATCGAGGAGGTGATTGCCGCGGCAAAGGAAATCGCGCGGCGCTGGCCGTCGCCGCTGATGGTCGCGGCCGGCTATTCGCTGGGCGGCAATTTCGCGCTGCGTCTCGCGTTGAACGCGCCCGCGAACGGTCTGCCGCTGGCGCGCGTGGCCGCGATCTGCCCGGCACTTGATCCGGAACGCACGACGCAGGCGATGGAGCAGGGCCTGCCGATCTACCAGCGCTACTTCATCCGCAAATGGTCGCGCTCGCTCAAGCGCAAGCGCGAGTTGTTCCCGGAGCTGCATGGCTACGACGATGCCGCCTTCAAGCTGGGCCTGCGCGATCTCACCGCCTGGCTGATCGAGCAGGGCGGCTACGGTTTCCCGAGTGTCGATGATTACTTCGATGGCTACCGCATCAGCCGCGAGCGCTTGGCGGCGATGTCGGTGCCGGTCGACATCCTCACCTCGCGAGACGATCCGGTGATCCCGGTCGATGATTTCGAGGCCTTGCAATTGCCGGACACTGCCACGTTGGAAATCGCCGCAGATGGCGGGCATTGCGGCTTTCTCACCGACGCGCGCTTCAATGGCTATGCCGAGCGCTGGGTGGCCGAGCGGCTCTGGCAGGCCCTCGCGCCGGTGCCCGTCATCGACATCGGCTGAACGCGACGCGCGCTACCGTTGCCGGCGAACGACATGCCCCCCGGCCCGGAGCACACGATGAAGATCCGCAGCGACAGTTTCCAGCACGGCCAACCGATCCCGTGCGAGTTCGCACTCGGTGCGAAGGACGGCTTCGGTGGCAATCGCAACCCGCACCTGGCCTGGTCCGACGTGCCGACGGATGCGAAATCGCTCGTCCTGCTGTGCATCGATACCGATGCGCCGACCGATGCCTCGCTGGCCGGCAAGGATGGCGTGGAGATCCCCGTCGAGCACCCGCGCGGTGACTTCGTGCACTGGGCGGTGGTCGACATCCCGCCGTCCATCGATGGTTTCGAGGCCGGCAGTTGCAGCGATGGCGTGACGCGCGGCGGCAAGGGCCCTTGCCAGGGCGAAGGCGCGCGCCAGGGTCTCAACGATTACACCGGCTGGTTCGCCAACGACGAAGGCGGGATGAAGGGCGAATATTTCGGTTACGACGGGCCGTATCCGCCACCGAACGACCTGCGCACGCACCGGTATTTCTTCCGCCTGTTTGCGTTGGATGTCGCAACGCTCGACATGCCCAAGGCGTTCACCGCGCAGGATGCCCTGCGCGCGATGCATGGCCATGTGCTGGCCGAAACCAGTACCTATGGAACTTACTCGCTGCACGATTGAGTGCGATGGCCGCGTTCGTCCGACGGATGCGCGCGCTCAAGCGGCAGGCGCTCACTATCTGGTTTGCTGCGCGCGATCCACGCATGCCATGGGGGCTGAAACTGCTGGCATTGGCCGTCGCCGCCTATGCCTTCAGCGCGATGGATCTGGTGCCCGATTTCATCCCGGTCCTGGGTCTGTTGGATGACTTGCTGTTGATTCCGCTGGGCATCGCGCTGCTGGTGAAGCTGGCGCCAGAAGTAGTGATGGACGACGCGCGCGCCCACGCTCAAGTCGCAGCCGACAAACCGGTGAGCCGCGTCGCGGCATGCGTCATCGTGCTGCTGTGGTGCGGGGCGGCCGGGTTGGCGTGGTTGCTTTGGCGACGCTGGATTGCTGTCGCTGATGTTTCAGGGCGGCGCCGTGGCCTCGAACAACAGGGTGACGCCGGCCTTGTCGTGCAGGCTGAAGCGCTTGCCGCCGGCGTCCCAGCGCAGTTGCAACGGCGCCGAGAGCAGGCGCGCGATCTCGGCATCGGCCTCCATCAGCGGCGGATCACAGGCCATCAGCGTGCTGGCCATCTCGCCCGTGGTCAGTACGCCATCGCGCAACGCATAAGTTCCGCCCATCCCGTTGCAGCCGCCATTGACCGAGAGCCGATGGCCTTCAAACCGCAGGCGCAGCGACGAGCGTGGCGGGAACAGGGCGTCGACGCGGCGACCATCGGCATGCATGGCCTGCACCAACTGCCAGACGCCTGAGGTCGTGAGCGCGGCATTCGGATCGGCCGGTGCGTTCGCATCATTGGCCGCGTGCATGCAGCCGCCCAGCGCGATGGCGAGTGCGAGGGTCGGGATCATGCGGGCCAGGCGCATCGCTTAGTCTCCTATTTCCGCGGCACCGCGCGGAATGTCAGCTTGCTTCCATCGAGCATCTCCAGCTCGAGCTGCTGCGCGCCGTTGAAGCGCATGCGCACCGGATAGCCGAACTGCCGCGACATCCATGCATCGTTGTCCATGCGCGGGCCGTCGCAAGCCATCCGCGTGGATGCCAGCGGGTCGACCAGCAAGCGGTCCTTGTCGATGCGATAAGCCGCGCCCATCCGGTTGCAGCCGCCCGAGATGTTCAATTGGCCATCGACGAACTGCAGCCGGTAGTGGCTGTCGCCTGCCAACAAGGCGGGAATCGGCTGCCCCTGCGGCAGGCGTGCATCCGCCAGGCGCCAGGCGCCGCCGCTGGCCAGCAGCTCCGCCGCATGGCTGCCGCCGGGCAGGCCTTCCGGTTGTGAGGCACAGGCGGCGAGAGCCAAAGTCATCAGCAGCGCAGGACGAAGCCGCATCGAAAACTCCTCGTTTGACCGGCGATGACGCGGAATCAGGCTGCCGCCGGCAGGAACAGCAGCAGGGCGACGCCAAGGACCAGCCGGTAGACGGCGAACGCAGTGAACCGATGGCTCTGGATATAGCGCAGCAGCCATTTGACCGAGATGAAGGCGGTGATCATCGAGGCGATGAAGGCGACCGCCAGTGCGCCCCAGTCTTCGCCACCGATGGCGCCATCCTTCAGCATCGACAACAATTCGTAGAAGGTCGCGGCGAACATGGTCGGGATGCCGACCAGGAAGGCGAACTCGGTCGCCGCCGCGCGCGAGGTGGTGCCGGCCAGCAGGGCCACGAAGATCGTCGCCGCCGAGCGCGAGGTACCGGGGAAAACACCGGCCACCACCTGTGCCACGCCGACCAGGACCGCCGTGGTCCATGAGATTTCGCTGCGTTCACCGATCCGCTCGGCGCGGCGGGCGGCGAGCTGCTCGGCGATCACCATCCAGAATGCGCCGATGATGAGCGCCCAGGCGATCGGCCGTACCGTGTCCGGCAGTTCCCAGCCGAGTTGTTTCACCAACAGGCCGCCGACCGCGGTGACACCGAAGGCCGTCGCCAGCTTGAACAGATAGTCGCGTGCAGCGGCGGTGGTAGTGGGATGCGCGGGGTCGGG
>JAEWNY010000057.1 GCA_023461075.1 Pseudomonadota bacterium | reverse complement strand
CGGCGTCGCGCACCCTGGCTGTTCGATGCGGATTCGGCGCGGCGCAAGCTGCTGGCGTTCTTCAAGGTGCATGATCTCGGCGCATTCGGGATCGAAGGCATGCCGTTGCCGGTCGCCGCGGCCGGCGCATTGCTCGGCTATGTCGAGGAAACCCAGAAGCAGAGCCTGCCGCACCTGACTTCGATCGCGCTGGAAAACGGCGATGCGGCGATCGCGATGAACGCGGCCACGCGCCGTCACCTGGAGCTCGACACACGCATCGACGGCGATACCAAGAACACGCTGCTCGGCGTGCTGGATGCCACCATCACGCCGATGGGCGGGCGCCTGTTGCGGCGCTGGTTGCATCGGCCGATGCGCGCGCGCGAGGTCATCGAACCGCGCCTGCACGCAGTGGAGACGCTGCTGCAATCACGCGCGTACGAGGACCTGCGCGAGGCCTTCCGCGGGCTTGGCGATGTCGAGCGCATCCTCACCCGCGTGGCGTTGCGCAGCGCCCGGCCGCGTGATTTGTCGACGCTGCGCGATGCACTGGCGCAATTGCCGCGGCTGCGCGCGCAACTCGCGTCGCTGGATTCGCCGCGCCTGCAATCGCTGGCCGCTGCTTTGGGCGAACATGGCGACAACGCCGACTTCCTGCAGCGCGCGATCATCGAGCAACCGCCGGTCGTCACCCGCGACGGGGGGGTGATCGCCGAAGGTTTCGATGACGTGCTCGACGAGCTGCGCCGGCTTTCGACCCATGCCGATCAATTCCTTCTCGACCTGGAAGCGCGCGAACGCGAGGCGACCGGCATCGCCACGCTGAAGGTCGGCTACAACCGCGTGCATGGTTATTACATCGAGATGGGCAAGGTGCATGCCGGCAAAGTGCCGGTGCACTACACGCGGCGGCAGACCCTGGCCAATGCCGAGCGCTACATCACCGAGGAACTGAAGGGTTTCGAGGACAAGGTGTTGTCGGCGCGCGAGCGCTCGCTTTCGCGCGAGAAGCAGCTGTACGAAGAGGTGCTGGACGCGCTCAACGAGGACCTGCAGCCGCTGCGCGATTGCGCACAGGCCTTGGCTGAACTGGACGTGCTTTGCGCCTTCGCCGAACGTGCCGAGGCATTGGACTGGTCGCGGCCACGTCTGGTCGATGACGCGGTGTTGCGCATCGAGAGTGGCCGCCATCCGGTGGTGGAAGCGGTGCGCAGCGAACCGTTCACCCCGAATGATCTTGAATTGGACGATGCCACGCGCATGCTGGTGATCACCGGGCCGAACATGGGCGGCAAGTCCACCTACATGCGGCAGAACGCGCTGATCGTCTTGCTGGCGCACATCGGCAGCTTCGTGCCGGCTTCGCGCGCGGAGATCGGCCCGATCGATCGCATCCTGACCCGCATCGGTGCCGGCGACGACCTGGCGAAAGGGCAATCGACCTTCATGGTGGAGATGTCGGAAACCAGTTACATCCTCCACCATGCGACATCGCAATCGCTGGTGCTGATGGACGAGATCGGCCGCGGCACTTCGACCTACGACGGCCTGGCGTTGGCCGAAGCCTGCGCGCGCCACTTGGCCGATTCCAACCGCAGCCATACGCTGTTCGCCACGCATTATTTTGAACTCACCGCGCTGGCGACGCCGGGCAGCGGCATCCACAACGTGCACCTCGACGCAGTCGAGCACGAAGACGCGCTGGTGTTCATGCACGCGGTCAAGGACGGGCCGGCCAACCGCAGTTACGGCCTGCAGGTGGCCGCACTCGCCGGCCTGCCGAAAAGCGTCGTGCGAGAGGCGCGCGCGCGGCTGGCCGAATTGGAGCAGCAGGATGCCTCCAAGCCCGCGCCGATGACCGCGCAGGCGCTGGATTCGCCGCAGCAGATCGGCCTGTTTGCGCCGCCGAGTGCGGCGATGGAAGCACTGGCCGGAATCGATCCGGACGAACTCACGCCCAAGCAGGCGCTGGAAGCGTTGTACCGGTTGAAATCGCTGGGCTGACAGCGCGTACAGACGGCAGGCGCGACGCACAACGCGGCCTTGACGTGCTTGTGACTATGTTGGTGGTCTCCTCCAGTCCCCCAGGATGTCGCCATGGCCACCCGCAAGACTCCCGACACCCCGCCTGCAAACACCGCGGGCAAGCGCAACAAGGTCAGCAGCAAGGCGCCGCGGCGTGGTCACGGTGGCGAAACCCGCGAACAGGCCGGTGACGGATTCGATCCGCTGACGACCGCGCAGGGCATCCCGGTCAGCGACAACCAGAATTCCCTGCGCGCCTTCGAGCGCGGCCCGACGCTGCTGGAAGACTTCGTCCTGCGCGAGAAGATCACGCATTTCGATCACGAACGCATCCCGGAGCGGATCGTGCATGCGCGCGGCTCCGGCGCGCATGGCTACTTCGAACTGACCAAGTCGCTGTCGAAATACACCACGGCCAAGCTGTTCACCGAAACCAAGACGCGTACTCCGGTGTTCACGCGCTTCTCAACGGTCGCCGGTGGCGCCGGCAGCGTCGACACGCCGCGCGACGTGCGCGGATTCGCTGTCAAGTTCTATACGCAGGAAGGCAATTTCGACATCGTCGGCAACAACCTGGCGGTGTTCGCGATCCAGGATGCGATGAAGTTCCCGGACTTCATCCATGCGGTGAAGATGGAGCCTGATCGCGGCTTCCCGCAGGCGGCCAGCGCACACGACACCTTCTGGGATTTCGTGTCGCTTTCGCCGGAAACCTTCCACATGGTGATGTGGGCGCTGTCGGATCGCGGCATCCCGCGCTCGCTGCGCATGATCGAGGGATTCGGCATCCACACTTTCCGCTTGTTGAACGAAGGCGGCGAATCGACCTTCGTGAAATTTCACTGGCGTCCGAAACTGGGTCTGCAGTCGCACATCTGGGACGAGCACGCCAAACTGCAGGGCGCCGACAACGATTACCACCGGCGCGACCTGTTCGAAGCGATCAAGGCCGGCGATTTCCCGGAATGGGAGTTGGGCGTGCAGCTGTTCACCGAGGCGGATGCGGACGCGTTCCCGTTCGACCACCTCGATGCAACGAAGTTGATTCCCGAGGAACTGGTGCCGCTGCAGATCGTCGGGCGCATGGTGCTGGACCGCTGGCCGGACAACTTCTTCGCCGAGACCGAGCAGGTGGCGTTCTGCCCGGCCAACATGATTCCCGGCGTGGATTTTTCCAACGATCCGCTGCTGCAGGGGCGGCTGTTCTCGTACCTAGACACGCAACTCTCGCGGCTGGGCGGCCCCAACTTCACCCATATCCCGATCAACGCGCCCAAGTGCCCGTTCGCCAACCACCAGCGCGACGCGCACATGCAGGTGACCGTGCCGAAAGGGCGCGCGGCCTACGAGCCGAATTCGCTGTCCAGGCCGGGCGATACCACCGCGCGCGAAACCACGGCCGGATTCCGCAGCTTCCAGGAACCGATGGGCGAGGACGGCAAGCAGCGCATCCGTGCCGAACTGTTCGCCGACCATTTCAGCCAGCCGCGGATGTTCTGGAGGAGCCAGAACGACGTCGAGAAGGCGCATCTGGTCTCGGCGCTGGTGTTCGAATTGGCCAAGGTCGAGAACCAGCACGTGGTGGTGCGCACGCTGGCGCAGGTGCGCAACATCGACGAGGACCTGGCCCGACGCGCAGCCGAGGGGCTGGGCATGGATCTGCCCGAGCGCATTCCGCCCGCACGCGAGCCGATCGACATGGACGCATCGGCGGCACTGTCGATCATCGGCAACGCCAAGAACACTCTGCAGGGCCGCAGCATCGGCATCCTGGTGGCCGAAGGCAGCGACACGGCGCAGGTCGATGCGATCCGCAAGGCCGCCGAAAAAGCGGGCGCAGTGGTGAAACTGGTGGGCCCGAAAATGCACGTCAAGCTGTCGAACGGGAAGACCACGAAGATGGACGGCCAGGTCGCCGGAACGCCGTCGCTGGTGTTCGATGCCATCGCCAGCGTACTGATGCCGGAGGAGGCGAAAAAGATGGCGAAGGATGGCGCGGTGATCGATTTCTTCCGCGACGCCTTCGGTCATCTCAAGGCCATTGCCGCCTGCGGCGGTACCCGCGAACACATCCTCAAGGCCGCCGGCATCAAGCCCGATGCAGGCGTGGTGGAGCCGCAGGACACCTCGGCTTTCATCGCCAAGGCCAAGACCCGGCAGTGGGACCGCGAGCCCAAGGTGCGCACGCTGGCCTGATCGGCTGATTGCACGAAGCGCCACCCTTGGCGCTGCGTCGCGGGCCTCTTTCGGTACAACCCCGGCAAAAACGGGCTGCTTTGCAGCCCGTTTGCATCTCAGCCTGCGCCGCCGCCCTCATTTGCCTCGGCGATGATTGCGTCGTCGATGCCGTCGGCACGCTTGCGTGCATCGCGGGCCAAGTGGCGATCGACGTACGCGTCGAACACCGGGCTGGCTTCCAGCATCCGGAACTGGCGGTAGAAGCCCAGATAGCCCGCCACCATCAGGTCGGCGAAGGTGAACCGATTGCCCACGATGAATTCGCGACCGTCGAGCACCTGTGTCAGCACATCGATGACATCGGTGTCGCCGCCGTAACCGGCGGACATCGGCTGGCCCAGCGCGCCGGCGTGCTTCGCCATCATCCGTTGCTCCAGCGGTCCCATGAAGCTGATCCAGCGGTAGTAGGAGCCGCGCTCCGGGTTTCCGGCCGGCGGAGCGAGTTGCTTTTCGGGCACCAGGTCGGCGAGATGCATGGCGATCGCCGCGTTCTCCGTGATGACGACATCGCCATGCCTGAGCGCGGGCACCTTGCCCATCGGATTGATGGCGAGATAGTCCGGTGACTTCATCGTGGTGCCGTAGTCGAGATACTCGGTCTGGTAGTGCAGGCCGGTTTCCTCCAGCGCCCAGCGCGAGATGCGGCCGCGGGAATGCGGATGGGTGTAGAACGTCAGCGGTTGCTGGGACATGAGATCACTCCGGTCGGGTGGGGCACAGCATAGGCCGGCAGTTGCCGATCAACGTCGAAGGGCCTTGATGCGAAGGTAACAATCGTCACCTTACCGTGGCGTTTCCACTTCGAAGGAATCCCGATGAGCAGCTTGACCGACGACATCTTCTCCCAGCTTTCCGGCCCGGCCCTGCAGCAGATCAGCCAGCAGCTGGGCACTGGCCAGACCCAGACGGCGGGCGCGGTGGCGGCGGCGCTGCCGCTCCTGCTCGGCGCGCTGGGCCGCAATGCCAGCCAACCGCAGGGCGCCGAGGCGCTGTTTGGTGCGCTGGGTCGCGATCACCAAGGCGCAGCAGGCATGGGCTTGGGCGACATCCTGGGCGCGGTGCTGGGCGGCGGCCAGTCGCGCCAGACCGATGGCCTCGGCCAGTTGGGCCACATCTTCGGCGGCCGCCAGCAGCAGGCGGTGAGCGGCCTCGGCCAGACCACGGGCCTCGGCAGCGACAAGGCGCAGATGTTGCTCAAGATCCTCGCGCCGATCGTGATGGCGTATCTGGCCAAGCGCATGTTCGGCGGCGGCGCGCAGGCGGGCCAGCCTTCGGCCAACGTGCTGGGCAGCATCCTGGGCCAGGAGCGCCAGGCGGTGCAGCAGCAAGGTGGCCTCGGTGGCGGGCTGCTGGGTGCGGTGCTGGACCAGGATGGCGATGGCGACCTCGACATCAGCGATATGCTGAAAGCCGGCATGGGCATGATGGGCGGGCGCCGCTGAGCGACGTGGTTTCATCCCGTCGATGCAAGGCCGCCTTCGGGCGGCCTTGTCGTGTCAAGGCGCGCGGGTCGTGTCGACTGCGGGTTCATGCCGAGTCGGACAGGATCCGTGATGTCTTCGAGCCCGCAATCGCCGTACCTGCCATCGATCAGTGAGGATGCCGTCCCCTCTCCGCCGCGCGCGACCTCGGTCTGTTCCTGCCCGAAGGCAGCGCCGTGCTCGACAACGCGCGCCAGCTCAATCACATCGCGGTGCGGTGTGGTCGTTCCTGTTCTCTGGCGTCAACTTCGTGATCTCGGGCGTGGTGCGCGCGACCGGCGCGGTGGCGCCGCCCTTGCTCATCCTCGTGCTCTGGGGCATCCGCATTCCCTTCACCAGCCTGATGCAGCCGGTACGGGGCGTGGACGCGATCTGGTGGAGTTTCCCGATCAGTTGACTTTCGGCGATGCTGATGTCGGTGGCCTATTACCGCTGGGGCAGGTGGCGCGAGGCGAAGATGATGACCGGCCAGCCGGTGGCCGATACCGACGAAATCGCACTGCCGGCCGAAGTCATCGCCGCGCCCAACAACGCCGTGGCCGATTGCTGCCCGCGGACCACGCCGCATCGCCATCTCGATGACGGGCGCGTGGTGCCGGTATGAACGCGGGTCGCACGCGGATCGCGCCATCGCCCAGTCCTGCGCGCGTCGATGGCATCCTTCTCCCATCCGCAATCCGAGGAAAACATCGCGCATGCGTTTGATCCGCCCCGTAGTCCTGCTCGCCGCCACCGCCGCGCTCGCCGCCTGTGCGCCTGCGCCGGTGAAGACCCCGCCGCCCGCTCCGCAGGCACCGCAGCCCGAACCGACGCCGCCACCTGCGCCGGCGCCGTCCGGCCCGGTGGCAGTCGCGCCGACCGCGTCGGAATTGGCCCAGTTCCAATCCTGCATGACCAGCCTGCGTGCGCCGGCGATCGCAGCGGGGGTGAATGCCACCGCCTTCGACCAATACGCGATGAGCGTGATGCCCGACATGGGCGTGCTGCCGTTGCTTGACCGCCAGCCCGAGTTCTCCACGCCGTTGTGGGATTACCTGGCTGCGCTGGTGGACAGCCGCCGCATCCGCGAGGGCCGCGAACGCCTGGCCGCGAACGCATCGTTGCTGCAGCAGGTGCAAGCGCGCACGGGGGTAGACCCGGCCACGGTGGTCGCTGTCTGGGGCGTGGAGAGCGATTACGGGCAGAACTTCGGCAAGCGGCCGTTATTGCAATCGTTGGGGACGCTGGCCTGCTTCGGACGCCGGCAGCCGTTTTTCCGCAGCGAGTTCTATGAGGCGCTGAAGATCGTCCAGCGCGGCGATGTGCGGTTGGAGGACATGAAGGGCTCGTGGGCGGGCGCGTTCGGCCATACCCAATTCATGCCGTCCACCTACAACCGGATCGCGGTGGATTTCGATGGTGATGGCCGCAAGGACCTGGTTGGCAGCATCCCGGATGCGCTCGGTTCGACGGCCAATTACCTGGTGCGTTCGGGTTGGCGCTCGGGACAGCCTTGGGGCTATGAAGTGAAGTTGCCGGCGGGGTTCAACACGGCGCAGGCCGGGCGCACCAGCCGCCGGCCGCTCTCGCAATGGCAGGCGATGGGCGTTTCGCGCATCGATGGCGGGCGCATCGACCTGCCGGCAGCGACGCCCGCGGCGGTGCTGGTGCCGACCGGCGTCAACGGCCCAGCCTTCATCGTGTTCAAGAATTACGATGCGATCTACAGCTACAACGCCGCGGAAAGCTACGCGCTGGCGATCTCGCTGCTCTCCAACGCGCTGCGTAGCGAGCCAGGCCTGCGCACGCCGTGGCCCACCGATGATCCGGGCATCGGCCGCGATGAGCGCGTCGAATTGCAGAGGCTGCTGGCCGCGCGCGGGCACGACATCGGCAACATCGATGGCGTGCTCGGCAGCGCCAGCCGGGAGGCCATCAAGCGCGAGCAGTCGCGGCTCGGCATGAATGCCAATGGCCGTGCCGGCCGCAAGTTGCTGGAGGCGTTGCGAGCGGGTCGCTGACGTGGCCAAGGGATGGCCACTGGCGTCGCGGAATCTGCGACCGCGCTCCGGCATCATGAGCGAATGACCGAAGCCGCATCGCCCAGCCCTGCCATTTCGCGCGTCCATGCCGAGCGCGACACGGTCGGGCTGGTGGTGTTGCGAGCATCGCGGCTGGAAGCGCTGGTGCCACCCTTGGCCGACCTGCTGGCCGCGACCTGGCCGGAGAGCCCGCTGCAACCGCAGACGGTGATCGCCGCGCATCCGGGCATCAAGCCCTGGCTGGTCGGTGAATTGGCCCGACGCGCGGGGGCGGGCGGCATTGTCGCCAACCTTGAGGTGATGCTGCCTTCGACCTGGCTGGACCGCGAAGCGCAGGCGCGGCTCGGGCGCGGCGCGGTGGCATTGCCTGCCTACCAGCGGCGGCAGTTGCGTTGGCGGGTGCACGAGGCCCTGCTTGATCCATCGAGCGTGCCGGGGCTCACCGATCCGCGTATCGCCCGCCTGCTCGAAGTGGCCGATGCCGGCGAGGCCGCGCTGCGCCGCTTCCAGCTGGCTGATCGGCTGGCGCGGCTGTACGCGCAATACCTGGTGTATCGCCCTGACTGGCTGCGCGACTGGGAGCAGGGCCGGATGGAGGTCGCCACCCGACACCTTGCCGATGCCGGTTGGCAGGACAGCGAGCGCAGGTTGCTGGCGCCGCTGTGGCGCTGGCTGGTGGCGCGCGCGGGTACCCATCGCGCGGCGGTGACCGAAGCGCTGGTGGCGGCCTTGCGCCAACCCGATGCGACACCGCGCCAGGCCGTGCACGTGTTCGGCACCAGCCATCTGGCCCCGCGTGAGTTGGAGGCGCTGCGCGCGCATGCCGAGCACGCGCTGGTCGCGTTGTACCTGCCGGACCCCTGCAACGAATACTGGGATGTGATGTCGCCGGCAGTGCCGTCGGCGGAATGGCGCAGCGTGGAGGAAACCCTGCTTGAAGATGCCGCCGGCGGCGACTGGTTCCATCCGCAGACGCATCCGCTGCTGGCGCGCTGGGGCCGGCTTGGCCAGCAGTTCTTCAGCGCGATCGCCGATGGCCCGCTGCGCGAGGACATCCGCCACCACGCCGACCTCACCGACGCGCCGCCCGCCAATCTGCTCGAACGCGTGCAGGCCAGCATCCGCCGGCTGGATCCGGCCCTGATCGCGGCGAACGACGCGCGCAACATCGGTGCCGGTGCCGGTGCCGATGCCGCTGCCGACGCCTCGCTGCGCGTGCATCGCTGCCACACACCGCTGCGCGAACTCGAGGTGTTGCGCGACGTCCTGCTGGACGCTCGCAGTGGCGGCATTGAAGGCACGCCGATCGAGCCGGGCCAGATGCTGGTGATGGCGCCCGACATCTCGCGTTACCTGCCGTTGCTGCCCGCCGTATTCGGTCGTCCGGGCGATGCCCGCGCCGATTTGCCTTACCACACCGCCGATGCGCCGATCACCAGCGCGCACCCGCTGTTCAATGCCTTCGCGCGCCTGCTGGATGTCGCCGCATCGCGCATCCCCGCCCGGGCGATCGCCGACCTGCTGGCGCTGCCGGCGATCGCGCGCCGGCTGGCACTGGACGAGGAGGGCCGCGATGCCCTGCTGCGCACGCTGGCCGACAGCCGCGTGGCCTGGGCGCTGGATGCCCGCCACCGCACCGCGTTCGGCGTGCCGGCGACCAGCGCCAACACATTCGGCTGGGCGATGGATCGCATGCTGGCCGGATACCTCGTCTCGGATGCGGCCACGCCGCAACTCGAACCGGTGCTCGAGTTGCCCGATGGCGAAACCCTGTTGCCGCTCGGCGGACTGCACGGGCCGCAGGCGGCCGCCCTGGGCGCGCTGGATGTGCTGCTGGGCGTGCTGCAGCAATTGCAGTCATGGCAGGACCAGACCCAGCCGGCCAGCGAATGGGCGAAGCGCCTGGGCATCATCGCCAGCCAGGCCTTGCGCGTGGATGCGCAGGATGCCGCCGCGCGCGATGCGTTCGAGACGCTGGCGCAGATGCTGCGCGAGATCGCGGGCGAGCCGGGCGAGGCCGGGCTGGATCCGCCGCTGCATTGGCAGGTGGTTGACGCGCGGCTGCGCCAGCAACTGGCCGGCGTGCCGGAGCGCCAGCCCTTCCTGCTGGGCGGCATCACCTTCTGCGGGATGGTGCCGCAGCGTTCCATCCCGTTCCGGTTGATCGCCGTGCTGGGCCTTGACGAAGGCGAATTTCCGCGCAGCGTGCCCGACGCCGGGCTCGATCTGATGGCGCGGCTGCCGCGCCTGGGCGATCGCGAGCAGCGCAGTGACGACCGTTACCTGTTCCTGGAAACCCTGATGGCCGCGCGCGAGCAGTTGCACCTGTTCCATGTCGGCGAGGGCGTGCAGGACGGCAAGCCGCGCAACCCTGCCGCGCCCCTGGCCGAGTTGATCGACGTGCTGGACGTGGCTGCCGGCATCCCGGCCGATGCCGGCGCCGAGGCACGCGATGCCGCACGCCCATGGCAGCTCAAGCACCCGCTGCAGCCCTTCGATGCGCGCGCCTTCGACCCGGCGCAGCCCGCCCTGCAGAGCCATGCACACCCGCTGTTGCCGCTGCAACGCGCCGCTGGCGTGGCCACGGCGCGGCGGCGGTTCGTGGGTGCCGGCGCGGAAGCGGAGCGGCGCGTGCTGCCGGCCTCGATCCCGCTGCAGGCCCTGCATCGCTATTTCCGCGATCCGGGCCGCGACCTGCTCGAGCGCCGCCTGCAGCTGTCCTTCGACGGGTTGGCCGATGACCGCCTGCCCGAGCACGAACCGCTGGATGCCTGCCTGCCGCGCGTCGAGGGCATCGCGCGCCGCCTGCTGTTCGAGGTGTTGCTGCGTCAGCAGCCGACTTCCGTGGACGAGGTTTCGATGCCGCCGCATCTTGCCCACGGCGGCCTGTTGCCCACCGGCCGCATCGGTGAGGACGCCTGGCGGCGCGAGCGCGACGAAGCCTGGCATCTGTACGAGGTCATCGGCGAACGCGGCTGGTTGCCGCCGCGTGAGATCGATGCAGGCCCGATCGGCTTGTCGACGCTCGAAGGCCTGCCAGTGATCGAAGGCGTGGTCGCCGGCGTTTATCCGCACGGGCAGGGCGACATGCTGCTGCGCAGCGTCGGTGCCGATTTCGACGCGAAAAAGAACGCCTTCAAGTTGCGCAAGGAAGCCGACCTCGATTTCGGCAAACGCATTCCCATTTTCCTCGACTGGGCCTTGCTGCGCCTGCAGACATCCGCCGGTGATGCGCGCGCGCTGCGGCTTGCGCTGCCGCTGGTGGAAGCTGCCGCGCCGTGGTCGGATGCGATCAATCGATGGGACGCACGCTTCATCGCCGCCGATGCGCTGGAGCGTGGCGCGATGGCCACCGATCTGCGCCGGCGCGTGCATGGCCTGCTGATGCATTGGCATGAAGCCGAACACCTCCGCTATTTCCCGAAAAGCAGCTGGCTGATGCGCGATCACGCGGATGCCGGCGCTTTCGCCAAGGCCTTCGAAGGCGGCAGCCATGCCACCGGCGAAGGGGATTACGGCGCCGGCCAGATGCGCTGGCTGGCGCGCGGCGGCGACTGGCACAACGAAGATCTTGAAGCCCTGCATCGCCATGCGGTGGAACTTCAAGTCTTGATCGACTTGGCTGAAGCCCAGACCGATGCCGGAGCACCCGCATGAGCAGCATCGACTGGCGCAGCCTGTCGCTGGAGGGCGATGGCCGCAGCCTGGTCGAGGCCAGTGCCGGCACAGGCAAGACCTGGACCATCGCCATGCTCTACCTGCGCCTGCTGCTGGAGCAGGGCCTGACGCCGCGCCAGATCGTCGTCGCCACCTTCAGCGAGGCCGCCGCCGCCGAATTGCAGGGCCGCCTGCGCCAGCGCCTGCGCTGGGCCCAGGCCCTGGCCGGCGATGGCACGTTCGCGCCCGCCGCAGACAAACCCGACGAAACCTGGCTGGACGCGCAACTGACCCGGCATGAAGGCGCGCGTGCCACGGCATTGCAACGGCTCAACATCGCGCTGGCCGAACTGGACAACGCACCGATCGGCACCCTGCATGCCTGGTGCAGCCGCATCCAGCGCCAATTCCCGTTCGCCGCCGGTGCGCGCTTCGAGCCTGCCCGGATCGCCAGCGGCGAGGCGCTCAACGCGCAGCTGGCGCTTGATGTGCGTCGGGTGTTGGCATCGCCACAGGACGCGGACGGGCAGGCCCTGGCGTCCGCATGGGGCGAGCGCAAGCCGCCGAACGCGCAGGAGATCGCGATGCTGCTGGCCCCCGGCAACGCGGTGCTGCCGGTCGCGGCGCCCGCGCCCGCGCCGGTGCGATGGGCGGGCATCCTGCGTGCGGCACTGGATGACCGCTTCCACCATGCACGCAATCGTGGCCTGCAGAAGACCTGGCGGGCGATCGCCGACTTCCTCGATGCCGGTGACGGCGAACTTCCGGAATTCGACGAGCTGCTGCGCACGCGCGACAAGAACTACAGTGGCTTCCTGCCCAAGGCGTCGCAGTCGCAGCCCGCAATCGTCGCCGCGATCGATATCGGCCGCGACTTGCACGACCATCTCGCAACCTTGCACAGTCACCGTGAGCAAGCCGCCTGGTCGGCGATGCAGCAGTGGTTGCGCGCGCGCAAGCAGGCCGAGCAGTTGCGCAGCGACCAGCGCACTTTCGATGACCTGATCGGCGATGTGCACGCGGCCCTGGTTGCCGAATCGGCCAGTGGCGAACGCAGCCTCGCCGAAGCCGCACATGCCGCCTGGCCCGTGGCCTTGGTCGATGAATTCCAGGACACCGACGGCATCCAATACGACATCCTCGACCGCATCCATCGCGGCGTGGACGGCAGGCCACGCGGACGGTTGCTGATGATCGGCGATCCCAAGCAGGCCATCTATCGTTTCCGCGGCGGCGACATCCACGCCTACCAGCGCGCCGCCGCCGGCGTCGATGCGCCGGATCGCATCCACCTGCGCGTCAACCAGCGTTCCTCCCGTGCCTATGTCGATGCGCTCAATGTCTTTTACGCCGCGACCGGCGAAGCGCTTGACGCGCGCGGCGGCGGCAGCGGCATTACCTATGAGCCGGTCGAAGCCAGCGGCCGGCGCGAGGGCGGCTATCTGCCCGATGGTGGCGCATTGAAGATTCGCGTGGCGGCCGACCTGGCGAACGATGCCGATTCGCGCCGCCGTGCCGCGCTTGACGCCTGCGCCAACGATATCCTGCGCCTGCTGCAGGATCCCTCGCAGATGATTGGCGGGCGTCGCCTCGGTGCCGGCGACATCGCCGTGCTGCTGCCCAGGAACGCCGACATCGACGCCCTGCGCGGCCTGCTGGACGTGCGCAACGTGCCGGCCGTGACCCTGTCGCGGCGCTCGGTCTTCGATGCCGATGTCGCGATGGAGCTGCAGGTGATCCTGCATGCGGCGGCGCACCCGGAAGACCTGCGTGCGCTGCGTACCGCGTTGGCCACCGAGTTGATCGGGCTCGATTACCCGCGTATCCAGGCGCTGGGCGATGATCCGGCGGCGTGGCTGCCGCATGCGCGGCGTTTTGCCGAATGGCATGCGCGCTGGCAGGACGAAGGCGTGCTGGCCCTCGTCGAGGCCATGATCGCCGAGTTCGGCGCGGGCTGGCTGGCGCGCGGCGATGGCGAGCGCATTCTCACCGACCTGCGTCACCTCGGTGAACTGCTGCAGGCGCAGGCGGCGGCATTGTCCGGCATGGCTGAACTCGTCGCCTGGCTGCAGCGCCAGCGCGCGGCCGGCGATGACGACGAGGCCGCCAGCCAGGATCGCCAGCTGCGGCTGGAATCGGAGGGCGCACGGGTGCGGCTGATGACCCTGCACGCCAGCAAGGGGCTGGAATTCCCGCTGGTGTTCCTGCCGCTGATGTGGGCGCACGGGCGCATCGGGTCGAACCTGCGTTTGCAGGCGTGTTCGCGGGATGACGGCGGCCGCTGGCTGCAAAGCGATGGCGGCATCGATGCCCGGACTGCGCTCGAGGAGCAGGACGAACGTCATCGCCTGCTGTACGTCGCGCTCACCCGCGCCGAATACGCCTGCCATCTGTATGCCTTGCCGCCACGACGGCCGCTCAACGCCCGATCCGGGAAAACCCGGGCGATCGACACCGGCGCCGATGCCAGCGCACTGGACCTGATGCTCGAGCGCCTCGGCAGTATGCAAGGCATCGAGTGGGACAGCGGTGCCTTGCCGGAGATGGAGGGTGTTGCGTGGATCGGCGGCTGGTCGCACGCTGAGGCGTGGACGCGGCTGGCCGATGCCGACGAGGCGGCCCCTATGCGCATCGCCAAGCCGGATGCGCCCAAGCCCGAATGGCCGCTGCCCTCGCGGCACAGCTTCAGCACCCTGGTGCGCGGCCTGGCGGCCGGTGATGCCGGCAGCGAACGCGCCGCCGGCGACGAGGCGGGTGCGAATGCCTCGATCGATGGCGCCGATGAATCGGGCATTGATCCGCAGCTGCAGGACTTGGCTGCGGTGCGCGGCACCGGCATCGGCAACGCCTTCCACCAGATCCTCGAGGAGCGCGAAGTCGGCTTACCGTTGGCACGCCAGCTGCCGCTGCTGCGCACCGCGCTCACCCGGCATGTGCGGGTCGATGCCGAGCCTCTGCTGGCGGCGGTGGCCGGGCGCCTCGACGCGGTGCTGGCGACGCCGCTGGGCGATGAAGGCATCGTGCTGGGCGAATTGCCGGCGCAGGCGCTGCGCAACGAGATGGAATTCCACTTCAGCCTGGGGCGCACCTCGCTGGACAGCTTGCGCGCGGCCTGCGCGATGCAGGGCGAGCCCGGACTGGTACCGGCCTCCCATCGCGCCATCCGCGGCCTCATGACCGGCAAGATCGACCTGCTGTTCCAGCATGATGGCCGCTTCCACGTGCTCGACTGGAAGGGCAACTGGCTCGGCCCCGGCCTTGATGCCTATCGTGGCGATCCGCTTGCGCAGGCGATGGACCATTCGCATTACCGCCTGCAGGCCTTGCTCTACACCGTGGCGCTGGAGCGCCATCTGCGCGCACGCCTGCCGGGCTACAGCCGCGAGTTGCACCTCGGCGATGCCTGGTACCTGTTCCTGCGCGCGGTCGGCAGCGATGCCGGGCATCCGGATACCGGCGTCTGGCGACATCGCTTCGATGATGGGTTGCTGGATGCATTCGATGCGGCGTTGCCGCTCCACGCGCTGGAGGCGGCGGCATGAGCACGCTAGGCTTCCGTCCACTGCCTTCGCGTCTGGCCGATGATCGTTGGCGGGCGCTGGATAGCGCGGTCGCGCGCTGGGTATTGGCCCATGATGGCGACGAAGTGCTCGCGCGTTGCGCGGCCGAAACCTCGCTGGCAGACGGGCAGGGCGACAGCCTGTGGCGGGTCGGGCCGCCTGATGCCGGCGCGTTGGCGCTTTCGCCGCTGGTCGAAGTGCTGGCCGAAGGCGAAGCGCCGGAGACCGCGCGCCCGTTCGTGCTGGAAGGCGATGCCTTCTACCTCAGGCGCAATCACCGCCACGAAGTCGCCGCCGGCGGGCGGCTGGCGGCGCTGTTGGCAGCGTCCGGCGATTTGCCCGAAGCAAGCGTCGAGGCGCTTGATCAGTTGTTCGATGGCGATACGCGCACTGAAGTCCAAGCGCAACGCAACGCCGTCAGGCAGGCGACATCGCAGCGCCTGTTCGTGCTGACCGGCGGCCCCGGCACCGGCAAGACCTGCACCGTGTTGCGCATGCTGCTGGCGCAGGCGCAGGCCTTTGCGTCCCTGCATGGCCGGCTGCCGCGCATCGCGCTGGCCGCGCCTACCGGCAAGGCCGCCACGCGGTTGGCCGAAGCCCTGCGCGAGGCCGACCACGCCCGGCTGCCTGAGGCATGGCAGGCGTTGCTCGCGCATGTGCGTTCGCTGCAGCCGATCACCCTGCATCGGTTGCTGGGCGCGGTGCCATCTCGCGGTTATCGCCATCACCGCGGCCACCCGCTCGCGGTCGACCTGGTGGTGGTCGATGAGGCCTCGATGGTCGACCTGGCGCAATTGCGTGCCCTGCTCGACGCCCTGCCGGAAGACGCGCAACTCTGGTGGGTAGGCGATGCCGAACAACTCGACGCGGTCAGCACGGGCGCGGTCTTGCAGCAACTGGTGGATCGGCTGGAAGGCAGCCCCGCATTGGTGCGGCTGCTCCATTCCTTCCGCGCGCAACCTGCGCTGCAGCGCTTGAATGCAGCGGTCGTGGCCGGCGATGGCGAGGCCTGGGCATCCGCCATCGCCGCCGCTTCGGGCGCGGCCCGGCAGTTTCCGTTGCAGGCCACGGGCGATTTCGATCACCCGATCAGGCACTGGTGCGACCGGCTCGAAAGCGTGTTCGCCGGAGCGGGTGGGGATGTCGATGCGGCATTGGCCGGGCTTCAGTCGCTGCAACTGCTGTGCGCGGTTCGCGAAGGTGCGCGTGGCGTGGAAACCCTTGCACGGCGCATCGACGACGACATGGCGGCGCGTGCGGGGCGGGCTTCCGGCGAGTGGTATCCGGGCAAGCGCATCCTCGTCACCCGCAACGATCCGGTGGCGGGGCTGGCCAATGGCGACATCGGCCTCTGCCTGTTCGATGCCGATGCCGAACCGCGCGTGTGGTTCCCGGCGCTGGCGGGCCAGGGCCCGGCGCGTGCGTTCGCGCCGGCGCAACTCCCCCCGCACCAGAGCGCCGCCGCCATCACCGTGCACAAGAGCCAAGGCTCAGAGTACGCGCATGTCGGCATCGTGTTGCCGATCGACGCACGCCATCCCATCCTTTCCCGGCAATGGCTGTACACGGCCATCTCACGCGCACGCGGTTCTCTGGAAATCTGGGGCAGCCAGGCGGCCATCGACCAGGCCATCCATCGACGGGTGGAGCGCGCCAGTCGTCTCGCACATCGCATCGGCTGAATGACGCGGTGGTCGTTTCATCCGGCGGACGCAGGGATCAAGCACAATGGCGACATGAGCCGAACCCGCAAATCCACGCCCCGCCGCCGCGCCCCGCAGTCGTTGCTGGCGGAAATGACCGCGCTCGGCATCGCGGCACCCGATGTGATCGCCCGCCGCAGCCTGCGCATCGCGCTTTCCGCCGGCGCACCGCCAAAGGCCCGCGACCGGCGCGAATGGTCGAGGATGCAGCGCGAGAAATTCGACGCATGGAACGAAGCCGGCCGCGACATCGGCCTGGAATGGTCGCGACAGCAACAGCGATGGCTCTCCGATTGCCTGCAGGCGGCCTGGGCACCGTGGTGTTGGTACGAAACGCTTGAGGCATGGCAGGCGCGCTGGCCCGCCGACGCCGAGCGCCTGCTCGCCACCGGGCTTGCACCCGCTCGCCGTCGTGCCGAGGCCAATGCGCGACGCCTTTCCCGTTCGCGGCGATGACCGGCAAGCCGTTTTCGGAAAGCTGCGCGCGCAACCAGACTCCAATTCTCGACGTCCTGCAACGCCACTTCGCCAGGGCCACGCGCGTGCTGGAAATCGGCAGTGGTACCGGCCAGCACGCGGTGCATTTCGCGCTTCATCTGCCGCATCTGGTCTGGCAGCCGAGCGACCAGCCCCAGTACCTGGACGGCATCCATGCATGGGCGGCGGAAGCGGCATTGCCCAACCTGCGGCATCCGCTGCCGCTGTGGGCGGTGGCCGGCGACGAAGCGCAGGGCCTGGCCAGCAGCGATCCGGCATCGCTGCAACTGCTGCTCGACGACACGCTCTGCGCGCCCGGCTTTGATGCGGTGTTCAGCGCCAACACCCTGCACATCATGGGCTGGCCCGAGGTCGAGGCGCTGTTTTCCGGCTTGCCGGCTTTCCTGCGCGATGAGGCGACCCTCGCGATCTACGGCCCGTTCAACTATCGCGGCGAATTCACCAGCGACAGCAACCGCGAATTCGACAGCTGGCTGAAGGCGCGCGATCCGCGATCGGGTATCCGCGATTTCGAGGCCGTCGATGCACTGGCCGGAGGCATCGGCTTCGAATTGATCGAGGATGTCGCGATGCCGGCGAACAACCGCACCTTGGTCTGGCGGCGCGGGAGCAGGTGATCTGGCAGTATTCGCGTTGGGGGGATCGAAATCATGAAGACATTCGTCATTGCGGGCTGCGTACTGCTTTTCGCAGCCTGTACGCCCACGGCGCCGGTCAACTACGCTGGAAGTGCCGAGCCGCCGCCGCAAGCGTTGCCGCTGCGCCCGCAACAGGCCGGCCAGCCGATCGATTCGGTCGAGATGGCGGGCCGGATGCTGGCCATGCGCGGCGCCGCGATCACCGGTGACCAACACGGCGTGCAGGCGCAGATGGAGGCGATGCACGAGCAATTCCGACGCTCGGCCAAGCTGGCCGATCCATCGCGGCCCATCGATCGCGAGGCGGCGCGTGGCGTGGTACAGGACATGGCGGGCGTACGCACCGTGCATTGGGTGGACCGCAGCAATCTGCTGGTGCGCGTGTCCGGCCAGCAGCATCGCAATTCGGCCATGATCGATGCGGCCTGCGTGGCGATGGAACCGCTCGGCGACACGCTGGCGGTTGTCGTCCACCTGCAGGATGCCGACGCGCGCGATGCCGATGGCCTGCAGACGATCAGCCGCAATTGCCAGTTGCAACCCGGTGACCGTGCGATGTTCCAGTCTGATCGTTCGCTCGATGTGGTGCCGGAATCGATCCGCCTCCAGCAGAAATCGCGCAATGCGAACGCGCACGAGGCCGCCGCCCGCCAACGCGCCGCCGACCGCGAGAACGCGGCCATCCTGAACGGCATGGCGGAAATGTAGCCACGCTTCACTCGCCCATGCGCGGTGGCAGGGGACGATGTCGCATCCTCCTCAAGGACATCGCGATGACCCAGCACGATCATGACGAAGTGATCACCGTCGAACACGTCGACCTGCAGCGCTACCTCGGCAGCTGGTACGAGATCGCGCGCAAGCCGATGTGGGCCGAAGACCGCGATGCCCGCGATGTCACCGCCACCTACGAACTGAAGGACAACGGCCGGGTGCGCGTGCTGAATCGCTGCCTGGGCGACCTGGGCGAGATCGAGGAATCCGAGGGCGAGGCGGTGCCGCTGGATTCCAGCAACGCGAAACTCTCGGTCAGCTTCATGCCCAAGGGCCTGCGCTGGGTGCCGTTCACCCAAGGCGATTACTGGATCATGCGGCTGGACGCCGGCTACAACACCGCACTGGTCGGCACGCCCAACCGCAAATACCTGTGGCTGCTTTCGCGCGATGCCCACATGGATGAAGCCACGGTGCGCGAGTGGCTGGACTATGCCGCGCAGGATGGCTTCGGCATCAGCGACATCATCCGCCCGAGCCAGACCGGCACGGTGCACCACACCTGAAGTTCGCGCAAAACATGCCCCCGGTGATGGCGGCGAAACCGGGCCGCATCGGGGAATCGCCTGAAGTAGCGCCGCCAACTCCCTGATTCGAAAGCGTCTGAATCCCTGAGACGAGTGTGCGGTTCCATCCCATGGACGCCGCTGCTTGCCTATGCCCGAAAAGGTAAATAGATTTTTACCATGACCGAGAAACTCACTCCCCGCCAGCAGGCCGTGCTCGACTTCATCCAGCGCCACCAGCGCGAGGAAGGCCTGCCGCCGACCCTGCAACAGATCGCCGATGCGTTCGGTTTCGCCCAGGCCTGCGCGGCGCACAAGCACGTCAGGCGCCTGCAGCAGGGCGGGCACCTGCAGGTATTGCCGGGACAGGCACGCGGCATCCGC
>JAEWNY010000056.1 GCA_023461075.1 Pseudomonadota bacterium | reverse complement strand
GTGGGTGTTTGGCCGGGGGTCGCCCCCCGCCGCGGCGCCGGGGGGGGCGCTTGCGGCCTACCTGCCGCGAGCGGCGCGGGTCGCCGCGGCCTTCTTGCCGGCTGCGCTGCGCGATGCTTTCTTGGCGGCGGTGCCGGTCCTGCGCTTGGCGGTGCCGGTCGCCTTGGCCACCTTCTTCGCCGCGCTCTTGGCGATGCGGCGGCTGTCGGCGACTTCCTTCCTGACCGTCTTGCTCACTTTCTTGGCAGCCTTCTTCACCGCGCGTGCGCCGGCGGTGTTGCGCACGGCCTTCTTTGCGGCCGTCGTCTTCTTCGCGACCGCCTTGCGTGCCGGCGACTTCCTGGTCGCGACCTTCTTCTTCGCTGCGGCCTTCTTGGCGGTCGCCTTCTTGGCCGCGGCGGTCTTCTTGCCGGCGCCCTTCTTCTTCAACGCCGCGGCCTCCGCGCGCGCCTTGCTGGCGGTGCTGGAAAGCGACTTCTTCAACTCGCCTTCCTTCTTGACCACGGCCTTGCGCGCCTTGGTTGCGGTCTTGCCGACGGCCTTAGTCGCCTTGGTCGCGACGCGCTTGACGGTGGCGACCGCGCCACTGGCGGTGCTGGCAATCGTGCTGCCGACGTTGGCGGCGGTGTCCTTGACGTTGTCTGCGGCGGTGCCCAGGGTGGAGACCACACCGGTGGATTTCTTCTTGGCCATATGCCCTCCTTGCGGGCGCGAACCAGATGGATGGAGATGTCGGGTGTTACCCGATGGATGCTATACCGATCGCGCGCGCAATGCGGCGTGATGATGCAACGCATCCCTCCACTCAGAACTTGCCGTAGTACCCCTCTTTCAGCGCATCGAACAGGTTGGCCGCGGTGTGCAGCTCGCCGTCGTACTCGATCTGCTCGTTGCCCTTGACCTCGACCACGCTGCCATCGTCCAGCTCGAAGCGGTAGGTGGTGTTCTCGAGGTCGGCCTCCTTGACCAGCACGCCCTGGAACGCTGCCGGGTTGAAGCGGAAGGTGGTGCAACCCTTCAGGCCCTTCTCGTGGGCGTAGCGATAGATGTCCTTGAAATCCTCGTACGGATAGTCGGTCGGGACGTTCGCGGTCTTGGAGATCGAGCTGTCCACCCAGATCTGCGCGGCGGCCTGCACGTCGACGTGTTCCTTCGGGGTGATGTCGTCGGCGCTGATGAAGTAGTCCGGCAACTGCGCGTCGGCATCCTCGGCGAACGGCATCGCCTTGGCGTTCACCAGTCCGCGGTAGGCGAGCAGCTCGTAGGAGAAGACATCGACCTTCTCCTTGGTCTTCTTGCCTTCGCGGATCACGTTGCGCGAATAGTGATGCGCGAACGACGGCTCGATGCCGTTCGATGCGTTGTTGGCCAGCGACAGCGAGATGGTGCCGGTCGGCGCGATCGAGCTGTGATGGGTGAAGCGCGAACCGGTCTCGACCAGCTCGTCGACCAGTTCCGGCGCGACCTCGGCCACCTTCTGCATGTAGCGCGAATACTTCGCGTGCAGCACCTTGCCCGGGATCTGCTGGCCGGCCTTCCAGCCGTCGCGGACCATTTCCGGGCGCTTGCGCAGCATCTCGGGCGTCACCTCGAAGCGCTCCTCCATGATCGGCGCCGGGCCTTTTTCCTTGGCGAGTTGCAAGCCGACTTCCCAACCCGCCACCGCCATCTCGCGGGCGATGCGCTCGGTGAATTCGCACGACTCGGCCGATCCGTACTTCATCTTCAGCATCGTCATCGTGCTGCCGAGGCCGAGGAAGCCCATGCCGTGGCGGCGCTTGCGCATGATCTCGTCGCGCTGCTGCTGCAGCGGCAGGCCGTTCACTTCCACCACGTTGTCGAGCATGCGGGTGAACACCCGCACGACTTCCTTGTATTCCTCCCAGTCGAACGCGGCATCCGCAGTGAACGGATCGCGCACGAAGGTGGTCAGGTTGACCGAACCCAACAGGCAGGCACCGTAGGGCGGAAGCGGCTGTTCGCCACAGGGATTGGTCGCGCGGATGTTCTCGCACCACCAGTTGTTGTTCATCTCGTTGACCTTGTCGATCAGGATGAAGCCCGGCTCGGCGAAATCGTAGGTGGAGACCATGATCATGTCCCACAGGTGCCGCGCCCGGACATGGCCGTAGACCTTGCAGGCGACCAGGCCATCGTCGCGCGTGACATAGCCCTTGCTGGTCGGCCAATCGCGCCAGACGATCTGCCCGGCATCCTTGAGGTCGACTTCGTCCACTTCCTTGTCGGAGAGCGGGAACACCAACGGCCAGTCGGCATCGTCCTTGACCGCCTGCATGAAGCCATCGGTGATCAAGAGCGAGAGGTTGAACTGGCGCAGGCGGCCGTCCTCGCGCTTGGCGCGGATGAAGTCGCGCACGTCCGGATGGCTGACATCGAAGGTGCCCATCTGCGCGCCACGGCGGCCACCGGCCGAGGACACGGTGAAGCACATCTTGTCGTAGATATCCATGAACGACATCGGCCCGCTGGTATAGGCACCGGCGCCGGCGACGAACGCGCCCTTCGGGCGCAACGTCGAGAACTCGTAGCCGATGCCGCAGCCGGCCTTGAGCGTCAGTCCGGCCTCGTGCACCTTCTCCAGGATGCCGTCCATCGAATCGGTAATGGTGCCGCTGACCGTGCAGTTGATGGTCGATGTCGCCGGCTTGTGCGCCTGCGCACCCGCGTTGGAGGTGATGCGGCCAGCCGGGATGGCGCCACGGCGCAGCGCCCAGGCGAAACGCTCGCCCCAGTATTTCTGCAACTCGGGGGTGGATTCGGCCTCGGCCAGCGCCCGCGCCACGCGCAGGTAGGTGGCCTCGATGTCGGCATCGAGCGCCTCGCCCTGCTTGGTCTTCAGGCGGTACTTCTTGTCCCAGATGTCGAGCGAAGCGGGCTGCAGTGGGATCACGCGGTTCTCCGTTTCCTTCGTGGTCTTGACCGTTTCAAGGCGGACGCTGCTCATGCCGATGCTTCACTCCATTGTGGTGGGGGTTGGAGGCGGGGGACGCATCGGCGGGCGAATGGAGGATGTCCCTTGCCTGCGTGCGGTTCTAGCCTGTTTTCCCCTTGTTCCCGGCGACGCGCCGGCCCAACACTTGGGACAAGCCCGAAGACCCGACCCCAAGATGTTGTGGAAACAGGCTGTCACGCTACGATCCGGCCGAGGCCCTGTCAACCGCATTCGCGCATTCATTTTCGGAGGCGTTGTCGATTGCCTCGCGCACTCGCCGGAAACGCGGCGGACCGGGCCTTTAACTCCCTGTTCCGGGTGCGGCGCCCACACTCCGGGAAAGACGGCCCACCGTTCACATCCACGCCACCGCCTGCGGGCGATAAATAAGGCAATCAAGGAAGCCAATGCCCCACGACGCCCCGCGCCGCACCATGCGCCCCCTGCCCACCCTGCTGATCCTGGCGATGACCGCGGCCTTCGGAGGTTTCGCCGCGACCGCGCTGCGCGATGCCCTGACCCAGCCGGCGGTGGCCGAGCCCGCGCCCGTCACCCCGGCGGCCAGCGTGCCGATGTCAGGCAGCCTGCCGGCGGCCGTGGGCGGACAGGCACTGCCTTCGCTGGCCCCCATGCTGCAACGGGTCACCCCGGCGGTGGTCAGCGTCAACACCAAGCAACGCGTGCGCATCCGCACTCCGTTCGACGGCGATCCGGTGTTCCGGCGGATGCTGGGTATCCCGGAGGAGCGCATCAACGAGTCGCTGGGCTCCGGCGTGATCATCGATGCCGCGCGCGGCTATGTGCTGACCAACCACCACGTGGTCGAGGGCGCGGACGATGTCGCGGTGACGCTCACCGACGGCCGCACGCTCAAGGCCGAATTCCTCGGCTCCGATGCCGATACCGATGTGGCGCTGATGCGCATCCCGGCGCAGAACCTGACCGCCGTGCCGCTCGCCGACAGCAGCGCGCTCAGGGTCGGCGATTTCGTGGTGGCGATCGGCAACCCGTTCGGCGTCGGCCAGACGGTGACCTCCGGCATCGTTTCGGCGGTCGGCCGCACCAACCTGCCGGGTGTCGGCTTCCAGAGCTTCATCCAGACCGATGCCAGCATCAACCCCGGCAATTCCGGCGGCGCGCTGGTCGATCTCAACGGCCGGCTGGTCGGCATCAATACCGCCAGCTTCAATCCGCGTGGCTCGATGGCGGGCAATATCGGCTTGGGCTTCGCCATCCCGGTCAACCTCGCCAGCGGCATCATGCAGCAGTTGCTGGCCAATGATGGCCAGGTCCGCCGTGGCACCTTGGGCGTCGATACCCAGGATGCGCAGGGCGGCGGTGCGCGGGTGACGCGAGTGTATCCCGGCAGCTCCGCGGCCAACGTCGGCCTGTTGCCGGGCGATGTCATCGTCGGCGCCAATGGCGAGCGCATCACCTCGGCCGAGGATTTCCGCAACTTCCAGGGGCTGCAGGCGGCCAATGCGCGCCTCAACCTGGACATCCGCCGCAATGGCCAGGCCATGCAACTCGACGCCGGCCTGCAGGAGCAGCGCCGCGATGGCGCAAGTCTTGACCCGCGCCTGGACGGCGTGACCTTCGGCGAATTGCCCGAATCGCTGCGCCGGCAGGGTGCCTCCGGCGTGCAGGTGACCTCGGTCGCCGCCGGCAGCCGCGCTTCCCGCGCCGGCCTGCGCAGCGGCGACGTCATCCTCGAGGCCACCAGCGGACGTTTCAACGACCTGGCCGGTTTTCGCGCCAGTTTCCAGCAACCGCCGCAGCAGCTCGCCTTCCGCATCTGGCGCGAAGGCAACCGCATCGGCACCCTCGTCATCCCCTGACACCCCCACACCGTAAGGAGCATCACCATGGGCAACGTAACCGACAACCTTTCCGAAGCCGGCAGCCACATCAAGCAGGCCGCCGCACACGCGGGCGATTCGCTCAAGGGCGCCGCCGCCGCCGCCGGCGACGAACTGCGTCTGGGCCGCGCCAACGCCAAGGCCGAGCTGGCCGATGGCGCCGTATCCAGCCTCAATGCGGTCGAGGAAATGGGCGCCGCCGCCAAGGAGCAGATGGACGTGTTGATGGACAAGAGCCGCGAGGTCATGGACAGCACGGCGGACCTGATTCGCGAACGCCCGCTGACCGCCTTTGGCGTCGCCTTCGCCGCCGGCTGGGTCATCGCCAAGCTGGCGCGCAGCGGCGGCAGCGACAAGTAATCGCCGGTGGCTTCGGACGACCGCGCCGGCAACGAGGTCTCCGACCTGCTGGAATCGTTCCGGCAGGTCGGCCAGACCGGACAGGCCGGCCTCGCCGCCGCGCGTGATGCCTCCAAGGCGTTGCGCACGCTGGTGTCGGCCGATGTCTCGCTGGCGCGCAGCGCCTTCGGCAGGACGCTGGCATTCACCGGTGTCGCCATCGTGCTCGGCTCGGTGGGCGGGCTGATGATCGCCGCTTCCCTGGTCACCCTTCTGGCCTCGAAGGCGGGCCTGCCGTGGACGGTTTCACTGCTGATCGTCGGCGGCTTGTGGCTGTTGGCTGCGGTACTGGCCGGATGGCGCGCGGTGCGCTATTTCGAGCACACGCGGATGAAGGCGACGCGCCGGCAACTGGCGCGCCTCGGCATCGGCGAATTGGCGGAGATGGCGCCCGATCCCGGCTCGGCGCAATCAAGCAAGGAAGCGGCCGAGTCGATGCCGACCGAAACCACGACCGGTACACCGGTCAAGGACAAGCAGGGCATCGAGGTCACGCCGCCGTGACCCTGCATATCGCTTAATTCAACCACCCCTCCACGACCGCACGCAGAGGCACATGGGCTTCGAAAAACTCATCGACAAGGTGGCCCAGGCCGAGCACGCGCTGGAAGCGCGCGAACGCAGCGTCGGTGCCGATTGGCGCCAACTCAAGACCTCCTGGCGGGCCGCATGGACACCGGGGCGGATCATCGTGGCCGGTTTGGCCAGCGGATTCCTGGTGGGTCGCGCCCGTCCGTTGGCCCGCGCCAGTGGCGGTGGTGTGCTGCAGCTGGTCACCGCGCTGTCCGGCCTGTTCGCGGGCGGCAGTGCGCAGGTGGCGGCGAAGGAGGCCGATGATGCGGTCGAACATGCCGAGGCCACGAGCGAAGCGGCTGCGGCGGGCGTCGTGCGCCCATCGGCGCCAACGCAACCCCCGGTCGAGCGCATCCGCATGAACGTCCCGCGCGGTGGCGGCGAGCGGGTGCCCGCCGATCCGGTGCAGGAGCACGAACGCATGCGCCGCAGCGGCCTGGTGTGAGCGCGCCTGCGGAAGCCTTGGCGGCCGAATCGGGCCAGCCGCCGGTCTCCCCCGATCCCCCATCGCGCCCGCGCGCCAGCATCGCGCTGCTGGTCATCGCGACGCTCGCCGTCGCCTATACGCTGTGGGCGACGCAGGAACTGGTGCTGCCGATCCTGCTGGCGCTGTTCTTCGCGCTGATCGGCAACCCCATCATCCGCCTGCTGCAGAAGTTCCTCGTGCCGCGTCCGCTGGCCGCGGTGCTGGTGGTGGCCGGTGGCCTGTTGCTGGCGGTGGCACTTGGCCGGCAACTGGTGGAGCCGGCCGCGGAGTGGTTCCGCGAAGTGCCGCAGCAGATGCGCAAACTCACGCCCAAGCTGCAGACCCTGGCCAAGCCCGTGCAGGACGCGAACAAGGTAGCGGAGAAGATCGTGCGCGCGGCCGGCGGCGAGAACGGGGCGCAGGCACCGCAGGTGGTGCGCACCGAGGCCAGTGACCCGTACAAGGCGCTGACCGCCACGCCGAAAATCCTCACCCAGATGTTCGCGGTGATCCTGCTCACCCTGTTCTTCATGATCTTCGGGCAGAAGCTGCAACGACATGCCATCGACCTGTTGCCAAGCCGCCAGCAAAAACGCATCACCGTCGACATCCTGCAATCGATCGAGCGCGAGATGTCGCGCTACATCCTCACCATCAGCGTGATCAACACGGTGCTGGGGCTGGTGTTCGCGCTGTGCCTGCATTTCATCGTCGGCATGCCGATCCAGGAATCGCTGCTGTGGGGCACGATGGCGGCGCTCCTCAACTTCGCGCCGTATGTCGGCCCGCTGATCGGCGCGCTGGTGATGCTGTTGATCGGCTTCATCACCTATCCCGATTTCTGGCAGGCGCTGCTGCCGGCGGCCCTGTACCTGGGCCTGCACACGCTGGAAGGCCAGATCCTCACCCCGATCGTGCTCGGCCACCGGATGGCGATCTCGCCCCTGGTGCTGATGCTGGCGCTGATGGTGTTCGGCTGGTTGTGGGGCATCATCGGCCTGTTGTTGGCGGTGCCGCTGCTGGTCTGCGTCAAGATCATCCTGTCCAAGGTCGAAGGCTGGGAAGGCTGGGCGAAGTTGATGGAGTGACCGTGCAACACCGCCCGGTAGAATGCAGGCCGTGAGTCACGCAACGCCCATCCAAGCGATCACCCTTGACCTCGACGACACGCTCTGGCCGTTCCCGCCGATCGGCGAACGCATCGAGCGCCTGCTGCATGCGTGGTTCGAACAACACGCACCGCGCACCGCCGCGCAGTTCCCGATCGCGGCGATGCGCCGTCTGCGCGATCGCACCATCGAACGCTTCCCCGCACGCTCGCACGACGCCAGCTGGCTGCGCCGCAAGGGCATCGAGATCGCGCTGGAAGAAAGTGGCGAGGATCCGACGCTGGCCGACCCGGCCTACGAGGCCTTCTATGCCGAGCGCAACAACGTCGATTTCTACGCCGATGCGCGCGATGCATTGGCGCGCATCGCAGCGCTGTTTCCGATCTGCGCGGTGACCAACGGCAACGCCGACCTGGCGATGATCGGCATCGACATGCATTTCGCGCATCGCATCACCGCGCGCGAGTTCGGCGTCGGCAAGCCGGATCCTGCGATCTTCCTGCACGCCTGCGAGCGATTGGGACTGCCATCTGCGCAGGTGCTGCACGTGGGTGACGATGTCGAAGCCGACATCGTCGGTGCGCATCGCGCCGGCCTCCAGACCTGCTGGCTGCATCGCGACGACGCCCGCGACCGGCACCCGACCTGGCCCAAGCGCGACTTCGTGCCGACGCTTACCTTTCCCACGCTTGCCGCGCTGGCCGACTGGCTGGACGCGCAGGCCATCGACAAGGAACCAAGATGACCGAACTGCCCACCGGCCTCACCCGCGAGGCTCGCGATCCGCTGCCGTTCCACTGCGTGCGCAGCGACGAGTTCGATACCTGGCGCAAGCTGCAATTGCCGGCCACCGGGCAGTGGCTGGATGCGCAGAAGTATGTCGCCGGCTCGGGCACGCTCACCCTGCTGCCGGGCGAGCGCGGCATCGATGGCGCAGTGATCGGGATCGGCGACCGGCTCGATCCATTCGCCTACGCGCATGCGCCATTCGCGCTGCCGCCGGGCGACTGGAAACTGGCCAGCGAACTGGACGCGCCCGCGCGTCACGCCCTGCTGCTCGGCTGGGGCTTGGGCGGCTATCGCTTCCGTCGTTACAAGACCCCGTTGCGCGAACCGGCGATGCTGGCGATCGACGGCGATGCGGATGCGGAAACGCTCGACGTGCTCGATGCCTGCCTGAAGGTGCGCGACCTGGTGAACACGCCGACCGAGGACATGGGCCCGGATGAGCTGGAAGCCGAAGTACGCACGATGGCCGAACGCCACGGAGCCGAAGTCCAAGTCATCGCCGGGGACGATCTCATCGAAGCCGACTATCCCGCCATCCACGCGGTCGGTCGCGCCTCGCATCGCGCGCCGCGCCTCATCCATCTCGAATGGGGCGATGCCGATGCGCCGCGGCTGGCACTGGTCGGCAAGGGCGTGTGCTTCGACACCGGCGGACTCAACCTCAAGCAGAGCGCCGGCATGCGCAACATGAAGAAAGACATGGGTGGCGCCGCGCATGCGATCGCGCTGGCCGGCCTGGTCATGGCTCGTCAGCTGAAAGTCCGGCTGTCGCTGTTCGTCGCAGCGGTCGAGAACGCAGTCGGGCCGAACGCATTGCGCCCGGGCGAAGTCATCGCCACCCGCAAGGGCGTCAGCGTCGAGATCGACAACACCGATGCCGAAGGCCGACTCGTCCTCTGCGATGCGCTGGTGCGCGCGGCCGAGGACAACCCCGACCTGTTGCTCGACTTCGCCACCCTGACTGGCGCGGCGCGGATCGCGCTCGGCCCCGACCTGCCAGCGCTCTACGCCAACGACGACACGCTGGCCAACGACTGGCTGGAGGCGGGCATGCGGGAATACGATCCACTGTGGCGGATGCCGCTGTGGCGCCCGTACCTGCGCTACCTGACCAGCACCATTGCCGATATCGCCAATGGCAGCAGTTCGACCATGGCCGGCAGCGTGACCGCCGCGCTCTATCTGGAGCGCTTCGTGCCGGAGGGCCAGGCCTGGGGCCATGTCGATGTCTACAGCTGGAACGACACGGAACGTCCGGGCCGCCCCACCGGTGGCGAGGCGCAGGGCCTGCGTGCGACGTTCGCGATGCTGAAGCAGCGTTACGGCTAACGGTGCGCTACAGCCACCCCTTCTGCCGCGCCAAGCGCGCGGCCTCGATGCGATTGCCGACGCCGAGCTTGCCGATCGCCTCCGACAGGTAGTTGCGCACCGTGCCCTGCGAAAGATTGAGCTGGCCGGCGATATCCCCGGCACTCATGCCCTCGCCGGCCATGCGCAAGACCTGACGCTCGCGGTCGGAAAGCGGATCGGCCTCACCCCAGGCTTCGAGCGCCAGTTGCGGGTCGATGGCGCGGCCGCCGCGCTGCACGCTGCGCAAGGCTTGCGCGAGTTTCTCCGCAGGCGCGTCCTTGAGCAGGTAGCCGACCACACCGGCATCGAGTGCGCGGCGCAGAAAGCCGGCACGCGCGAAAGTGGTGACGATGACCACCTTGACCGGCAACTCGTGGCGCTGGATGCGTTGCGCCAGTTCCAGCCCGGTGAGACCCGGCATCTCGATATCGGTGAGCAGGATGTCGGGCGCATCGCGTTGCAACGCGCGCCAAGCGCTTTCGCCATCGGCAACGGCGGCGATGACTTCGATGTCGTCTTCCAACCCGAGCAAGGCGCCCAGCGCACCGCGCAGCATCGCCTGGTCCTCGGCGATCACGACACGAATCACGCCAGGCACCGCATCGGCACCCAAACCGTCAATCGCGTGCCTTGTGGCGCAACGGCAGCGAACGCAACATCGCCGCCGAGTGCGTCGATCCGTTCGCGCATGCCGCTGATGCCGTTGCCGGCGCGAAGCACGCCACCGCATCCATCATCCTCGACCTGAAGCCGCACGCCTTCGCCTTCGGTGCGCAAGGACACCCGTGCATGCCGCGCCCGGGCATGACGATGGATATTGGTCGCCGCCTCGCGCAGCGTCATCGCCAGGGTGGACTCGACTTCCGCCGGCATCGACAGCGCATCCATCTCGCTCGTGAGCATCACGCCATCGGCTTCCAGCAGCAGCTTGGCCGATGCCAGTTCTGCGGCGATCACGGCGCTGCGGATGCCGCTGACCGCGGTACGCACCTGCGCCAGTGCATCACGTGCGATGCCGGCGATCTCGTCGACCTCGCGTTTCGCGGCATCGCCATCACCCAAGGCCAGCTTGCCGGCCAACTCGGACTTCAACGCGATCAGGGACAGCGTGTGGCCGAGCAGGTCGTGCAGGTCGCGGCCGATGCGCTCGCGTTCGGCGAAGGCGGCGATCCGGCGCACCTCGTCCTGGCTCAGTTTCAACTCGGCGCGCTTGCGCTCGCGTTCGACCTGGAAATGGTTGGCGGTGAAGGCCGCGATGCCGATGATGGTGGTGACGACGGCGACGAACAGCACCAGCGTCGCCGGAACTCGCAGCAAGGTCATCCACAGCGTGAACGCGGCCAGCATCGCCAGCAGCATCAGCACGCGCGTACGCAGCGGCAACGACAGTACCGCAGACAGTGATGCCGCGTAGATCACATAGGTATTGCTGTACGGATTGAACCGGAACAGCGCGAGGCCCAGCACGAAGATGCCGACGACCGCCGCGACCTGCGGCCCGCCAGAAGCCCGCCAGACGGCCGCATACATCGGCAGGAACAACACGATCGACGCCAGCGTCGCATCCAGTCGGAACGGGATCGGCTGCGCCATGCCGCTCGGCAGCAGATGCAAGAACAGCGGCATGAACAGGAACACCAGATAGCCAAGGTAAGCCAGCGGCAGCCAGCCGTGGGCGCGTGTCTCCGGCGCGATCAAGCGACTCAACTTCAACAGCAATGCATGCGGCGATGTCATCGGCATGGTCGAAAGACCCGATCCTGCGTGCGATACAGGATCGGGCATGATGCGCGGCGTGGGAAGTGCCGCGCCGTGTTTATTCGATCGAGACATCATCGATGTCGAAGTGGAACGGACCGGGCTGGCCCTGGGTGATCGAGATCGCGGCGACGCGCTTCGGGTCGGCACCATTGATGGCAGCAATCGGTACGCGGATCTCGCGCCAGTCTGCGCCGACCTCGATCGGATGGATGCCCGGCTGTGCTTCGCCCGAGAGCAGCAGCAGTGCATACTGGCCGGGCGTGCCGCGGATCTTGAGCACGATGGCCTTGCGCGCCGACAGGTCGACCGGCTGCATCATCGCCATGCCGGGCGAGAACATCACGCCCGCCCACGGATACGGCGCCCCGGCGATGACCTCGCCTTCGATGCGCATCGCGCCTTTCGAGCCGTTCGCGCCGCCGTCAAGCCAGCGTGCGCCCGCCTTCGACTTGCCGCCCATGAACTGGTCGCTCCCCGCCTGCCAAGCCGTGCCGAAGCGCACGGCCAGATCGCCGCCTTCGAAGTCGGAGAGCTGCACGTCAGTGGCGGCGAGCGCCGGCACCTTCGCCTGCGTCGGCTTGGCCGCGACCTTGTAGCCGTTCTTCCAGATATGGGCGATGGCGCGGGTAGCGGTGATGTCGGCAATCGGATCGCCATCGACCAGCAACAGGTCGGCGCGCAGCCCCGGCGCGATGCGTCCGCGGTCGTTCAGCCCGAACCTCGCCGCGGGTCTGGATGTCGCCGCGCGCAACGCTTCAATCGGCGTCATCCCGGCGCGCACCAGCAAAGACAACTCGCCATGCAGGCTGGCGCCGTGCGCGGTGCCGGGATTGCCGGCATCGGTACCGGCCAGGATTTCGACGCCGGCCTGATGCAGCCGCCGCGTGCTTTCAAGCGCGCGGTCCAGTGCCGGAAACGGATTGTCGCTGCTCATCGGGAACTGCGCGCGCAGCGTGGCGACCTGCGCCGAGGACAGCCGGGACTCGAAGCGCGGCTCCACCGCCAGCGCGGCGCCCTCACCCGTGCGCTGGAAGCCGGCGATCACCGACAGCGTCGGGATCACGAAGGCATCGTGCGATTTCGCCGATGCCAGCAACCTGGCATCGACCACTTCGTCGATGAACATATGCGCCAAGCCACTCGCGCCAGCGTCGATCGCGTGGCGCGCATCCTCCATCGTCGCGACATGCACGACCGAGAGCTTCCCGCGTTTTCCTGCGGCGGCGATGCTGGCCTCGACCTGTGCCTGCGATAGCGTCGGCATGCGTAGCGCGGTGCCGTAGCCGTGCATGTCATCGACGATCAGCTTGATGAAGTCGCTGCCTTCGTTGATGCGCGCCCCGACGAAGGCATCCGCGTCATCTTTCGCCTCCAACTCCGGCACCGGGAATCCATATTCGGTGCCATGCCCGCCCGGCACGGTCACCGCCGCCCCGCTGCTGAACACGTCGGCCTGGTCGGTGCGTGCCAGCGACTCGCGCTGCTTGCGATAACCGGCCAGCGATTGCGAAGCGCCCATCATCTCCAGTTCGGTGGTGACGCCGAAACGCAGGGCGTCGCGCTGGGCCTCGCCCCAATCATGCGTATGCGCATCGATCAGCCCCGGCAGCACGGTCTTGCCGCGGCCATCGACGACCTCGACGCCGGACGGGATCGCCGCGTCCTGGCCCACGGCGCTGATCCGGCCATCACGCACCACCACGTTGGCTTGGTCGATGACGCGTTCGCCGTCGAACACTCGCACGTCGCGGATCGCGAAGCTGTTGGATATCGATGCAGGAACAGCAGTTCCAGCCGATGCATCCGCGCGTGCCAACCACCACGACGCGCCACCCAGCGTTGCCAGCAACACCGCGGCTCCCAACCATTCGATGCGTTTCATCTCGTTCTCCTGCTTCATTCGGCATCGCGCAGGTGCGCACGCGCCAGCATCGAGAACACAACAGTGACCACCAACAGAACCGCGACATGCAGCCACGCCGGCTGTCCGAGATCCTTGTCCACCACTTTCAACGCGAGTTGCGACAGGTGATAGGAGGGCCATACCGGCGCGAGCTTGCCGATCCACGCCGGCAGCATCGACAGCGGCATCCACAAGCCGGACAGGAAGGCCATCGGAAGGAACACCAGGTTGATGATCGCCGGCGCGCCATTGGCGCCGCTGCGGGTGCCGATGTACAGGCCGATCGCCGCGAACGGCAGCGTGCCGAGCAGGTTGATCCCGACCAATGCCAGCGCCTGCAGTGCATCGACTTGCGCGTCGCCGGCGAAGATCCCGATCGCCAGCAACATCATGCTGATGATGAACGAGAACAGCATCGCGCTGGCGAGCTTGGCGATGAGGTAGGTCGATGGCGGCATCGGCATGGCCTTCCGCAGGCGCAACAGACCCTGCGTGCGTTCCATCGCCACGCTGACCCCGAAGCCGAACATCGCCGCGCCCATCACCCCGAACACACCATAAGTCGCCAGCAGGTAAGTCGCCGCCGACGCGCTGCCGCGATTCATCAGCACCGCGAACATCAGGTAGAACACCACCGGGAACAACAGCGTCGGCAGGGCGAAGATCGGCGTGCGCCACTTGGAAAGGAATTCGTTGCGGCTTTCCAGCCAGGCGATGCGCAAGAGCGAAGGCGCACGTGATGCGGAAGATGCGAAGGTGTTCATGCGGCCTGCTCCGTTGCGTTGTCGCGGGTGAGCGCCAGGTAGGCTTCGGCCAGGCCGGCGCGGACGATCTCGATGTCGGCGACATCGGCGTCGATGGCCAGCAATCGGCGCAGCACCGGTACCGCGTCTTCGACATCGATCACCAGATGCGTGTCATCGCGTACGGCATCACGCACGCCTGGCCAATGCGCGACCTGCGCGACATCGACGGCGCTCCTGCAGCGGATGCGTTGCCGCGAGACCTGGGCGCGGATCGCATCGACACTGCCTTCGGCGACGAGCCTGCCGCGGTCGATCACCACCACACGGTCGGCCAGCGCCTCGGCTTCCTCCAGATAGTGCGTGGTCAGCAAGACCGCCGTGCCGCTTGCGCGCAGGCCGCGGATCGCTGCCCATAGTTGTTGCCGCGCCTCGATGTCGAGGCCGGTGGTCGGCTCGTCGAGGAACAGCAGCCGTGGCTGGCCGCAGATCGCCAGCGCGAACTGCACGCGGCGTTGCTGGCCGCCGGAGAGTTTCCCGTAGCGCCGCTTCGCGATGGCGTCCAGACCGGCGATGCGCAGGCATTCGTCCAGCGACAACGCATCGGGATAGGCGGCGCAGGCGGCCTCCAGCAGCTCGGTCACCGTGTTCGCTTCCGGCAACGCCGCGGTCTGCAGCATCACCCCGATCCGCCGGCGCACCGCGAGCGGGTGGGATGCGACATCGAACACCCGCACCTCACCCGCATCGGCGCGGGTCAGGTCGAGCAGGATGGAGATCGCCGTGCTCTTGCCGGCACCGTTGGCGCCGAGCAGGGCCAGCACTTCGCCCGGACGGATGTCGAGGTCGATGCCGTCCAGGGCCTGCACCGCGCCGTAGGCCTTGCGCACGTCCGACAGGCGGGCAACGGGGGGTTCGAAAGCGGGCGTGGCCAGGTTCATCTGCGAGCTCCTTCCGGGGATGCAGGCAGGATCGACCCACGGCGGCAGGCGCGGCAGTCGCCGGCATCAGCCATCGAACATGACATCTGTCACTGCGGAGCGAAACCCGAACCGGCTACAGTGGCCGGGTCGCTGCCCCATGGAAACCGCATGAACGCCAATGCCGAGCTGCTGCGCGAGCTGCGCATCAATCGCGACGACGCGCCGCAACCCCGCCGACGCTGGCCGTGGATCGTCGGCGGCATCGTGTTGTTGCTGGTGCTGCTGGCCGCCGTCGGTGCGTGGATGGGCAAGAACCGCCCGGTCGAGGTCGAAACCGCGACCGCCACCGCACCTGGCGCCGGCGGCAATGCCTCGGTGCTGGATGCGACCGGCTATGTCGTCGCGCGGCGGATGGCGACGGTCAGCGCCAAGGTGCCGGGCCGGGTGCGCGAGGTGCTGATCGAGGAAGGCCAGACCGTGCGCGAGGGCGAAACCATCGCCACGCTCGATCCGATCGATGCCGAGCAGCAACGCGCCCTCGCCCGTTCGCAGGTGGATGCCGCGCGCAGCCAGGGCGCCAGCCTGCAGGCACAACTGCGCGAGGCCGAGGCCCAGGCCAGCCGCCTCGGTGCACTGGTGCGCCAGCAACTGGTATCGAAGGCGCAGTACGACCAGGCCATCGCCCAACGCGACACCTTGCGCGCGCAACTGGCGACCGCACGGCAGAACACCGTGGTTGCCGAACGCAGCCTGCGCATCGCCGCGCAGGGCGTGGACAACAACATCGTGCGCGCGCCGTTCGATGGCGTGGTGATCGCCAAGGCCGCGCAGCCGGGCGAGATCGTCTCGCCGATGGCCGCCGGCGGCGGCTTCACCCGCACCGGCATCGGCACCATTGTTGATATGGATTCCTTGGAAGTCGAGGTCGATGTCGGCGAAAGCTACATCGGCCGCGTGCGCCCGGGGATGCCGGTCGAGGCCACGCTGAACGCCTATCCCGATTGGAAGATCCCGGCCGAGGTCATCGCCATCATTCCCACCGCCGACCGCGCCAAGGCCACGGTCAAGGTGCGCATCAAGCTCAACCAGAAGGATCCGCGCATCGTCCCGGACATGGGCGTCAAGGTCAGCTTCCTGGAGGAAGCCAAGCCCGGCGACACCGGCAAGCGTGCCGGCGTGCGCATCCCCGCCGCCGCCGTGGTCGAACGCGATGGCAAGCCGGTGGTGTTCGTGGTGGGCGACAAGGACACGGTGGCGATGACGCCGGTCAGCGTCGGCGAAAAGATGGGCGATGCCGACGTGCAGGTGATGTCGGGAGTCGAGGCCGGCGCGACGGTGGTAGTGTCGCCACCGGACACGTTGCAGAACGGCAGCCGCATCAAGGCCAAGGCCGAGGACGACGAGACCGATGGCGACGCCTGAGCCCACAGCGGCGGCGACGTCCGCGCCGCTGGTCGCGGTGCGCGGCGTCACCAAGACCTACCAGCGCGGGCCGGAACGGGTAGCGGTGCTGCACGGCATCGATCTGGACATCGCCGCCGGCGAGTTCATCGCATTGATGGGACCCTCGGGCTCGGGCAAGAGCACCCTGCTGAACCTGATCGGCGGACTCGACACGCCCACCGCCGGCACCATCGAGATCGAAGGCCAGCGCATCGACCGCATGAGCGAGGCGCAGCTGGCGACCTGGCGCAGCCGTCACGTCGGTTTCGTGTTCCAGTTCTACAACCTGATGCCGACCCTGACCGCGCAGAAGAACGTCGAGCTGCCCTTGCTGCTCACGCATCTGTCGGCTTCGCAACGGGCGCGCAATGCACGCATCGCGCTGACCCTGGTCGGGCTCGCCGACCGCGGCGGCCATCGCCCGAACGAATTGTCCGGCGGCCAGCAGCAGCGCGTGGCGATCGCCCGCGCCATCGTCTCCGACCCGGTGTTCCTGATCTGCGACGAGCCGACCGGCGACCTCGACCGCCAGAGCGCGGAGGACGTGCTCAACCTGCTCAACGAGCTCAATCGCACCCACGGCAAGACCATCATCATGGTCACCCACGACCCGAAGGCCGCCGAGCACGCCTCGCGCACCATCCACCTCGACAAGGGTGTGCTGGTCGAGGGCGGCGCGCACTGATGCGCGCGGCACGGCGATGAAGTATTTCTCGCTGATCTGGTCGGCGCTGTTCCGCAACAAGCTGCGCACGGCCTTGACGATGCTGTCGGTCGCCACCGCCTTCCTGCTGTTCGGCCTGCTCGATTCGGTGCGCGTCGCGTTCAACTCCGGCGGCAGCGTGGCCGGCGCGGACCGGCTGATCGTGGCCTCTCGCTTGTCGATCACCCAGATGCTGCCGATGACCCTACAACGCGACATCGCTCGCGTCGATGGCGTGCAGCAGGTCGAAGGCGGTGCCTGGTTCGGCGGCATCTATCGCGATCCGCGCAACTTCTTCCCCAACTTCACGGTGACGCCGGACTATTTCGCGCTGTACCCGGAGTACGACTTCGGCAAGGGCGTGCTCGACAAGTGGCGGGCGGAGCGCACCGGAGCGATCGCCGGCGAGGCGCTGGCCAAGCGTTTCGGCTGGAAGGTCGGCGACAACATCCCGCTGCAGGCCACCATCTTCCCGCAGAAGGACGGCAGCAACGCCTGGCAGGTGAAGCTGATGGGCACCTTCGCCATGAAGGACGCCAAGCGCCGCGGCGAGGAAATGCAGCTGCTGTTCCATTGGGAGTATTTCGACGAGGCCAACCAGTTCGTGCGCGGCGAGATCGGCTGGTACGTGGTGAAACTCGCGCCTGGCGCCAACGCGACCCGCGTGGCCAAGGCGATCGATGCGATCAGCGCCAACTCCTCGCACGAGACCAAGACCCAGACCGAGCAGGCGTTCAACCAGAGTTTCGCCAAGCAGTTCGGCGACATCGGCCTCATCGTCACCGCGATCATGGGCGCGGTGTTCTTCACCCTGCTGCTGTTGACCGGCAACACCATGGCACAGGCGGTGCGCGAGCGCGTGCCCGAGCTCGCGGTGCTGAAGACGCTCGGCTTCCAGAGCCGCAGCGTGCTGTGGCTGGTGCTGGCCGAATCGATGCTGCTGGTGCTGGTAGGTGGCGTGCTGGGGATGGGGGTGGCCAACGCGCTGGTGCCGGTGATCGTGGCGATGAGTGGCGGCGCGATCCAGCTGCCTTCGCTGCAGGCCGGCACCTGGGGTCTCGGCATCGCGCTGATGCTGGTGATCGGCGCGGTGGTCGGCTTCCTGCCGGCGTGGCGCGGCATGCGCCTCAACATCGTCGATGCGTTGGCGGGGCGTTGAGATGAAGACACCCCGCATCCCGCGCTGGTTGCAGAACATCGGCCTTGGTCTCGCCATCATCGTGTTGCTTGCGATGTGGATCGCGCTGCCGTGGCAGGGCGTCGCGTTGGTCGTGGCTGGTCTGGTCATCTGGTTGACCACGACACGCGGCGGGCGGCTCGCCTGGATGGCAACCAGGCTCGGGCTGTCCAGCCTGCCGCAACGCTGGGGCGCATCGCTGGTGATCGTGGTCGGCATCGCCGGCGTGGTCGGCGTGCTGGTGGCGATGCTGGCGATGGGCGAAGGCTTCTCCGCCACGCTCAAGGGCACCGGCAGCGATCGGAATGCCATCCTGCTGCGCGGCGGTGCGCAGGCCGAGACCAATTCGGTCATCACCCGCGACCAGGCGGTGTTGATGCAGTCGCTGCCCGGTATCGCCCGCGATGGCGAGGGCCGGCCACTGGCCTCGCCGGAACTGTCGCAGGTGGTGACCCTGCCGAGCAAATCCGACGGCTCCGATGCCAACGCGCAGATCCGCGGCGTCACTGCCGCCGGCTGGACGGTACGCCCGCGCGTGCGCGTCGTCGAAGGCCGGCGCTTCGAGCCTGGCAAGCGCGAGCTGACCGTAGGCAGCGGCGTGGTCTCGCAATTCCGTGGTGTGTCGGTCGGCAACACGCTGACCTTCGCCAACCAGGACTGGGAGGTGGTCGGCGTGTTCCGCTCCGGCGATTCGCATGATTCCGAACTCTGGGCCGATGCCGACACCCTCGCCGCCACCTACCAACGCAGCGCCTACCAATCGGTCACCGTGCGGCTGGAAGGCAAGGGCTCGCTGAAGACGCTCAAGGCCGCGCTCGACGAAGACCCGCGGCTCAAGCTGGATGCCGAAACCACGCGCCAGTACTACAACAAACAGGCCAGCGGACTGAAGAAGCTGATCGACGTGCTGGGCACGGTGATCGGCGCGATCATGGCGGTCGGCGCGGTGTTCGGCGCGCTGAACTCCATGTACGCGGCGGTCGCCGGCCGCGCCCGCGAGATCGCCACCCTGCGTGCGCTCGGTTTCCGCGGCATGCCGGTGGTGGTCGGGGTGATGCTGGAAACGATGACGCTTGCGCTCATCGGCGGCGTGCTGGGCGGGTTGCTGGCCTGGTTGATCTTCAACAACTACAGCGTCAGCACGCTCGGCAGCAACTTCAGCCAGGTGGTGTTCGCGTTCAAGGTGTCGCCCGCGCTGCTGTGGAGCGGATTGAAGTGGGCGCTCGGCATCGGCCTCATCGGCGGACTGTTGCCGGCGTTGCGCGCGGCGCGGATGCCGGTGACCGATGCGTTGCGGGCGATCTGATTCCCCAGCCCATCAACCCTTCGGCTTGCCCGCCTTGCCGAGCGTGATCACCACCACGCCGGCCAGGATCACCGCCATCGCGCCGAGTTCGGCCACGCTGGCGCGTTCGCCGGCCAACCAAGCGCCCAGCACCACCGCGATCGCCGGGTTGATGTAGGCGTAGCTGGAGGCCAGCGTCGGTCGCACGTGGTGCAGCAACCAGATGTAGGCGCTGAAGCCGACGATCGAGCCGAAGACCACCAGGTAGGCGAACGCGGCCAAGCCCTTGTCGGTCGGCATCGACATGCGCTCACCGGTCAACATCGCGATGGCCACCATCACCACGCCACCGCAGAGCATCTGCCCTGCGGCGGCCATGAACGGCGATGGCAGGTCGCGGCCGCGGCTCCAGATCGAACCGAACGACCACGCGATCGAAGCGACCAGCAATGCGCCCAGGCCTTTCATCGATCCCGACATCGCGCCACCGGCATTCAACCAGACCACGCCGACGAAGCCGATCGCTATGCCCAGCCATTCCGCATGGGTGGGATGGGTGCCGCGTGCCATCGCGAACAGGCCCATCCAGATCGGTGCCGAGGCCACCGCGACCGCAGCGAGACCCGACGACACCGTTTGTTCGGCGAAGTTGACCATGCCGTTGCCGAAGGCAAGCAACAACGTGCCCATCAGCAGCAGGTTGGCCCATTGCGCGCGGGTCGGCGCCGCCTCGCGACGCAAGCCGAGGAAAGCGAACATCAGGCCACCGGCGATCAGGAAGCGGATGCCGCCGAGCAGGAACGGCGTGAACCCGCCCTCCAGCGCGAAGCGGATGCCGAGATAAGTGGAACCCCAGATCAGGTAGACGGCGGCCAGCGCCAGCGCGACGTACAGGGGTCTCGGGGCATCGGCTTCAGGCTTTTCCATGCGCGCATCTTAGTGGCTGCAATGCCATGCGATGGCGCCATGTGTCAGCTCTCGCGCGTCCGGAAACAACGACGCCCGGCGAACCGGGCGTCTTGCAGGCGCATGTCATGTCGATGGTGTTTCGATCACTTCACCCAGTTGCCGGGCGCGCTCGACTTCGGCAGCACTTGCGCGGCCAAGGCGCGATCGCCATCAAGCAGGCGCGCGGCATCACCCAGGATCGCCGCGGTCTCGCGCAGCAGCGGGTCCGGCAGCTTCTCGGCCAGCTTCTCGCGTTCGGCCTCTCGGGCGACGTTGCGCTCGTTGTACTGCAGACCATCATCGCCACCGTCATCGGCCAGCGGATCGAGCGCAAGCCCCAGACGCTTGCGCTCGGCCTGGCGGAAAGTGCGCTTTGCGTCCTCCTTCTCGCGCTCGGCACGGCGCTCGGCCTCGTTGAGGCTGATGTACTTCTTCTCGCGCTGGACGCGGAACTCGGCGGCGTCCTCGACCCGCCATTGGTACTCGACATCGTCCAGCACACGCGCATCGTGCAGCCGCTTCAACTCCGGCAGAACCCCGGCGAACTGGCCATAGGTCGAATGCGGCGCTTCGGCGATCTTCGACCACGGCAGCGCGTTCTCGTAGGTGCTCTCGCCGTACTCGTCGGTGTCCAGCGTCGAGGGGAAGGCGATGTCCGGCACCACGCCCTTGTGCTGGGTGCTGCTGCCGCTGGGGCGGAAGAACTCGGCCACGGTCAGCTTGACGTCGCCGAACTGGCTGTCGCTGCGGTCCGGCACTACGCGGTCGAGGTCGACCATCGCCTGCACCGTGCCCTTGCCGAAGCTGGTCTCGCCGATCACCAGGCCACGCCCGTAGTCCTGCACCGCACCGGCGAAAATTTCCGAGGCGGACGCCGACGCGCGATTGATCAGCACCGCCAGCGGCCCGCTCCACAACGCACCGGCGTCACGATCGCTGCGCACGCTGATGCGCCCGCCAGCCTGGCGTTCCTGCACCACCGGGCCCTGGTCGATGAACAGGCCGGTCATGCGCACCGCTTCGTCCAGCGAGCCGCCGCCGTTGTTGCGCAGGTCGACCACCACGCCATCGACTTTCTCGCCGTTGAACTCCTGCAGCAGGCGCGCCACGTCGCCGGAGGCGGAGACGTAATCGGCATCGCGGGTGCGCCGCGCGCCGAAATCCTGGTAGAAGCTGGGCAGCTTGATGACGCCGATCCGCCGCGCCGGCACGCCTTCGCTCGCCGGCAGCTGGATGATCTCGCTCTTGGCCTTGCTCTCGGCCAGTACCACCTTGTCGCGGGTCAGCTGGATGCGGTTGGGCTTGGCATCGATGCCGGCCTCGGCCGGCAGGATGTCCAGCCGCACCACCGTGCCTTTGGCGCCCTTGATCTTGGCGACCACATCATCGATGCGCCAGCCGACCACGTCCTCCATCGCGCCGTCGCCGCCCTGTCCGACGCCGACGATGCGGTCACCCGGATTGAGCAGGCCGCTGCGCGCGGCCGGGCCACCGGGGATCAGTTCCATGATGGTGACGATGTCCTCGCGCTTCTGCAGCTGCGCGCCGATGCCCTCGAGCTGCAGCGACATCGCCTGGTTGAAGCGTTCGGCCGCACGCGGGTTGAAGTACTCGGTATGCGGGTCGATGGAGTTGCTGTAGGCATTCAGCCCGATCTGGAACACGTCCTCGGCGTTGAGGTCGCGCACTTGTGTGATCATGTTGGCGTAGCGCTTGTCCAGCGTCTTGCGGATCTCGTCCGGCTGCTTGCCGGCCAGCTTCAGGCGCAGCCAGTCCGAGCGCACCGACTGCTTCCACAGCGTGTCGAGCGCGGCGGCATCGGACCACGGCACGTCCTTGCGGTCGTATTCGTAGCGGTCATTGCCGGTGAAGGAGAAGATGTCCTGCTTCAGTAGCGCGCGCGCGTATTCGGCGCGCTCGCCCACGCGCTTGCGGTAGAGGTCGAAGAGCTTGTACATCGGCGAGAAGTCGCCGCCCCGGATCGCGCCGACCGCCTTGGCCGGGCCATCCTGCACGCTGGCGATGTCGGCCGCGGTCAGATAGACCTTGGAGGGATCGAGGCCCTCGAGATAACGCTTCCACACCTCGGCGCCGAGTTGGGCGTCAAGTGCCTTGGGTCGATAGGCATAACGGCTGTCGGACAGCAGTCCGTGGACGATCGCCGCGGTATCGGCCTGCGCCTGCGTGGTGACGGTCGCGGCCACCGGCGCCATGGCCGCCTGGCGCGCGCCATCGGCCATCGCGATGAACGGGATCGGGGCGGCCAGGGCCAGTGCAAGCAAGGTGTGGCGAAGCTTCATCATCAACTCACGGGCGTCCATGTGGCGGGCACGTTACCCGCCAAGCTATGACACCGAACAGTGCAGGAAGTTCGGTCGCGGTGCCAGCGGGTCGCAGGTTCAGGTTAACCAAGGGTGCGTAAGCGCGGATGAACGGCGCGATCGCCCGTCGCGGCGGGCCGGATTGGCCCAGTCGCTCAGCCCGCGACGATCCCCGCTTCCTTGGCGGAACGGTCGGCGTGGTAGCTCGAACGCACCATCGGCCCCGAGGCCACGTGCGAGAAGCCGAGCGCATAGCCGAACTCCTCCAGCTGCCTGAATTCGTCCGGCGTCCAATAGCGCATCAACGGGTGGTGCGCCGGCGAGGGCTGCAGGTACTGCCCAATGGTGACCATGTCGACATCGTGCGCACGCAGGTCACGCAGGGTGTCCTCGACCTGCTCCATGGTCTCGCCGAGCCCGAGCATGATGCCGCTCTTGGTGCTGATGTCCGGATGCTGCGCCTTGAACTTCCTGAGCAGGGTCAGCGACCACTGGTAGTCGGCACCCGGCCGGACGTTCCGATACAGCTCCGGCACGGTCTCGACGTTGTGGTTGAACACGTCCGGCGGCGCGGCCGCCATGATCTCCAGCGCGCGCTCCATCCGGCCCTTGCCGCGGAAATCGGGCGTCAGCACCTCGATGCGGATGCCGGGCACCGCCGCGCGCGTTTCGCGGATGCAATCCACGAAATGCTGGGCGCCGCCGTCGCGCAGGTCATCGCGATCGACGCTGGTGATGACGACGTATTTCAGCCGCATGTCGGCGATGGTCTCGGCCAGCCGACGCGGCTCGTCGGCATCCAGCGGCTTCGGCCGACCATGCGCGACGTCGCAGAAGCTGCAGCGGCGCGTGCAGACCTCGCCCATGATCATGAAGGTCGCGGTGCCGTGGCTGAAGCACTCGTGGATGTTGGGGCAGCTGGCGTCCTCGCAGACGGTGACCAGCCGGTTGGCGCGCAGCTTGGATTTCAACTGCTGCACCGCATTGCCGGACGGGATGCGCACGCGGATCCAGCTCGGCTTGCGCAAGAGGGGTGCCTCGTCGAACTGCACCGGCGAGCGGCCGATCTTGTCGCCGGCCAGCTGCTTCTCGCCCGGTGTGAGACTGGCCGGGGCGTCATCGACCATCGACAAGGGGATGCTGCGGATTTCGCTCATGGCGGCATTATCGCACCCGCGCGCTCAGGCGGCGTTGCGCCGGGCCGCCAGCCCGGGAAGATCCGGGGCGGCGGCGTTTTCCGGCGCCAAACCGAACTGTCGGCACAGCTCCGCCAGCAGTACCGGCTTGACTGCCTGCATGCCGCCCGGCCCGCCGAGGTCCGACATCGACACCACTTCAAGCCCGGCGTAGCCGCAGGGGTTGATGCGGCTGAAGGGTTCGAGGTCCATGTCGATGTTGAAGGCAAGCCCGTGGAAGCTGCAGCCACGACGCACGCGAATGCCGAGTGCGGCAACCTTGGCACCGTTTACGTAGACGCCCGGCGCGCCGTCCTTGCGTTGGGCACCGATGTTCCACTCGCCGAGGGTGTCGATGATCGCCTGTTCGATCCGGCACACGTAATCGCGCACGCCGATGCCGAGCCGCTTCAGGTCGAGCAGCGGGTAGACCACGATCTGCCCGGGGCCGTGGTAGGTGACCTGCCCGCCACGATCGACATGGATCACCGGGATCTTGCCCGGCATCAATACGTGCTCGTCCTTGCCGGCCTGGCCGAGGGTGAACACCGGATCGTGCTCGACGAACCAGAGTTCGTCCGGCGTGGCTTCATCGCGCGCGTCGGTGAAGCCCTGCATCGCCCGCCAGACCGGTTCGTAAGGCTGGCGACCGAGCTCACGGACGATGGTGCGATGTCGCGGCATTGCCTGCGCCTTGGCACAGGCCGATTGAGGCCGCGCGTCGCTCAGATCGTCCACTTCACTTCCGGATGGGCGCGCAGGGCCTCGTGCGCCGCATCGTATTCCTCGCGCGAATCGGCGCGGAAGCTGATCCGGATCGAGACGTAACGGCCACCGGAGGAATCGCGCACTGCCACCGTCTCGCGCAGCACGTCGAGGCCGGCCCCCTCCAGCAGGCGCGGGATGTCTTCCTCAAGGCCACTGCCGGCCGGGCCCATCGCCGTGATCTCGAAGGTGCCCGGGAACTGGAACCCGTGCTCGGGATTGTCGGATTGGATGCTCATGCCCCGATTATGGGGGCGCGATGTCGCCTGCCCAAGCCAGAGAGGTGCGAAGATGAGAAAGCCGCCTTTTTGGCGGCTTTTTCCCGGCTCGCTTGGACGGCGATTATCGGGGGACGACGCGCGCGTCACTCCCCGAGCCCAGCACGCGTACCTTTTGCCCGACGCGTAACCCGTTGGCAGAAGGCATCTGGAAACCGGTTTCGCCGCCATCATCGAACTTCACGATCACCATCGCGCCCATGATGGTGGCGCCGGACTGGTTGGCATTGCCGGCCACCGCATCCTGCGCCACGCCGGACGCCACATCATAAGCATCACCCGCATACTCGCCGCCACCGACCTTGGCCATTGCGCGTCCTGCCAACCGACCGAGCGAACGACCGAAGGCACGTCCGGCGGCGCTCTTGGTGGCACTCTGCCGTTGTGAGCCTTGGGCGGCCATCTGGATCGGGCTGATCCCGGTGATGACTCCATTGCGGAAGGACACCTCCTGCGCACCTGCCGCCAGCGAGACAAGCAGCGCGCCCAACACCAACAGTACGAAAGAAAACCGTTTCACGGCCGTGCTCCCCTTGATTCAAGTTCGGTTGCGTGAGGCAGCAACCAGCATCAAAACCTTAAGAGAGCCGGCAAAACCTGGACCAGCTGTCAATTTTGACAGGGGCCGCTTAAAGCCCCGCTACAGTGAATCCCACCACATCAGGATGTCGTGCCACAGGCGCTTGAAGAAGCCGGCCTGCTCGACCGCTTCGATCGCCACCAGCGGCGCGCTGGCGATTTCCTTGCCGTCCAGCGTGACCTTGGCCACGCCGATCTTCTGGCCCTTCTGGATCGGCGCAACCAGCACCTTGGGGATATCGATCGTCGACTTCATCGCCGGATAGCGACCGCGCGGCAGGCTGACCACCAGCGGTTCGGCGACACCCAGCTTCACTTCATCGGCCTGGCCCTTCCACACCTTCTGGGTGGCGACCTGCTTGCCGGCGTCGTACAGACGATGGCTCTCGTAGAAGCGGAAACCCCAGTTGAGCAGCGCCTGCGAATCGACCGCGCGCTGTTCCTCGCTGGTGCTGCCGAGCACCACGCTGATCAATCGCTGGTCGCCACGGTTGGCCGAGGCCATCAGGCAGTAGCCGGCCCCCGAATGGTGGCCGGTCTTGATGCCATCGACCGAGTTGTCGCGCCACAGCAGCAGGTTGCGGTTGGGCTGGGTGATCGGGCCGACGGTGAATTCCTTGAGGCTGTTGAACGAATACGCCTCGGGGAAATCATGGACCAGCGCGCGGCCGAGCATCGCCAGGTCACGTGCGCTGGAGAGGTGTCCGGGTGCGGACAGGCCGGTGGCATTGGCGAAGCGGGTGTTCTTCATGCCCAGGCGTTGCGCATGACTGTTCATCAACGAGGCAAAGGCTTCCTCGCTGCCGGCGACGTGCTCGGCGAGAGCGATCGCCGCATCATTGCCGGACTGCACCACCATGCCCTTTTCCATCTGCTCCAGCGGCGCGGTCTTGTTGACCTCGAAGCCGCTGTAGCTGCCATCGGTGCCGGCGCCACCGGAACGCCAGGCGTTCTCGGTCATCATCACCGGATCTTCGGCCTTCAACTTGCCCTTGGCCAATTCCGAAGCGATGACATAGCTGGTCATCACCTTGGTGATGCTGGCCGGCTCCAACGGGGCATCGATGTTCTCGCCCGCCAGCACCTGGCCGGTCGCATAGTCCATCAGGATCCATGCCTTCGACACCTTGGGCGCCGGGGCCGGCGGGATCGGCAGGTCGCCGCTGGCGACCGCGGGAGGCGGCGCCGGAGTCACGGGCTGCGTGGTTTGGGCGACGGCCAAGCCGACAAAGGCAGTGGCAAGGGCGGCGGGGAGCAGGAAAGTCTTTTTGATCTGCACGGTCATCTGCACGGGGTCTCGGGCCGGTCTCGCGCCGGCAAGCGTCATCGGGGAAGGATCATTCTCGAACGATTGCCGGCTGGCCGAAGCCCAGGCCGGCGATGCGCGATGCCAGCGGCGTCACCGCGTCGGCAGCGAGCGGGCCGACGCGCAGGCGCCAGATGCGCCTGCCGCCGACATTCGCATCCTGCAAACGGGCGCCCTGGACACCCGCGCTCCGCAGCATCGACAGGGCACGCTCGGCATTGTCGATGCTGGCGAAGCTGGCGACCTGCAACTGCACGCCTCCGGCCTGCATGGCCGCCGGCGTGGCCGGCATTGCTGCCTGTGCCGCCGGTTGCGGCACCACCATCGCGTTGGAGCGCGCACCGGCCACGTCCGGCGCTGCGGTGGCGGAAACCGGAGCGGCCTCGATCGCCGGCGGCGTTTGCGCCGGTGCCTGTTGCGGAACCGGATCGGGCGTACCGGGCTTGCCGGTCGCCACCCGCACCCGGCGCGCGCGCATCCAGGCCTCGAACTCGTCGGCGGTCATCACCTTGCCGTTCTGCCGCATGTCGAAGCGGTATTCGCCATCGGCCCGCTCGGCAGGCGCCAGCGCGATGCCCCCCGGCACATTGCTGGTTGCCACCTGGGCGGCGAATGCCGCTTCTGCCTTGGCATCACCGGGAGCACTCTGCGCGGCGGCGAGCAATTGCCCTGCATGGGCCTGCTCGCCCGGATCGAGCGCGCGCACTTCGACATTCGCTGTGCCGCGTTCGCGATAACCGAGCTTGACCGCGGCGGCGTAGCTGAGATCGATCAGGCGGTTGCCGTGGAACGGGCCGCGATCATTGACCCGCACCACCACCGAACGACCATTGTCGAGGTTGGTCACGCGGGCGAAGCTGGGCAACGGCAGGTTGCGATGCGCGGCCGTGAAGGCATACATGTCGTACACCTCCTGGCTGGAGGTGCGCCGGCCATGGAACTTGTTGCCGTAATAAGAGGCGGTGCCGCGTTCGACGTAACCGCTGTGGTCGTCCAGCACGGTGTAGGACTTGCCGAGCACCGCATAGGGCGAGCGGTTGCCGTAGCGCGAACGCGGCTCGGTGCGCACCTCCGGTTCCGGGATCGCGTCGACGTTGGGGATGTAGTCCGGCACGGTGTCCTTGACGCCCGGCGCGTACAGGCCGCCGGCGACATAGTTGCCGCGTTTGGACAGGTCCTCCTGCGCCGGCGCGTAAGGCGAGGTAGTGGCCGATGCCTGCGCCGGCCGGGTGGCATGTGCGCCGGCATCGACGCGTTTGGGTGCATCGGTCGATGACTGGGTCTTTTTCGGCGCCGTGCCGCAGGCGGCCAGTACGGTGCAGGTTACGAGCAGGATGAGCCCGTTACGAAGCCTCATCGCCCGTCGGCTCGGGCGCGGATCGACTGCGCCAACTGGTGCACCGCCAGCGCGTACATCGGCGAGCGGTTGTAGCGGGTGATCACGTAGAAGTTGCCGTAACCGAGCCAGTGCTCGCGCCCGGAAGCGCCCTCGAAATTGATCACGGTCGCGCCTTCGCGCTGCGGCTCGCCGCGCAGCGGGCGATAGCCCTTCGCCTCGATAGCGGCGAGCGAATGGACCGGCTCCACCGTTTCAGGCGTCCACTCCGGCAGGTTCGGATCCTTCTCGGCGCGCGCCACCACCGGCTGCCCGCGCTGCCAGCCGTGCACGACGAAGTAGTTGGCGATCGATGCGAACACGTCGGGCTTGTGGGTCAACAGGTCACGGCGGCCATCGCCATCGCCATCCTTCGCCCACAGCCGGTAGCTGGATGGCATGAACTGGCCCATGCCCATCGCGCCGGCATAGCTGCCTTTCAACTGCGTGATGTCGAGTTGCGGCTCGGCCTTCTGCAGCGCGAACAACTGTGCCAGCTCGCCGGCGAAGAACGGCGCGCGTTTGGGATAGCCGAAGGCCAGCGTGTAGATCGCATCGAGCACGCGATAACTGCCCATGTTGCCGCCGTACTGGGTCTCGACGCCGATGATCGCAACGATGTACTCGGCCGGCACGCCGGTGTCAGCTGCGATGCGGTCGAGCGCGGCGCGGTTGGCGCGGTAGAACGCCACGCCGCCATTGATGCGTGCATCGTTGAGGAAGATCGGCCGGTAATCCTTCCACGGGCGCACCGCCTCGGCCGGGCGCGACATGATGTCGATGATGCGCTGCTGGAACTGCGCCTGCCCGAGCACGCTGCGGATGTAGGCCGGATCGACGCCATAGGTGCGTGCGGTGTAGTCGACGAAGGCGGCTTCGCGCTGGGCACGCGGGATCGACGGATCGGTGACCGATGGCGGCGCGACCGGGCGTTCGGCGGGCTGCGAAGGCAGCGGCACGCCGGTCTGGCGCTGCGGCGGAGTCGATGGCGCGGTGGCGGCTGGCGGCGGCGGGACCGGGGTCGCGCAGGCGGCCAGGACGAGCGTCAGTGCGAGCACTGCGGGGGCAGAGAGACGTCGAATCATCGACGCGAGGTTAGCACGCGCCTGCACGCTTTCCGAGCTTGCACGGCGGGTCATGCGTTCAGCACCGGTGCGGTTTCGCGCTGCGTCAGCCCTTGCCGCCACGGCGCCCGTGCGCACCCGCCGACATCACCAGCCCCATGCCGGCGAGCAGCGCGACCGCCGAGGTGCCGCCGTAGGAAATGAAAGGCATCGGCACGCCCACCACCGGCAACAGGCCGGAGATCATCGCGCCATTCACCATCACGTAGGCGAACAGGGCGAGGCCGAGCGTGCCGGCGATGATCCGCGACCAGCCATCGCGCGCTTCGGCGGCGATCCACAGGCAGCGCGCGATGACGAAGAGGTACAGCGCGAGCACCACGACCACGCCGACCCAGCCGAATTCCTCCGACAACACCGAGAAGGCGAAATCGGTGGTGTGCTCGGGCAGGTAATCCAGGTGCGATTGCGAGCCCTGCCCCCAACCCTTGCCGAACCAGCCGCCGGAACCGATCGCGATCTTCGATTGCATCAGGTTCCAGCCTTCGCCGAGCGGATCATTCTCAGGGTCGAGGAAGGTCATGATCCGGCCCTTCTGGTACGGCCGCAGCAGCCAGAACCAGGCGATCGGCGCGATCGCCACCACGCCGGCGATGGCGGCGCCGAACCACCACCACGACAGACCGACCAGGAACAGCGCGAAGGCGCCGGTCGCCAACACCAGCATCGCGGTACCGAAATCCTTCTGCAGCAGGATCAACGCGACCGGCAGCGCGATGATCGCCAGCGCGCTGACCACGGTTGGAAAACGCGGCGGCAACACGCGGCGGTCGAGGTACCAGGCCAGCATCATCGGCAGGCTGAGCTTCATCAACTCCGATGGCTGGAAATAGAACACGCCGAGGTTGATCCAGTGGCCGCCGTGGCGGCCGGTGCCGATGAACAGCACGAGGATGAGCGGGATGATCGACACCGCATAGGCATACGGCGAGACCGCGCGCAGCAGCTGCGGCGTGACCCGCGAAAGCGCCCACATCGCCCCCAGTCCCACGGCGAAGCGCGCGCCCTGCCGCAGCACGAAGCCCATGCTTTCGCCGCCGGCGCTGTAGAGCACCGCGAGACTTGCCGCCATCAGCCCGCACAATGCCGCCAGCAGCGGCAAGTCGATGGTGCGCAACAGGCGCAGGACGATTTCCGACAACCAGCGCAGCAACGGGTTCATCGCGGGCCGCCCCGTGCAGGCGTGGTGGGTGATGGCGCTTGCGGCACCGTTGCCGGTTCGGTCGGTGTCGCCGTAGGTGCCGTCGCCGTAGGCTCCTGCCCAATGGCGATGCTGGCATCACCGCTGGCATCGGCCTCCACTCCCTCCGGCAGCTTGCCGTCGATCCACGCATCCAGGATCTTGCGCGCGATCGGCGCCGCGGTGGACGCGCCGTAACCGCCGCCCTCGACCGCCACCGCTACCGCGATCGTCGGCTCATGCGCCGGCGCAAAACCGATGAACAGCGCGCGATGACGCAGGTGCATCGGCAAACTCTTGGGATTGACCGCCGCATGCCCGCGTCGGCTCACCACCTGCGCGGTACCGGTCTTGGCTGCGATCTGGTAGTCCAGCCCGTAGCGGATGTTGGTCGCCGTGCCCGGACCGTGCACGGTCAGGATCATGCCTTCGCGCACCGCTTCCAAATTCCCGTTGTTCTGGCTGATGCGCTTCGCCGGCGCTTGCGGGATCGGCTCCCACGGCGCCATGAAGCCCTTGCGGCTGTCCTTGGCCAGGTGCGGCCGGCGCAACCAGCCGCCGTTGCCGAGCATCGCGGTCGCCTGCACCAACTGCAATGGCGTCACCTTCCAGAAGCCTTGGCCGATACCGCTGATCGCGGTGTCGCCCGGATACCACGGCCCCTGTTTGGGCGCATTCTTCTTTTTCCATTCCGGCGACGGCAGGATGCCGCCGATCTCGCCCGACAGATCCACGCCGGTCGGCTTGCCGAAGCCGTAAAGGTCCATGTATCGATCGAACTTCTCGATCCCCATGTCCAGCGCCAGCTTGTAGTAATAGGTATTGACCGATGCGTAGATCGACTTGCGCAAGTCGGTCCAGCCATGGCCCCCACGATGCGAGTCGCCGTAACCGCGGCGTTGCCCACCGATGTAGAACATGCCGGTCGAGAGCGTCTTGTCCTCTGGCATACGCGTCCCGCTGTCGAGGCCGGCGAGCCCAAGGATCGGCTTGATCGTCGAGCCGGGCGCCACGCCACCCAGCACCGCGCGGTTGAACTGCGGCCGCGACGGATTGTCGTTGAGCGCCTTGTAGTCGGCGTGGGAAATACCGTTGACGAACAGGTTGGGGTTGTACGAAGGCAGGCTGACCATCGCGAGGATCTCGCCGTTGCGCGGATCCACCGCCACCGCGGTGCCTTCCAGCTCGCCGAACGCGGCGACCATCGCGCGCTGCAGGTCGACATCGATCGACAAGCGCAGGTCCGCGCCCGGCGTCGCCGGCACCACGCCCAGCGTGCGGATCGCACGGCCATCGGAATTGGTCTCGATGCGCTCGTAGCCCACCTTGCCGCGCAAGGTGTCCTCGTAATAACGTTCAAGGCCGGTCTTGCCGATGTGGCTGAAGGCGGCGGCGGTTTCGTCCAGCCGCTCGCGGTCCTTGGCATCGACGCGGCCGACATAGCCGACGATGTGCGCGAACAGGTCGCCGTAGGGATAGACGCGACTGAAATACGGGATCAGGTCGACGCCGGGATAGCGCCAGCGATCGACCGCGAAGCGCGCGATCTCCTCTTCGGAGAGGCGCAGCTTGAGGGTGATCGGGCGATGTCCGCGCGCGGATTTGCGGGCCTCGGTGAAGGCCTCGAGATCTTCGGGGGTGAACGCGACGATCTTCGAGATGCGCGCAAGCACGTCGTCGAGATCGCCGGCCTGGTCGGGGGTCACGTCCAGGCGGAAGGCCGGAATGTTGTCGGCCAGCACGCGGCCCTTGCGATCGTAGATCAATCCACGACCGGGCACGATCGGGCGCGGCTTGATTCGATTGGCTTCTGCCATCGACGCATAGCGCTGGTGCTGCACCACCTGCAGGCGGAAATACCAGGCGGCCAACCCCAGCAGGCACAACGCGACGATGGCGAAGCCGAATATCGCGCGGCGGCGGAACTGCTCGGTTTCCAGCGCGCGGTTCTTGACCAGCCGGCGGCCGCCGCCCCACATCGCCCTAGCCCCGCCTGCGCCCATGGCGCAGCGCATCGATCAGCAGGAACAGCGGCCCCCACAACAGAGCGCCGCTGAGTGGCGACAACCAAGTGGCCGCCTCGGCCTGTGGCGCGCCGGCCATCAGGCGGATCACTGCCGCGACGATGCGGTCGTTGAGCAGCAACGCACCGATCGCCAACGCCTGCTGCCAGATGGGGAAGAAACGCAGGCGGGTGCGGAAGCGATCAAGGATGAAGGCGAGGATGACCATCCGCAGCGCCTGCTCGCCGAGGATGGCGCCAGTCGCCAGATCGGCCAGCAAACCGGACAGGAAGGCAAAGCCCAGCCCCGCGCGCTCGGGGCTTTCCAGCACCCAGTACGCCATCAGCAAGGCCAGCCAGTACGGCCGCAACGCATCCAGTGGGGCAGGCAACGGGACCAGTGCGAGCAGCAAGGCGAGCAGTACGCTGGCCCACATCCAGCCATAGCCGACATCGCCGCGCTTCATCGGCCCCGCTCCGGCGTGGCGCCAGTGGACGCATTCGGCGCAGTCGAAGCAGGCCGGGTCCCCGGGGCGACAGTAGTTGATGCCGCCGACTGGGCAGAAGCGGCAGATCCCGCATTGCCGCCGGCAGCTGCTGGCGATGGCGCAGGAGACGCCGAGGCTTGGGTTTGCTCCGCGCTCCCCTCGGCAGCCGTGGTCGGCGGCTGCGCCACCCTCACCTCGCGCAGCAACAGCACTTCACGACCACGATCGAGCCCGGCCGCCGGCGTCAGCGAGCCCACCAGGAAGGCGCGGCTGTCATCCGGCTCCAGCTCGGTCACCGTGCCGACCTTGAATCCGGGCGGGAAGCGCGCGCCCAAGCCCGAGGTCTGCACCACGTCACCGACTTGGACGTCGGCGCTGCGCGGGATGTTGCCGAGCGAGATGCCATCGCCATGGCCGTAGGCGACCAGCCGCACGCCGTTGCGCGCGATCTCCACCGGCACCGCGTGATCCGGATCGGTCAGCAACAGCACCGTGGCGGTGCCCGGCTGCACTTCAATCACCTGTCCGAGCAGGCCGCCGGCATCCAGCACCATCTGGCCCAGGCGCACGCCTTGCCGACTGCCGGCATCCAGCACCAGCCGCTGCCGCGTCGGGTCCAGGTCGATGTCGAGGATCGGTGCCAGTTGCACCTCCACCCGCCCCTGCTCCATCACGCCCAGCAGCGCCTTCAATCGCGCATTCTCGGCCTGGGCCGATTCCAGCCGCGCGACGCGTGCGCCGGACATCAGCAGCGCGTTGCGCAGTACGCGATTGTCATGGGCCAGCTGGTTGCGCGTGACCGCATCGCTGCGCACCTTATCGCCCAACCGCGCCGGCAACCCGGCCACCTGCCACAACGGCTGCACCAGAAGGCTGGATGCCTGCCGCAGCTGCGAAAGCCAACCCATCCGGCCGTCCATGAACACCAGTGCCACCCCGAGCGCCAGATAACCCAGCAGGCGCAGGCTGCCGGCGATGTCCTGCGGGCGGGAGGCGGCGGAACCTGGGTAGGAAGGCACGGGGTCGGTCTATGGGATGCGGCGGATGGGCACGGCGATGATGGCGGGATGCGGCTTCCCCTCGGGCCGCGTGGCCCGCGCATGGCGGGGCCGGTCGATGCTCAATCGTGGGCGAAGAACTCGTTGCCGTGCTTGTCGAGCAGCTCCAGCGCGCGACCGCCACCGCGGGCGACGCAGGTCAGCGGGTCGTCGGCGACGATCACGTGCAGGCCGGTCTCCTGCGAGATCAGCTTGTCGAGGTCGCGCAGCAGGGCACCACCACCGGTCAGCACGATGCCGCGCTCGGCGACATCCGCGCACAGTTCCGGCGGGGTCTGCTCCAGCGCCTGCTTCACCCCGGCGACGATGGTCGCCAGCGGCTCGCGCAGCGCATCCAGCACCTCGCTGGAGTTGATGGTGATGACCTTGGGCACGCCCTCTGCCAGGTTTCGGCCGGAGATCTCCATGGTCCGGACCTCGGGCTGGGCATAGGCGCAGCCGATCTCCATCTTGATCCGTTCGGCGGTCGCCTCGCCGATCAGCATGCCATGGTTGCGGCGCACGTAATTGATGATGGCCTCGTCGAAGCGGTCGCCACCCACGCGCACCGATTGCGAGTAAACGATGCCGTTCAGCGCGATCACTGCGACCTCGGTGGTGCCGCCGCCGATGTCGATCACCATCGAGCCACAGGCATCGGTCACCGGCATGCCGGCCCCGATCGCCGCGGCCATCGGCTCCTCTATCAGGGAGACATCGCGGGCACCGGCCTCCAGCGCCGATTCACGGATCGCGCGCTGCTCGACCTGGGTCGAGCCGCAGGGCACGCAGATCAAGACGCGCGGACTGGGCTTGAGGAAACGGCTCTTGTGCACCTTCTTGATGAAGTACTTGAGCATCTCCTCGGTGTAGGTGAAGTCGGCGATGACGCCGTCCTTCATCGGCCGGATGGTGGTGATGTTGCCCGGCGTGCGGCCCAGCATCATCTTGGCATCGGAGCCGACCGCGGCCACCGAACGGGCCGCGCCGGAGATCCGGTCCTGGCGCACCGCGACCACCGACGGCTCGTTCAGGACGATGCCCTGTCCACGGACGTAGATCAGGGTGTTGGCCGTGCCCAGGTCGATGGACAGGTCATTGGAAAACATGCCGCGCAACTTCTTGAACATCGGATCGGGGGCTCGCGTGTGAGGGGGCGGATAAGCGCGCCAGTCTAGCGAAAAACCGTCCTATACGCGTTCTCGAATCGTTATTCCCGCACGCTTCCGATGGCCATCCACCGGCCGGACCGGTAACCTAGACGGGCTCCCGTAGAGGCTTGCCGATGTCCGTCCTGATCTGTGGTTCCCTGGCCTACGACACCATCATGGTCTTCCCGGACCAGTTCAAGAACCACATCCTGCCGGACAAGGTGCACATCCTGAACGTGTCTTTCCTGGTGCCACGAATGCGTCGCGAGTTCGGCGGCTGCGCCGGCAACATCGCCTACAACCTGCATCTTCTGGGCGGCAAGCCGTTGCCGATGGCGACCGTGGGACAGGATTTCGGGCCCTATCGAGCCCACTTCGAGGCACTCGGCATCCCGCTCGAATGCGTCAAGGAGCTGCTGGAGAGCTATACCCCGCAGGCCTTCATCACCACCGACCACGACAACAACCAGATCACCGCCTTCCATCCCGGCGCGATGATGCGGTCGTACGAGAACCACGTGAAGGACGTGCCGGGCGTCACCATCGGCATCGTCAGCCCCGACGGCTACGAGGGCATGCTGCAGAACGCGAAGGAGTTCCACGAGGCCGGGATCCCCTTCATCTTCGACCCGGGCCAGGCCATGCCGCTGTTCAACGGCGAGGAGCTGCGCGC
>JAEWNY010000055.1 GCA_023461075.1 Pseudomonadota bacterium | reverse complement strand
CGCGCCTGTTCGAAAGCGTGTTCGGGATGCCGTATGCACAGGCGCTGTGGTGGGGCGCCGCTGCGACGATCGCGTACACGCTGATCGGCGGCTTCCTCGCGGTGAGCTGGACCGACACCGTGCAGGCGACCCTGATGATCTTCGCGCTGATCCTGACGCCGGTGATCGTGATGGTCGCGGTCGGCGGGCCGCAGGCCAGCATCGCCATCACCTCGCACCATGCGCCCGAGAAACTGGCGTGGATCGGTGCCGGTGGCGCGATCGCAGTGGTCTCCGCGTTGGCATGGGGGCTTGGCTACTTCGGCCAGCCGCACATCCTCGCCCGCTTCATGGCGGCCGAGAGCGTGCGCACCATCCCGCAGGCGCGACGCATCGGCATGACCTGGATGATGCTGTGCCTGCTCGGCGCGGTGCTGGTCGGCTTCTTCGGCATTCCGTACTTCACCAGCCATCCGGGGCAGGCCGGTCCGGTCAGCGCCAATCCGGAGCGTGTCTTCATCCAGCTGGCGGAACTGCTGTTCAACCCGTGGATCGCCGGTGTGTTGCTCTCGGCGATCCTTGCTGCGGTGATGAGCACGCTGTCCTGCCAATTGCTGGTGTGCTCGAGCGCGCTGACCGAGGATTTCTATCGTGGCTTCGTGCGGCCTGCGGCCAGCGAGCGCGAACTGGTCTGGGTCGGACGGGCGATGGTGGCGCTGGTCGCGTCGGTCGCCATCTTCATCGCCCGCGATCCCGAAAGCCGCGTGCTCGGGCTGGTCAGCTACGCATGGGCGGGCTTCGGCGCGGCGTTCGGCCCCGTCGTGCTGCTCTCGCTGTTCTGGCGCCGCATGAACGGCTGGGGCGCGCTTGCCGGGATCGTGGTCGGCGCGGCCACGGTCATCCTGTGGAAGCAATACGCCGGCAGCGCGCTGTATGAGATCGTGCCGGGCTTCATTGCCGCAGGGCTTGCGGCGATCGGCGCAAGCCTCGCCACGCGCGCGCCATCGGCTGCGGTGTTGGCCACCCATGATGCGGTCAAGGCGGAATTGGCGCAGACAGGCTACTGATGCGCGGCGATCGCCGCCCGCCCGCGATCGCACTGATGGGGCCGACCGCCTCGGGCAAGACTGCGTTCGCGCTGCAGGTCGCGGAGCGCTATGGCGGCGAAATCATCAGCGTGGATTCGGCGCTGGTCTACAAGCGGCTCGATATCGGCGCGGCCAAGCCAAGCGTCGCCGAACGTGCGGCGATCCCGCATCACCTGATCGACCTGCGCGAGCCGTGGCAGGCGTATTCGGCGGCTGAATTCGCGGCGGATGCGCGCGTCGCCATCGACGACATCATCGCGCGTGGCAAATTGCCGATCCTCGCCGGTGGCACCGGCCTGTACTTCAGTGCCTTGTTCAATGGCCTGGCGCCGATGCCGGAAGCCGATGCCGCCGTGCGCGAACAGATCGCTGCCGAAGCCGCCGAACTCGGCTGGCCGGCGATGCATGCGCTATTGGCCGAGGTTGATCCCGAAGCCGCATCGCGCATCCATGCCACCGATCCGCAGCGCATCCAGCGCGCGCTGGAAGTCTGGCGATTGAGCGGCAAGCCGATCTCCCAGTGGCAACGCGAAGGCGCGACATTGCGCAATCGACTGCCCTGCAAAGTGTTGAAGCTGGTGTTGGCGCCGGCGGATCGCGCGGTCCTGCATGTCCGCATCGAGCACCGTTTCGACGCGATGCTGGCCGCCGGGTTCCTCGACGAAATGCGCGGCCTGCGCGCCTTGCCGCAGCTGCGAGATCATCCCGCGCCGCTCGATTTGCCGGCGCTGCGGGCGGTCGGGTATCGCCAGGCTTGGGAGCATCTGGATGGCACGACCGATGCCGCCCGGTTCCGCGATCGCGCGATCTTCGCCACCCGCCAGTTGGCCAAGCGCCAGCTGACCTGGCTGCGCGGCCAGTTGGATGCACTGTGGTTCGATCCGCAGGCCGATGCGGCTGGCTTGGCTGAATCGGTCTGTCGCTTCATCCCGACGTGACGCGCCTGGTGCGATAAACTCGGGTGTCCGGCCAAGTGGGGGCCGGCTTGGCAACATCAAAACAACAACAAACAAGAACAAGGGGAAAGACGTGTCGAAAGCCCAATCCTTGCAGGATCCCTTCCTCAATGCGCTGCGCCGCGAGCGCGTGCCGGTGTCGATCTACCTGGTCAACGGCATCAAGCTGCAGGGGACGATCGAATCCTTCGACCAGTTCGTGGTCCTGCTGCGCAACACGGTGAGCCAGATGGTCTACAAGCATGCTATTTCCACCGTGGTGCCGGCGCGCAACGTGCGCATGGGGCCGGGTGGCGGTTACGTGCAATCGCCGCAGGACGTGCAGGACGTGCAGGACGCTCAGGACGACGATGCGCTGTCCTCGCCGCAGATGGATGCCTGATGCAGGAAACCTGTTTCCGCCAGCGCATCGTTTATGAAAAAGGGATGTAGCAGGTGGAGTTGTTCGACCGTTCCAGGAGAGGCGAGAACGCGCTGTTGATCCAGCCGCATCGCGGCAGCGTGCCCGAAGACGAAGTGATGGAGGAGTTCGCCGAGCTGGCGCGCTCCGCCGGCGCGCAGGTGCTGCATCTGGCGACCGCGCGCATCGACCGCCCCAACCCGGCCACCCTGATCGGCAGCGGCAAGCTTGCGGAAGTGAAGGCAGCGGCCGATGCGATCGGTGCCGACCTGGTACTGGTCAACCATCCGCTCTCGCCGGTGCAGGAGCGCAACCTTGAACGCGCGCTGGAGCGGCGCGTGGTCGACCGCACTGGCCTGATCCTCGATATCTTCGCCCAGCGTGCGCATTCGCACGAAGGCAAGTTGCAGGTCGAACTGGCGCAGTTGAAGCATTTGGCGACACGGCTGGTGCGCGGCTGGACCCACCTCGAGCGCCAGCGCGGCGGCTCGATCGGCCTGCGCGGCCCCGGTGAAACCCAGCTGGAAACCGATCGCCGTCTGTTGCAGAAGCGCGTCGAACAGCTGCAGAAACGTCTGGAAAAAGTCGAAGTGCAGCGCACGCAGATGCGCCGCGCGCGGGTGCGCAGCGCGTTGCCGCGCGTCGCGCTGGTCGGTTACACCAATGCCGGCAAATCGACGCTGTTCAACGCGTTGACCGGCGCCGAGGCTTATGCCGCCGACCAGTTGTTCGCCACGCTCGATCCCACCGTGCGCCGAATCGATCTCCCAGGAGGGCACGCGTTGCTGGCCGACACTGTCGGCTTCGTGCGCGACCTGCCGCATGAACTGGTCGCCGCGTTCCGCTCCACGCTCTCCGAGGCACGCGAAGCCGACCTCTTGCTGCACGTGGTCGATGCCGCCGATCCCTTGCGCGAGGAGCGCATCGCGCAAGTGGATGCGGTGCTGGAGGACATCGGCGCCGGCGACCTGCCGCAGGTGCTGGTCTACAACAAGATCGACCGGCTGGAGGCGGCCACGCCGCGTTTCGAACGCGCCGAGGACGCGCAGCCGCGCGTCTGGGTTTCGGCGCGTGATGGCATCGGACTGGACGCGTTGCGCGAGGGACTTGCGCAGCTGTTCGGAATGCGCCGGATCGTCACGACCCTTGAGCTGCCGAGCGATGCCGCACGTCTGCGTTCGCAGTTGCACGAACTCGGTGCGATCCGCGCCGAGACGCACGACGAGGCGGGCTGGCGGCTCGACATCGACCTGCCCGAAAGCGATGCGCGCCGCCTGCTGGGTGAGCCGCATGCGGCTGGATTGCGGGCGCTCTTGCCTGAAGGCGGCACTGACCCCATCTAGTGCGGGCGGGCGCCGATCGCGGCGGGCCGTTAGAATCGAGTCTAGACCTATTCACGCCTGTACGCCTCGCGATGCGACACGGGCCCAGATGGAGCAGGCATGGCCTGGAACAAGCCCGGTGGTGGTGACAACGAGCGCAATCCCACGCCCAACCCGCGCGCGCCGCGCGGCGGCGGTGGCAATCCCTTCGACGCGCTGATGGAACGTTTCCGTGGCATCTTCGACGGCGGCTCGCCGCTGCGCTGGTTGGCGATCGCGGCGGCGCTGTGGCTGCTGTTCTCCAGCTTCACCCTCGTCGCGGAGCAGGACCGCGGCGTCGTGCTGCGATTCGGCCAATACGTGCGGACGATGCAGCCGGGCCCGAATTTCAAGCTGCCGTGGCCCATCGAGGCCGTGCGCAAGGTGCAGGCCACCCAGGTCCGCACCTACAGCAATACCGTGCCGGTGCTGACCGCCGACGAGAACATCGTCAACGTCTCCTTCAACGTGCAATACAATGTGCGCGATCCACGCCAATACCTGTTCGGTACCCGCGATGCCGAGCAGGTGCTCGAGCAGACTGCGATCAGCACCGTGCGCGAGCAGATCGGTCGCAGCACGCTGGACACCGCCCTGAACGCGCGCGGCCCGTTGTCGAGCGCGGCGGTGACGGCGCTGCAAGCCTCGCTGGATGCCTACCGCACCGGGCTTGCGGTGACCGAGGTCAACCTGCAGGACGCGCGCCCGCCCGAAGAGGTCAAGCCGGCCTTCGACGAAGTCAACAGCGCGCAGCAGATGAACGAGCGACTGGTCAACGAGGCGCGCGCCTATGCCGCCAAGGTGGTGCCCGAGGCGCGTGGCCAGGCGGCCAGCGTCCGCACCGTGGCGGAGGGTTACAAGACCGCCAAGATCGCCCGCGCGACCGGCGATGCCGAACGCTTCAACCTGGTGGTGCAGGAGTACAAGTCTGCGCCGGAGGTCACCCGCAAGCGCCTGTGGCTGGAAACCGTGCAGGAAGTGCTGACCCAGAACCGCAAGGTGGTGGGTGGCGATGGCCGCCAGTTGATCTACGTGCCGATGGAAGGCCAGGCGGCGGCCAGCACTGCAAACGCGGCCGTGCCCGCCGCCACCGTGCCGGTGGTCGAAGCGGCCACCGAGGAAGCCGGCAGCGCCCGTCCTGGCAGGCAACCGCGTAACACGGAGGGCCGCTGATGAACTCGATCACTACCCGCATCCTGCCGCTCGTCGTCGTCGCGCTGCTGCTGGCAATGGGCTCGTTCTACGTCGTGCGCGAGGGCCAGACCGCGATCGTGCTCAACCTGGGCCGCGTTGCACGCAGCAATATCGGTCCGGGCCTGCATTTCAAGGTTCCGCTGATCGAATCCGCGCGCGTCTTCGACAAGCGCTTCTCGGCCAATGCATTCTCGCCGGAGCGTTCGTTGACCTCTGAACGCAAGGACGTCAGCGTCGATTTCGTGGCGATCGGCTTCATCGACGATGCCGCCGCGTTCTATCGCGCAACCAGTGGCGACGAGCGCAGCGCGATTGCCCGGCTCGAGCCCATCATCAAGAATTCGCTGCGCAACGAAATCAACGCGCGCACGCTCAAGCAGCTGGTCTCCGGCCACCGCAGCGAGTTGATCGAGAAACAGCTGCCCGAGATCAACGATGCAGCCAAGGGGCTGGGCATGCGCATCGTCGACATCCGCTTCAAGCAGATCGACCTGCCGACCGACAGCGAGGTGATCGGGCAGGTCTACGACCGCATGCGCGCGGAGCGCCAGCAGGTGGCCAGCCGCCTGCGCGCCGAGGGCGAGGAGCAGGCGCGGGCGATCCGCGGCCAGGCCGATCGCGACCAGGCCGTGGTGCTGGCCGAGGCCGAGCGTGACGCTCAGAAGCTGCGCGGCGAGGGCGATGCCGAGGCCACCCGCCTGTACGCCGGAGCGGCGCAGAAAGACCCTGGGTTCTATGCCTTCCAGCGCAGCCTGGAGGCGTACCGGGCCTCGTTCCGCGACGGCAATGCGGTGCTGGTGCTGGATCGCAACGATCCGTTCCTGCAATACCTGCGCAACGACCGCTGACGTCGCGATCTTCATCGCAAACCCGTACAATTCACGAAAGCCGGGGCTCGCCTCGGCTTTTCCCACGTCTGGAGAGGTGAAATGGGTCAGTCGGTCGTCGTACTGGGCGCGCAATGGGGCGATGAAGGCAAGGGCAAGATCGTCGATCTGCTGACGCAGGACATCGGCGCGGTGGTGCGCTTCCAGGGCGGCCACAATGCCGGCCACACGCTGGTGATCGGCGGCAAGAAGACCGTGCTGCACCTGATCCCGTCCGGCATCCTGCGCGACGACGCGCTGTGCCTGATCGGCAACGGCGTGGTGCTGCACCCGGGCGCGCTGCAGAAGGAAATCGCCGAGCTGGAAGGCAACGGCGTCGAGGTGCGTTCGCGGCTCAAGATCAGCCCGGCGACGCCGCTGATCATGCCGTACCACATCGCCCTGGACCAGGCGCGCGAGAAGGCCGCCGGCAAGTCGGCGATCGGCACCACCGGCCGCGGCATCGGCCCGGCCTACGAGGACAAGGTGGCGCGTCGCGGCATCCGCGTGGCGGACTTGCACTATCCCGACGAGCTTGCCGAGAAGCTGCGCGCGGCGCTCGATTACCACAATTTCGTGCTGACGAATTACCTGAAGGTCGATGCGGTCGACTTCCAGCAGACGCTGGACGAGGCGCTGGCGTTCGGCGAATACGTCGAGCCGATGAAGGCCGATGTCGCCGGCATCCTCCACGACCTGCGCCGGCAGGGCAAGAACGTATTGTTCGAAGGCGCGCAAGGTTCGCTGCTCGACATCGACCACGGCACCTATCCGTACGTGACCTCGTCCAACACCACCGTCGGCGGCGCGTATGCGGGCACCGGCGTGGGTGCCGATGCGATCGACTACGTGCTCGGCATCGCCAAGGCTTACGCGACACGCGTCGGCGGCGGCCCGTTCCCGACCGAGTTGCATGACGAAGTGGGGCAGGGCATCCGCGATCGCGGCCAGGAATACGGCGCGACCACCGGACGTCCGCGCCGCTGCGGCTGGATGGACATCGTCGCGTTGAAGCGCGCGGTGGCGATCAACGGCATCACCGGCCTGTGCATCACCAAGCTCGACATCCTCGACGGGATGGAGACGCTGAAGATGTGCATCGCCTACGAATACCGCGGCAAGCGCACCGAGTACGCGCCACTCGACGCCAAGGGCTGGGAAGAGTGCACGCCGGTGTACCTGGAGTTCCCGGGCTGGCAGGAATCCACCGCCGGCATCACCGACTGGGAGCAGTTGCCGCCCGCGGCGCGTGCCTACCTGCGCGCGCTGGAGGAACTGGCCGGCTGCCCGTTGGCGATCGTCTCCACCGGTCCGGACCGCGACGCTAACATCGTGCTGCAGGACCCGTTCGATCCGTTCGTTTGAGCCTGTTGGATTCGAAACCGAAAGCCCGCCTCACGGCGGGCTTTTCTTTTCGCGGCGCATGAGGGTCTGCAACGACCGGCCAAGAAAAAAGCCGATGCGTGTGCATCGGCTTCCATCAAATGGCGCGCCCGGAAGGGCGAGCCGCCGCGCTTGCGAGGCATCGCCTCGTGCGGCTTGCGAGCGCCTGAGCGCTGTGCGCGAAGGCCGGGAATCCTACGGGCGCACATCGCGCAAGAAAAAAGCCGATGCGTGTGCATCGGCTTTTCATCAAATGGCGCGCCCGGAAGGATTCGAACCTCCGACCCCCAAGTTCGTAGCCTGGTGCTCTATCCAACTGAGCTACGGGCGCGCGGCAGGAGCGGAATTATGGTGAAAGCGCGTTGCTACGTCAACACCATGAATACGCTCATGACTGGCGGAGAGTGAGGGATTCGAACCCTCGATGGAGCTTTTGACCCCATACTCCCTTAGCAGGGGAGCCCCTTCGGCCTCTCGGGCAACTCTCCGGAACGTCAAAGGCGGCTGACGCCGCCTGCCGCGTAGGATAGCCGTTCAGGCGTTCGCGGGCAAACCCGCGGCGGTTCCATCTTCGGCGGCTTCATCGCCATCCTGGATCCGCTTGTAGATTTCCTCGCGATGAACGGCGACATCCTTCGGGGCGGTGATGCCGACCCTTACCTGGTTGCCCTTCACGCCCAGCACGGTCACCGTGACCGAATCACCGATCATCAGTGTCTCGCCGACGCGGCGCGTGAGTATCAGCATCGCCCTCTCCCTTGGCCCGCCTTGGCGGGGTTGTCCATGCATCGCAACGTGTTCAGCATAAAGGCAGACACTGGCACATGGGTACTTAAAAATTCGTTTGTCGTGGATCCGTGACCGGAACGATCCATTCCGCCGCAGTCATCGGTGTGGTGGGTGGTGTTCAAGCAAGCTGCGCTGCAACCCAGTCCGCGACCCCGGCCAGCGCCGAGGCGAGGGCAGGGCCGTCCTCGCCGCCGCCTTGGGCCATGTCGGGTCGGCCTCCGCCCTTGCCATTGATCTGACGCGCGAGGTCGGCCAAAAGTTCCCCGGCCTTGACCTTGCCCTGCGCAGCGCCGCTGACGCCGGCGACGAGCGCGACCTTGCCGTTGCCATCCGCGCCCGCGAGCACGATGACGGCATCGCCCAGTTTCTGCTTCAGTTGGTCCATCGCCTCGCGCAAGGCCTTGGCATCGAAACCCTCCACGCGCGCGGCCAGCACCTTGATGCCGCCGATGTCGAGTGCCTGGGAGGCAAGGTCGCCGGTCGCGCTGCTGGCGGCCTTGGCCTTGAAGGATTCGAGTTCGCGTTCGAGTTGCTTCTGGCGATCCATCAACGCGCGCAGCTTTTCGCCGATCTCGGCCCGGGTGCCACCGAGCAAGCGGGTGGCTTCATCCAGCCGTTTTTCCTCGCCGGCCACATGGTCCAGCGCGGCCTGGCCGGTGATCGCCTCGATGCGGCGCACGCCGGCGGAGACGCCGCCTTCGGAGACGATCTTAAACAGGCCGATGTCGCCGGTGCGATTCACGTGGGTACCGCCGCAGAGTTCGATCGAGCCGTCGCCGAACTTCAACACGCGCACCTGCTCGCCGTATTTCTCGCCGAACAACGCCATCGCGCCGAAGTCGAGGGCATCCTGCATCGCCATGTTGCGCACTTCGCCGGCATGGTTGGCGCGGATCTCGGCATTGACCCGGCGATCGATCTCGGCGAGTTCATCGGCGCTGACCGGCTGGAAATGCGAGAAGTCGAAGCGCAGTCGGTCGGGCGCCACCAACGATCCTTTCTGCTGGACATGGGTACCCAGCACCTGTCGCAACGCGGCGTGCAGCAGGTGGGTGGCGGTGTGGTTGAGTACCGTAGCAGCGCGACGGTCTGCATCGATGGCGCCATGCACGTGATCCCCGACCGTCAAGCGGCCGAACTGCAGCCGTCCGACGTGGGCATGGAACTGGCCCGCCAGCTTGGTGGTGTTGCTGACGGTGAAACGGCTCTCGACGCCATCCATCGCGCCGGTGTCGCCGACCTGCCCGCCGGATTCGGCATAGAACGGCGTGCGGTCGAGGATGACGACGATGTCGTCGCCGGCCTCCACCGACTCGACCGGCTTGCCGCCGTGCATCAACGCGACGATTTCCAGGCTTCCGCTCTCGCAGGCGTCGTAGCCGAGGAACTGCGTTGGCGTGAGGCGTGCGGCGAGGTCGGCCGGCATCACCAGCCCGGCTCCGAACTTGCCAGCGGCGCGCGCGGTGTCCTTCTGCTGCTGCATGGCGGCATCGAACCCGGCGACATCCACCGCCATCCCGCGCTCGCGCGCCACGTCCTGGGTGAGGTCGAGCGGGAAGCCGTAGGTGTCGTAGAGGCGGAACGCATCGGCGCCGGGAATCGTGCCGCCGCTGCGCGAGGCCACATCCTCGAAGATCCGCATGCCCGCATCCAGGGTCTCGGCGAAGCGTTCTTCTTCGGCCTTGAGCGCGCGCTCGACGGTCGCGCGTTGCTCGCGCAGGATCGGGTAGGCCTCGCCCATCAAGCCGTCCAGCGTTTCGACCAGCCGATGGAAGAACGGTTGGCTCACCCCGAGCATCCAGCCATGCCGTAGCGCGCGCCGGATGATCCGGCGCAGTACATAGCCGCGACCTTCGTTGGAGGGCAGGACGCCATCGGCGATCAGGAAGCTGGCGGCGCGGATGTGGTCGGCGATCACCCGCAGCGATTTGTTGCCGAGGTCGCCGGTGCCCGTCAGTTCCGCCGCATGCTTGATCAGCACCTGGAACAGGTCGATTTCATAGTTGCTGTGCACGCCCTGCAGGACGGCGGCGAGGCGCTCCAGCCCCATGCCGGTATCGACGCAGGGCGCAGGCAGCGGCGTCAGCGTGCCGTCAGCGGCGCGGTCGAATTGCATGAAGACGTTGTTCCAGATCTCGATGTAGCGATCGCCGTCCTCGTCCGGAGAGCCGGGCGGGCCGCCTTCGTACTGCTCGCCGTGGTCGTAGAAGATCTCGGTGCACGGACCGCAGGGGCCGGTGTCGGCCATCTGCCAGAAATTGTCCGAGGCGAACGGTGCGCCCTTGTTGTCGCCGATGCGGATGATGCGGCCTTCCGGCAGACCGATGACATCGCGCCAGATCGCGAAGGATTCGTCATCGGTGTGGTAGACCGTTGCGAGCAGGCGTTCCTTGGGCAGCTTCCAGACCTCGGTCAGCAATTCCCAGGCCCAGCCGATCGCCTCGCGCTTGAAATAATCACCGAACGACCAGTTGCCGAGCATCTCGAAGAAGGTGTGGTGGCGCGCGGTGTAGCCGACCGAATCGAGATCGTTGTGCTTGCCGCCCGCGCGCAGGCAGCGCTGCACATCGGCCGCGCGCACGTAGCTGCGCTTCTCTGCGCCGAGGAAGACGTCCTTGAACTGCACCATGCCGGAGTTGGTGAACAGCAGGGTGGGGTCGTTGCCCGGCACCAACGACGCGGACGGCACGATGGTGTGGCCGCGGGCGGCGAAGAAGTCGAGGAAATCCCGGCGGATGTCGGCGGTGGTCTTCATGGGGTACCGGATGAGCAGGTTCAGGCGTCAGGCAGGCCACGACGCGCACCTTTTGAATGAGCGCGCGACCGGCAGCCGACAAGCGGAATGCCTAGATTAACAGGGGCGATTCACGAGGCGAAATCGCCACGGCGAATGGCGGCGATAGCCTTCGTATTGGCCAGGCAGGGATTTCGCCTGCAGCGCTGCTTCAATCGAAATCGTCGTCGAAGGCGCAGGGCCCAATGGCTCGGCGCATCTGCTCGATGGTGAAGCCGCGGCGGATCAGGAATTCGCCGGCCTTGCGTTGCAGATTGCGATCATCCGCCAGCTCTTGGCCGAAACGGCGCCGGGCCAGTTCGCAGGCCAACCGGCGCCAGTCGTGCGCTTCGCCCTGACCATCGCCCTCAAGCGCGGCGCGGATCGATGCGTCATCCAGCCCATGGGTGGCGAGCTCGGCGCGGATCCGGATCGGCCCATGCCCTTGCGCCGCACGGCTTCTCACCAGTTGTTCGGCAAAGCGCTCGTTGCTCTGCCAGCCGGCATCGGCCATGCGATCGACCGCAGCTTGGGCCTCGCTTCGCTCCACGCCTCTGGATCGAAGTTTGCGTGTCAGTTCCTTGCGCGAATGCTCGCGACGAACGAGCAAGGCCAGCGCGCGCTGGCCCGGGGTGGGTTCAGAGGTTGCCCGACGACGACGCGGGCGCCCAGGGCCTGCATCGTCGCCGGGCGGATGACTCATGCCTCGTCGTCAGCGCCGTTGGCCTCTTCGCGCGAGGCTTCTTCCGGGATATGGATCTCGCGCAGCTGGCCTTCCAGCTTGGCGGCGATCTGCGGGTTTTCCTTGAGGTAGTTGCGGGCGTTTTCCTTGCCCTGGCCGATCCGCTCGCCGTCGTAGCCGTACCAAGCCCCGGCCTTGTCGACCAGCTTGGCGTTGACACCCATCTCGATCAGTTCACCCTCGCGGCTGATGCCCTCGCCGTAGAGGATCTCGGTGATGACCTGCTTGAACGGCGGGGCCATCTTGTTCTTCACCACCTTGATCCGGGTCTGGTTGCCGATGATCTCGTCGCCCTTCTTGATCGCGCCGATGCGACGGATGTCCAGCCGTACCGAGGCGTAGAACTTGAGCGCGTTGCCACCGGTGGTGGTCTCGGGGCTCTGGCCCGGCATCATGATGCCGATCTTCATGCGCAGCTGGTTGATGAAGATCACCAGGCAGTTGCTGCGCTTGATGTTGCCGGTCAGCTTGCGCAGGGCCTGGCTCATCAGGCGCGCCTGCAGGCCGGGGAGCTGGTCGCCCATCTCGCCCTCGATCTCGGCCCTCGG